>CAJLTZ010000095.1 GCA_905209725.1 uncultured Muribaculaceae bacterium
AATTGAATTTCAATAATTTCAAAGTGTTCTTATGATTTTTTAGTGGACACTAATGCGCCAATATATGAGATCCCATTTTCTTCCCACACCACATATTTATATTCGTTGTAATCATTTATATCATACTTCTGGCTAACATAACTGTGTTTAACAAGAAGTATTTTTGCAGGTTTTGCATTATAGGCTGTGTCTCCAATGATTGTTCGTATCCATCGTTGCTCATGATCAGGATGCTTGGGAGGCGCAAACATCGTTTCCTCATAAACCCATTTCTTCCCGTCAGTAAACATCTTCTTGTATTCCTGCGCAGAAGCAGATGAATCAATCAAAGCAAATATTACAATAGCGAGTGTAACATACTTGCTCATTATGTTTTTTGTTCCCATATCAGTTTTTTTTGTTATTATTTCCTAATGTTAATATTATCATTCATAACGCCGTTTACAAACAGAGATACAGCATATTGACTCTGTCCGCTCTTTGTATCAATCTGATGTTTCTCTGATTCGACATGCAAGGAGTTATCAATTACTGTCAATTGTGTATAACCTGTCTGAATATCAGTAACTGCAATCTGAACATCTTTTGCAGATTCAGGTATGGACAGTTCCAGTGTTATGCTATTTGATCCAGGCTCACTTGCACATGACAAAATTTTGCCGGAATCCTCACCAACTGGCACTTCTGTAGCCGGCTTATTATATGCATAAAGTTGCTTCGGTTTGAAGTTCTGCTTCGTAATTGTGGCTATACAGTTAAACCTTGAGCCATCGATTACCACTCTCCTTACATCTTCATACACCTCATGCACTCTCAGTCCGGCATCATCTTCACTTGAAATGCAGATTCTACAATTATCTTCACCTGCGTCAATCACTGTCTGCATATGCACTACTGAGCCCAGTATTGGTGATTTCAGACCAACTTCAACAGAGGCATTTGAAAACTCTTTTGGAGCTTCAGTAAATAAAGGCATTTCAGGATCTCCAATAGGATTATATCCATAATGAACCCAACGTTCATATTTAGAGTATTCTTTAGCAAATTCAGTTGCATTCGGCTCAGGGATAACCCATATGTTTCGGCTTTGCTTGGCTAGTGAAACAACTTTTCCGAAATTTTTATCCTTTAACTGCGCAGAATATAATTTTGTATAAAACGCAGCATCATAACTTAACGAATGATCTAGACCATCAATATTGCGTGTTGTTACCCAACCCAAGCGAGAACAACCCAGATAACCTATGATTCCACTGTTAATGTTCCGAATTAATGCTTCACTCAAGCATGGGCCTTCATCCTCTTCGTCACTGTCAAATGAATTTGTTAAACATGCCGTAGTCGTAATAATACCGGTATTTATACTTGAATTAATTCTTGAAGCATGGATGCGGCCATTAAAATACGATCCTTTTTCCAAAACAAAATAATCAATCCCTCCATGACCGATGTACTCAATAAA
This sequence comes from uncultured Muribaculaceae bacterium, assembly GCA_905209725.1. Taxonomy (GTDB): domain Bacteria; phylum Bacteroidota; class Bacteroidia; order Bacteroidales; family Muribaculaceae; genus Lepagella. The sequence goes on from CAJLTZ010000095.1 coordinate 1,463, forward strand.
ACTATAACCTTTATTCAATTGTGCCAAATAATTTGACGCAGTGACATCATAAGATGCCCCTCCTGGGAAATCCGTACCAGTATCGAAAAATTTCTTCATCGGAATATGGAAATATGGCTCGAAATAATTGTAATACATATTTTCTGCCCTTAATTCTGAATCGCTTTTTCCATTAACTATTGTATCCAGAATTGCAACTCCACTCATCAACATAGTTCCATTCCATATTGGATTCTTCTCGGAATCCACAAATTTTAATGCAACATTCCTTGCATCCCGTTTTGTTTGTACAGGAATTCTGGTAACAAATACAGATTCCAGTAAATTTATATTATCCTCAGGTTCTCCGTATGTTCTATCGCCATCACCATCCCATTTAAAATCGCCACCCATACAAGCATAATATTTGTCTGTAGGAATATATTCCTTATATTCTACATAACCATCTTCAGTATTTTGACCGATAACAATATAACAATAGCGTGGAGGCACAATTCTTTCATCACCTCCAAGCGCCACATATCTCAGCCCATTATGAGCTAAATAATGATTGATACACTTCTTTATCTTATGTACTAAGTCTTCTCCATCATAAGTGCGATAGATATTCTCGATTGTCTCCGTGGCCACATGCAGCCCTTTCACTCTTTTCCAATCCAGCAAGGGCTTGAATGAATCAACCAAACTATCACAGGTGATGAGCAGATAATCCACAGGATTGGGGTAATCCCTCTCTATCTTGATTTCATCCAGTCTATTATTGTTTATTACGAAATCATGATAAAGTCCGGGATTTATTATATAAGGAGACTGATTGGTATAATCCTCTTCTCCAGCCTGCTTGATGCGGGTTTCTATGTTTAAGGTTATCTCAGATACGAAGGTCAGAACTTTTGTCCGAGCATCATAAAAATATGGTGACAATACATACTGCAACATATCGCATTCATTCAATCTTGTGACTCCTCTCATTTCCCATAATGTCTCGGGGAAAACGGTAGCATGAAGGGGAACCGGACTTGGAGCAATCGGCACTGTGGAATTTGTAGGCACCACGCTCGTACAGGTTGCCATCGTGACTCCTGTTCGTACAATTTTAGTCTTATATGTCACTGTTGTATTGACTATTCCTGATTACTTTTTAGAAAATACATATCTTTTGTAATCGCAAATTATTTTAAGCAAATTTGCAAATTTGCAAAACTTATACCACAAACAGACGTGGACACAGCGAGCGACATCACTGGGAGGGACGACGTCCTCGTCGTACACAGCAGCGCCACTCCCATGCATGCCATCCACCGTCGATACGGACGACGAGGACGTCGTCCCTCCCAGTCTTGTGCCAGCAGCGTCGCTGTGACCGACGAGGACGTCATGAGTCGTCTGCTACAGCCACGGTGCTATGGATGGCGAGAGTTCAAGCACAGCACTTACAAAATTTAAATGAGGGTATATCCGGATTCGAATCCGGATATACCCTCATTTTTTTACTACGACTCTAAGATCCAACTTCTAATGATTAGATCTCGACCTTTATGGCCTTTTCTCCGGCTTTAAGAATATACAGTCCTTTTGCAGGAAGGCTGATGGTGATTGGGTTTTCTCCGAACATATAGTTTCCGAGATTAACACCCGACAGAGAATAAATGCCACCTTCCACCGGGGTCTTCACAGAAACGGTCAGCACAAGCCCTTCAGTGCGGATGTCAAGACCTGATTCGGATGGAATCTCATCAACTCTCACCATCGGATTGGAATAAAGAGTTTTTCCATCATAAGTAGCATCCCATAACAACCTGCCTCCAACTCCGACAATATCCAAGAAGTTGTTAAATAACACACCTCTCTCGGATGATAAGCCTTTAATCCATCTCATTTCGCTGCTGAATCCTGTGCATGAATCATCTCTATATTCAATGAGCGACATCGTTTCGAAGCCGGGGAATTCAGGATCTTCTCCAATGCCGACGCATTTTACATAAGATTTGAGAAGGTTGAAAATCGGTGAATACACATAACATCCTTCGCCCTCCTTCAGTCCAAAATCATAAAAAAGATATGATTCTGCATCCTCTGCATCTGTCAATTTGAAGAAAACCTTATCTCCTTCAGATTTAACATATCCTATAAACTCATCGGATGTATGCACTTCATCTATTCCTACAGTGTGACTCTTCATCTCGAGCCAGTCGCCGGCTGCTGACTTTTGAAGGGTTACTGTCTCTAAACTATGCGCACCTCCAGGAAGTTGAGACCCTATTACAAGGTTGCGCCACTGCATGCCATCTTTAAAGTATGTTTCCGCATTCATTAAAAACGGCAATACCATAAATGCAAAAAATAAAGTAATTTTTTTCATAACGGTAAAATTTAGAGATTTTTAATACATCGCAAATGTAAGTATTAATGTCATATCATACAATAGTGCAAAAAAAGTTAACATTATTTAACTATTAGTGCGGTATATAAAATTGCAATTAACATTATTTTACATCCAATGGGTTGTATATAATTGGCATGCCTTTGAGTAGATAATTCAATTCTTAGTTTATTTACGTCCGACAAAATCTGCCAATGACAAGGTCTACCTAAAAGGGTTCGACGTCGTCCCTCCCAGTCTTGTGCAGTAGCGTTGCTACGGACACCGCGTCGGCATGCATTAGAGCGGCCGACGCCCTCGTCGGCCTTAGCAACTACTGCTATGGGTGGCGAGGGCGCCACCCACTCCAATATAAGCGGCTTTTTTTCTTTTTTTATGGGTGGCGAGGGAGCCACCCACTCCCATGCTCGCCCGACGATGGCGCTGGGAACGCGAAGCGATATAGCGCGCTCCGCCATTCAAAATTCAAAAATAATGGGGGGGAGTTAGTTGCCGAGGAGCTCGCCGAGGGAGCAGTTGAGGTTGACCATCAGGGTCGAGGCGGATTTGTGGGGCATGCCGTAGGCGGCGCCGAAGGCGAAGCCTTTCACTCTGAATCCTGCCCCTATCGAAAACCCGGAGAAGAAATTCTGACTAAAACTGCTCATATCGGTGCGCGCCTTATGACTGTAGGCAAGGTCTAAATAGAATTTCTCGGAGGGTTGCAACTGGAGTCCGAAAATGAGATGACGGAAGAAATTGGTGAAGAATCCGGATTTCTCCTGAAGCATCTCGTCGTTGGTTTCCTTATTGTATGCGTAATAGGGTATGCGCCAGCGAACAAGATTGTTGGCCGTGATTGACAATTGAAGCGGCAGCGAACCGAGTGTCTGCATATATCCGATCTGGATGTCGAATGGCACACGGTTGTATTTGGTGTCGAAACGCTTCACCTGGCCTCCCATATTCTTCAAAACAACCGAAAAACTCAGGTCTTTGTCGGGGTCGTAGTAATTGACTCCAAGGTCCACGGCGATTGCGAAGGCCGTGTATTGCTCATAACTGCTGTAGGCCATCTTGAAGTTGGCACCACCGCGCCATCGCCCTGCTATGTCGCGTGAGTACGTGCCCTCAACCACAAGGTCGCTCGGTGTGAACTCCCCTGTGGCACCGCCATTCTCATCGTAGCCCTGCATTTTGCCGTAGTTGAGGTAACGGAGACCGATTGCCCAACCGCCGTGCTCTCCAGCTGCCATACCATAGCGAAGGCCGGCGAAATTGCCTGTGCCCATGTAATACATATAGTTGAACGCCACCTGCTTCTCCAGTTCGGGACCGATAAGGGCAGGATTCTGGTCGGCAAGCGTCACATCGTCGTCGATGATGGCGATGTTGTTGCCGCCGAGGCCATAGACATGGGAAGATGTGGGGATGTTAAGAAAGCTATATGCGGCCGAAGTATCCTCGGCCGCAACCGAAGACGCCATCAGGGAAAGCGCACAGAGCGCAATTGTCGTTCTCAAAGCGTTCATCTCAATTAAAACGGAGCATCCCACCTCTCTATTATATCAACCGCCCAATTCTTGCACAGCCAAAGCATTGTCTTACTCGCTGTAGGGCGTGCTCTGGAGTGGCCGACCCCGGATTTGTGACTATCGCATTGCTTTAATTCAAAATTCAAAATTATAAATTCAAAATTATTAGAAGGGTTTGCGGTATTTGTCTTTGTCGGCGATCTCCTCGAGGATGGAGAGGTAGGAGGCGAAACGGCTCTCGGAGATGAGATGCTCTTCGAGGGCCTGCCGCACGGCACATCCTGGCTCGCCGGTGTGCTTGCAATCGCCATAACGACATTCCCTGCCATATCGGAATATCTCCGGGAAATAATGCGACACCTCGCTCGCCTTGAAGTCAATGGTCCCGAATCCCTTGACACCTGGCACGTCAATCAACTGCCCACCATCGGGCAACGGCACCATCTCGGAGAAGGTTGTGGTGTGGGTGCCGGTGTGATGAATATCCGACACGCGGCCGGTCTTGAGTTCGGCTCCGGGCACCAATGCATTGATCAGCGAGGATTTGCCCACGCCACTGTTGCCTGCCAACAGAGTGGTCTTATCATGTAGAAACTCTCGCAACTCACCTATCCCCTCCCCTGAAACCGCGGAGACCTTGAACACAGGATAGCCAATCGAAGTATACAGAATCCGAAGGCCTTCAGCCAGTTCGTGGTCGTCATCGTCCCAGATATCCTCCTTGTTGAGCACGAGAGCCGCCGGCACGGCATAAGCCTCTGCGGTGGCAAGGAAACGGTCGATAAAAGTGGTTGGAGTGAATGGATCGCGTATGGAAACCACGAGCAGGGTGCAATCGATATTGGCCGCAAGGATGTGCGACTCCTTGGAGAGATTGGAGGCACGGCGGATTATATAGTTGCGCCGTGGGGCGATAGCCGTGATGTAGTCGGCATCATCTGCGGCCTTGGTGACGCTGACCCGGTCACCTACGGCCACCGGGTTGGTGGTGCGTATTCCCTTGATTCTAAAATTCCCTTTCACGCGGCAGTTCGTTTCGCTGCCGTCGTCGAGGCGCACCAGAAAACTGGAGCCGGTGTTGCGTATCACTATTCCTTCGCGGTTCATGTTGTGCAGTAATTATATGGGAAGTTCCTCCCTGTATGCAAAATTAATAAAGAAGTTCCTCCCTGTATGCAAAATTAATAAAAAAGAAGGATTGAGAACCAATCCTTCTTTAATATTGTCATTGGGGGCATAGTTGCCCAGGGGGATTTGTCACATGGATTTCTCAGACGAGAGCCACAATTATGTCCTCGTCATTCTCCGTGATGGTGATCTTGCCTTCACGGCCAAGCCAACCAAGGGCTGCCATCATCTCATCTTTTTTGAGCTTTGTGGCTTTCTTGATTCCTTTGATACCAAGCATACGGGTGTCGGAACTTTCGAGGGCTTTGTAAACCTCGCCCGACCAGGTGCCAATTGATTCAATGTTCATTGCTATAAAATTTAAATTAAACTTACTTATTCAAATTCATATCAGAGAAACTTAAGAGGAAGGTGTGTCAGCTTCCTATTCGTTGCAAATGATGCACAAAATTAGTACAAAAATTTGGAATTGCCAAAGAATTAGCAAATTAATGCATAATTATTTGAAATTTTGCATCACGGACGCCTAACAGCATCGCCCGCTGACGTGGTAAGCAGATACGTTGAAGTGGAGCTTTGCTATCCTCAGCCTCTCTATGAATATAACACGCTTTTTGGCGCAAATGTTTGCAAATTTTGCGGCTTACAGGCATAAGGAAGGGGATTATCCTCACGGATATCCCCTTTCAGAATGCTAAAAATCAAAACTAAACTATATCTATTCTCTTTATAAGTCAGAAGTCAGAGTTATGAGGTGAGAGGTCGGAGGTCGGAGTCATTCCTATTTGCGGAAGGGGACTGTGCGGACCACACGGGTGGGCACTGCCTGGCCGTTGATTTTGCCGGGAGTCCATTCGGGCATCTTGCTGAGGATGCGGATTGCCTCTTTATTGAGGGAGGGTTCCACGCCACGCAACACGCTTATATGGCTCACGCTGCCGTCTGTGTTGACTACAAAGGAGCAGGTCACTCTGCCCTGGATTCCCTTTTTATAAGCACGTTCGGGATATTTGCGGGTTTTGTTGATAAAGGTGATCATATTGCCGTCGCCGCCTGGGAAGGTTGGTTTTTCGGTGACATAGTCATATTCAAACACCTCGATATAGCAGGCGTTGCCGTGATGGTTGGTGCCGATGTTCACCCTGCAGGTCTGAGCCTTGGCACCGGATGCAATCCCGAAGATTGCCCCGAAAATAAACATTACCGCAGGTAAAAGTCTTCTCATATGATATTAGTTGCGTGGCTTCGGGAAATATCGGAAAAGATGAAGAGTGAAGCCGGGATGTTTCTTTGAGTGCAAATTTATAGAGTATCGAGGAAATGTGCAAAGCAGAAAAGTATAATAATAGTTAATAATATTAAAAATCACGAGTCCGCGCGCAACACTTCGCTGATGCCGAGTGATGCGCGCGGTTAATGATTTCTTTCTTCTGGCCTATGACCTATGCCTTAGACCCCATCCCACAAAAAATGTTAACGCAGGGGCGACCGATTTTTGATGCA
>CAJLTZ010000096.1 GCA_905209725.1 uncultured Muribaculaceae bacterium
TATGTGCAGATTGATTTTAGGATTTCGGCCAGCAGAGGACTTTTTCAGTGCCCTCAGTTATGGTGCGGACTTGTGTCTCTTGGTTGTGTGAGCAAACTTAAGTTTGCGTCAATCATATTCTTTTAAATCTCATCCTCGTTTTCTTCGTCATCTTCGGAAGCAGCCTTTTTATTGGCTTCTTCATCGGCCTTTTTAACAGGACCCTGGTAGATGCCGAGCAGATCGTATTTATGACGGGTGCCGTCGCTGAGGCAAATTTCGTGATAGAGGGCGCGTTTCTGAACTGCGGTGATTTTCTCTGAGGGGAATTTCTTCTCCACGCTCTTTTTCACGCTATTGCTCACGAGGGCTTCCGGCACTGCTTTCTTCTTGCAGTCCACGCGAGTCCACTCGCCTTTGTTGTTAAACTCAATTTCGGTGCCGTCGGTGAGTTTCACGTCGTAGTCGGTCTTTTTGAGGAGGTGTTTGTCCACCTTGATCATGCTCACCTTTTTCTTGGGGAAATGCTCGTTAAGCATCTGCTGGGCAGTTTCGGGCAGTTCGCTGCGCTTGATGGTGTACTTGTCGAAGGGGAGTTTGATGGCTGAGGCCGAGACCGCTACCATCAGAATCAATGTCAGGGCAGTGATTATTTTCTTCATGAATTATTTTGGATTAATTTTATTTTTATAGGGTCGCTCCGCGACTGGGATTGCACGGACCGCGACTGGGATTGCTTTGTTGCTATTATGGTGCAAAAGTAATACCGAAAGTTGGAAATGACCATACTTCGGGGCATAATAAAGCCTTAAAAATGTTTATAAATGCAAAATGATTGGCGCACAGCCTCACCGGCCCTCATTCCAGTATTGCCAGGAGAGGATGGCCTGGCGGTGGAGCATGTCAAGCCCGTTCTTGACGGGACATCCTTGCTCTGCACAGCGGCGCATGAATTCCGTTACGGCGGGATTATATACAAGGTCGTAGCAAAGAGTATGTGGCGCCAACTGAAGATAAGGGATCTGGGGCGCTTCCGCGACATCAGGCCATGTGCCAAGTGGCGTGGCATTCACGATTATTGCTGCTTTTCCGAGTCTGCCGTCTGCAAGCGCCTCATATCCCATTACCTCTTGACGCCCAGCGGGATTACGTGACACAAATGTCACACAGCATCCCATTTTCGTTAGAGCATATGCCACTGCCTTCGCTGCTCCACCTGTGCCGAGCACATAGGCTTCTCCGGTATTCTTAAGGAGATTCTCCACACTCTGCCGGAATCCCTGACAGTCGGTGTTGGCGCCTATGATGCCATCGGGCCGGATGATGAGGGTGTTGACAGCGCCGATGGCTAATGCTTCCGGCGTTAGGCTGTCGCAGAGTTCAATGACAGTCTCTTTGTATGGAATAGTGACATTGAGCCCCTCGAGATTGGAATGAGATTCAATCAAGGCGTGAAGAATGGCACGGTCGCACTTTTCCATAGGGAAAAGAGCATACCGCGCATCTATACATTCATTGTGAAATTTTTCCGTGAAAAATTTCTGCGAAAAGGAATGGCCCAACGAACGGCCAATCAGTCCAAACTGCCGCATACCTTAATTTTGAATTTTGAATTGGTCGCAACGTTCTCAATCACAATCTTATTCAATATTAAACACTGCTCTTACCAAATTATGACTCGGTCGGCGGGGTCGAGATACATTGCGTCGTTCTCCTTTATTGAGAAGGCTTCGTAGAATTCGGGGATATTCTTTACTGTGGCGTTTACGCGATACTCCGGCAGTGAATGAGGATCGGTCTTGGTGGCTTCGAGAATCTCCTCGGGGCGGATGTTGTTGGCCCAGAGCGCTGCATTGGCCAGATAGAATCTCTGCAGCGACGAAAAGCCGTCGATCTCCTCCTTCTCTTGCGGGCTGCTGCTCTCCCGGTAGGCAGTAAGTGCTACCCGCAAGCCTCCCTGGTCGGCGATGTTCTCGCCAAGCGTAAAGCGGCCGTTGGCATGTACGCCCGGTGCCACCTCTATTGCGTCAAACTGGCGGACAAGCACGTCGGTAAGTTTGCGGAATTTTTCAGCATCCTCCTCAGTCCACCAGTTGCTGAGGTTGCCATTCTTGTCAAAGTGACGTCCCTGGTCGTCGAATCCGTGTGTCATTTCGTGGCCAATCACGCTGCCGATGGCACCATAATTCATCGCATCATCGGCCGTAATGTCGAAATATGGTGGCTGGAGAATCGCAGCCGGAAAGCAGATCTCATTTTGCGAAGGACTGTAATATGCATTCACAGTGTGCGGCGCCATAAACCATTCATTGCGGTCAACAGGCGTCCCGAGTTTTTTGAGGTTATCGTTGACAAACCATTTCGAAGCCGCCAGCACATTTTCCAGATACGACTTCTGCGGGTCAATCTCAATTTCGGAATAGTCTTTCCATTTGTCAGGATATCCGATTTTGGCGTGCATCGCGGCAAGTTTGTCGAGGGCATTGGCCTTTGTTGACTCCGACATCCATGGAAGAGCCTTTATATGGCTTGCGAGAGACTTACGCAGATTCTCCACCAGCTCCTTCATATAGTCCTTGTTTTCCTTGGGGAAATATTTCTCCACATACAATTGACCGATGGCTTCGGCAAGCAGAGAATTGGGAATCACCATAGCGCGCTTCCAGAGGGGGCGCTTTTCCTCGATGCCCGACATTGTTTTGTCGTATAATTCGAAGTCGGCGTCATAGAAATCATCTCCAAGCACCCCTGTGGAGGATGCTATTGCCTCAAAAAGGAGGTAATCCCTGATTTCGCGCTCTGTAAGAGAGGGTAGATATTCACTCATGAACGAGAGGAACTTCGGCGCACTGACATTGATCTTTCCATTCGGCTCAATTGCCATACCCTTAAAAATTCGTTCCCATTCAATGCCGGGAAAATCTTTTTTAAGTCCATTGGCATCGGTTGGGTTGTATCTCAATTCCGGGTCGCGACGCTCTTCGCGTGTTTTCTTATGAAGCGCAATCTCCTTCTCAATCTTGATGAGAGAATTCCATATCCTTTCAGCATCTTCGGTGGAGTATCCGCAGAGGGTCATCAGCCTTACCACATATCGGTGGTAGGCCTCCATAATGCGGCGGTTGTTATCATTGTCCTCGAGATAATAGTCGCGGTCGCCGAGGCCGAGACCGGTTTCGCCCACATGCAGGATATTCATATTTGAATCCACGGGATCTGGACCGACACCAATGCTGAAGAAAGGCGAGGATATGCCTAAGAACATCCATGCGATTGTGTCGGCGAGATTCTTCCTGTCGGTGGCTTCCACGCGCTTGATCATCGGCACGAGGGGGTTTGCTCCCTCCGCATCTCGGCGGGGCATATCCATTCCCATCTCGTAGAGGTCGTGAACCTTCTGCGCCACTGTGCCGTGCACTTTTGAGTCAGGATTCTCACCCAGTTCTTCAATCAGGCTTCTCACCTGTTTTTTTGTTTCCTCCCTGATGAGAGAGAATGTGCCGAACCGGGCAAACTCGCCCTGGAGGGGATGGGCTTGCTGCCAACCGCCGCAAGCGTATTTATAGAAGTCGGTTTTGGGGCTTACCGACTTGTCGAGATTTTCTAAGACTATTCCGTGCTTCATCTAATTTTGAATTTTGAAAGAGTTGAATTTTGAAAGAGTTGAATTTTGATAGAAGCAAACAATTCAAAATTCAACATTCAACATTCAACATTAAATCGAGTTTTTGCTGGGAGGTTTCCCATTCGGTCATGGCTGCCTCGAGGCCTGTCTGGGCGGCCTGATATTGGTCAAGAGTGTCGGCGGAAGTGTCACCTGCTGCTATTTTCTGCTCGAGGTCGCTGATTTTCCTCTCCATCTCCTCCACCTTTGCTTCGGCATTCTTTACCGCTTTCTCAGCTTTGCTCAGTAGGCGGGCACGTTCCTTTTGCTCCGCATAGGAGAGCTTCGCTGCGGGCTTTGTTGTATCATTTGCAGATGCGGCCGCGGCAATTCCTGTAGTGGTCTGTGATTCTGTATGCTGCGACTGGGAGAGTGTCTGTTTTTCGAGTTGCTGGAGACTATCGAGTTTTTTCTTGCGCAAGAAATCGTAGATGCCACCGAGATTCTCGCGCACGCGGCCACCGCCAAATTCATAAACCTTTTCCACGAGGCCGTCGAGGAAATAGCGGTCGTGGCTCACGATAATCACAGTGCCGTTGAAGTCGCGTATCGCCTCTTTCAGGATATCCTTTGTGGTGATGTCGAGATGATTGGTTGGCTCGTCGAGGATGAGGAAATTCACGGGTTCGAGCAGAAGGCGGATCATTGCGAGACGCGTTTTCTCTCCGCCGGAAAGCACCTTTACCTTTTTATCGGAGGCTTCGCCGCCAAACATGAATGCGCCTAAGATGTCGCGCACGCGGGTACGCATGTCGCCGGTGGCTACATTATCGATTGTCTCAAACACGGTAAGTTCTCCGTCGAGAAGTTGGGCCTGGTTTTGCGCGAAATACCCGATCTTTACATTGTGGCCTATCTTGAGTTTTCCGTCGTAGGGAATCTGGTTCATGATGCACTTCACAAGTGTCGACTTGCCTTCGCCGTTCTTGCCCACAAACGCTACTTTCTCGCCGCGGCGGATAGTGAACTCAGCATGCTGGAACACCACATGGTCGCCATAGCTTTTACCCACATCTTCGAGAATAAGGGGGAAATCGCCGGAGCGTTCAGCAGGAGGAAATTTGAGCCGAAGCCGGGAATTGTCTACTTCGTCAACCACGATGGGCACTATCTTTTCGAGCTGCTTTATGCGGCTCTGCACCTGCACGGCCTTGGTGGCCTTATAGCGGAAGCGCTCTATGAAGTCGTTGATGTCGGCGATGAGTTTCTGCTGGTTTTCATAGGCGCGCATCTGCTGCTCCACACGTTCCTTGCGCAGTTCCACGAATCGGGAATAGTTCACCTTATAGTCGTAGGCGTGACCACAGGAGATCTCGATGGTGCGTTGGGTCACATTGTCGAGGAAGGCACGGTCGTGACTCACAAGCACCACTGCCTTGGCTTTTGTGTTGATGAACGACTCCAGCCATTGAATCGACTCGATGTCGAGATGGTTGGTGGGCTCGTCGAGGAGGAGCACATCGGGGCGGCGGAGAAGTATCTTGGCGAGTTCCACACGCATACGCCAGCCGCCGGAAAATTCGCTTGTGGGGCGGTTGAAATCGGAGCGCAGAAATCCGAGTCCGGTTAGAGTGCTTTCAATTTCAGCCTCCATATTGTCGGCACCACGGATTGTCAGGAGATTATTGAGGTAGTCGAGGTGTTCAATAAGTTTCTGATATTCGGCCGACTCATAATCGTTGCGGTTGGCAAGCTCCTCGGTGGTGTCGGCCAATTCCTTCTGGATGCCGGCTATGTCAGAAAAGGCCTTCCGCGTTTCCTCAATAACAGTGGTTTCGTCGGCAATCTTCATCTGCTGTGGAAGATAACCGATTGTTACATCGTTGGGTTTCGACACGGAACCGGAAAATGGTTCTTCGAGTCCGGCGATAATCTTGAGCAGAGTCGACTTGCCGGCACCATTCTTGCCGGTGAGGGCAATCTTGTCCGCCTTATTGATTACGAAAGAGATATCATCAAACAAAGGCACGGAAGAAAACTCCATGCAAAGATTATTTATCGAAACCATAATAATAATGGGCTATAATGCACAAATAAGTTCAGAAATGCAAAATTACAAAAAATAGGCCAATAAAGGAAACGGAGATTCCCGAGAACAACTGCAGAAATGCCGAGAGGCAGTAAAAAAAACGCGCACGATACCGAGATACCATGCGCGCAATTGTTATATATTCAAAATTATTCTTACATCATGCCGCCCATGCCGCCCATGCCGGGAGCTGCCATCGGGGCTGCGGGAGTGTCCTCCTTCTTGTCGGCAATCACGCATTCAGTGGTGAGGAACATGCCGGCGATGCTGGCAGCGTTCTCAAGAGCCACACGTGTCACCTTGGCGGGGTCGATCACACCGCTCTCGAAGAAGTTTTCGAATTTGTCGGTGCGGGCGTTGAAACCGAAGTCACCCTTGCCATCCTTAACCTTCTGAAGGATAACGGCGCCTTCCACTCCGGCGTTCTCCATAATCTGACGCATCGGTTCTTCGATGGCGCGGCGGATGATGGCGATACCCGTGTTCTCGTCGTCGTTTTCACCCTTGAGTTCGTCGAGTTTGTCGAGGCAGCGGATGTAAGCCACACCACCACCGGGCACGATACCCTCGGCGATAGCTGCGCGGGTAGCGGAGAGAGCGTCGTCCACGCGGTCTTTCTTCTCCTTCATCTCCACCTCGGAGGGAGCGCCGATGTAGAGCACAGCCACGCCGCCGGCGAGTTTCGCGAGACGCTCGTGGAGTTTCTCTTTATCATAGTTGGAAGTAGTGGTCTCGATCTGAGCCTTGATCTGAGCCACGCGGGCAGCGATTGCATCCTTCTGGCCTGCACCGTTCACGATAGTGGTGTTGTCCTTGTTGACGGTCACCTTCTCGGCTGTGCCAAGGTCAGCGATAGAGGCCTGAGCAAGCTGCATGCCCTTGAGTTCGCTGATCACGTTGCCACCGGTGAGGACTGCGATATCCTCGAGCATCTCCTTGCGTCGGTCACCGAAACCGGGAGCCTTCACGGCGCAGATCTTGAGCGAGCCGCGGATACGGTTCACCACGAGAGTGGCAAGAGCCTCATTGTCCACATCCTCAGCGATGATGAGCAGAGGACGGCCGCTCTGAGCCACAGCCTCGAGAATGGGAAGCATATCCTTGAGGTTGGAGATCTTCTTATCGTAGAGAAGAATGTAGGGAGAATCCATCTCGCACTCCATCTTCTCGCCGTTGGTAACGAAGTAGGGGGAGATATAACCGCGGTCGAACTGCATGCCTTCCACCACATCGACCGAAGTCTCAGTGCCTTTGGCTTCCTCTACAGTGATTACACCCTCTTTCTTCACCTTCTTCATGGCTTCGGCGATGAGGCGGCCGATCTCCTCGTCATTGTTGGCGGAAACGCGGGCAACATTCTCGATTTTCTCTATATCGTCGTCAACCTCCTGGCTCTGGGCCTTGATACCCTCTACCACGCAGGAAACAGCCTTGTCGATACCGCGCTTGAGGTCCATCGGGTTGGCACCGGCGGTAACGTTCTTGAGGCCTACATTGATGATGGCCTGTGCGAGGACGGTGGCGGTGGTTGTGCCATCGCCGGCCTGGTCGCCCGTCTTGGAGGCAACCTCCTTCACGAGCTGGGCGCCCATATTCTGGAAAGAGTCCTCGAGTTCGATTTCGCGAGCCACGGAAACGCCATCCTTAGTGATGTGGGGAGCGCCGAATTTCTTTTCGATGATTACATTGCGTCCTTTGGGACCGAGTGTCACTTTGACAGCGTCTGCCAAAGCGTCAACGCCATTCTTGAGTTCTTCGCGAGCCTTGATATTGAATTTTATCTCTTTTGCCATTTTTGTCAAAATATTTTGGGTGGATGAGCAACTGATTGAGTCAGTTGCTATAGTGTTTTCATGAAAGTTATCAACCAATCACTGCGAGCACGTCGCTCTGACGCATGATCAGATATTTTTCGCCGTCGAGTTCAATCTCCGTGCCGGCGTATTTGCCATAGAGCACGCTGTCGCCCTCTTTGAGGACCATCTCTTCATCTTTTGTGCCGCAGCCTACGGCGAGCACTTTGCCTTTCAAGGGTTTCTCCTTAGCTGAGTCCGGGATAATGATTCCGGCCATAGTGGTCTGTTCTGCCGGGGTGGGCTCGATGAGCACGCGGTCGGCCAATGGTTTGATGTTCATTTCTATATTTGAATTTTAGGTTTATAATGCTAAGACCCCATCCCATAAAAAATGTTAATGCAGGGGCGACCGATTTTTGATG
>CAJLTZ010000097.1 GCA_905209725.1 uncultured Muribaculaceae bacterium
CAGCAAAGGTAATCATTGCCGGAAAATATTCCTCGCGGAGTTTGGGACGTTTACTACTACAACTTCTAAAATTGGATTCTCAACACTCCCTCAAGGGAGAAAAGGGATGAACCTCATAAAGTTCATCCCTTTTTTCATCTCTGTTTGTGCGCGGATTCAACCCTTGTTCCTATAGTGAGGATGGTGGGCGAGGAGTTCGTCGCGGAGACGAGTGCGGTCGAGGTGAATATAGATCTCCGTGGTGGCAATCGACTCGTGGCCGAGCATCTCCTGGATAGCCCTCAGGTTGGCTCCTCCTTCGAGCAGGTGGGTGGCAAAGGAATGCCTCAACGTGTGTGGCGACACCTTTTTCTGCATCCCTGCAGCACGTGACAGGTCGCGGATTATATAGAACACCATCACCCTTGTCATCGCCGCGCCGCGGCGGTTGAGAAAGAGAATATCTCCATTGCCCGGTTTGATGTTGAGTCGGGCGCGTTGCGGCAGATATTCCTGAATAAGCGACATTGATGCAGGTGAGAGCGGCACAATCCTCTGCTTGCTCCCCTTACCCTCCACGAGCGCGTAGCCCTGCTCCATATCGATGCGCGAGATGCGCAGGTCGGTAAGTTCCGACACGCGCAGTCCGCTGCCATAGAGCGTCTCCACAATGGCCTGGTTGCGCAGGCCCTCCTCCTTTGAGAAATCTATTGCCGCAATCATTGCGTCGATCTCCTCCACATCGAGCACATCGGGAAGATGGCGGCCGATATTGGGCGACTCAAGTAGCGCCGAGGGGTCGGCGTCAATCACGCGCTCCATCATCAGATACTTGAAAAATGCGCGCATACCCGAAATCAACCGTGCCTGCGAGCGGGGCGAGATACCCATGTCGCGGAGCATGCAGAGAAACTCGTGCAGGTCGGCCTCCTTCACCTGCTTGATATCCATATCTTTCTCCTCCAGGAATGCGAGCAGATGGCCCACATCCACGGCATAGGCGTCGACGGTGTGCTGCGAAAGGCCCCGTTCGAGCAGGAGATAACGCATGAAATCATCAATCATAGGGGAGTGCAATAGCGAAGATTATATGCAGATAGAGTAGCGGAGTTTCGCCATATCGCTGCGGCAGATGGCGAAGATATTATGTTTGCCTTCAAGGAGCAGGCCGGAGGGCATCGCATCGTAAATCTGCTCCACCCACTCGGCCGGGATATTTAAGATTGCAACCATATTGCCGGGGTGTGCCATATGCATGAGCAGCGAGGGGAGGACGATATGATTGGCATGTGAGCAGATTAGTCGGCAGGAGAGGGCATCGGAGGGACGTCGGGAAATCCGCATCCGTGAATCGGAAGCCGCGAGGGCAGCGTGATAGGCAGGATGGATGCCAAGGGGGAGAAACACTGAATTGGGCCGGAGAGCGGCCGTCAGGCGCAGCAGAAGCCGCGCCTGACGTCTCACTTTCCGGTCGGGAAGACCCGGATAGAATGTCTGGTCGATATCCTGATAGCCATACCAGCCGATCCCTTGCGGGTGCACCACCATCTCCACAAGGGAGAAGGCAAATGGGGAATGCACCCCGTAGCCGCGGGTGTGGCGCCAGCGCCGATAGGTATCAAAGATACCGCTCATAATAGCCAAAGTTTAAAATAATTAGACCAATTAGACCAATAAGACCAATAAGACCAATAAGACCAATAAGACTAATTAGACCAATTAAGATTGTTTGTCCTTCCTGAATAGCGGCTTGAACACTTTCAATATCCAGAAAGCAATCGCAGCCACAAGAAGCACATAGATTACAATCACGCTTGCTACGGCCATGCGATTGGTGACGCGCAGCGATTGCGGATCGAAGGTGAACACAATCTGATGTTCCCCCGGACCGATGCGCAGTGCGCGGAGCACATAGTTGGCGCGACCGATTTCGGCGGGTTTGCCGTCGATCTCAGCCTGCCAGCCCCACGGGAAGTAAATCTCGCTGAATATAGCCACGCCACCCTTCTGCGAACGAGCCTTATATGTAAGGCGGTTGGGCGCATAGGAAGTCTCGTAGATGGTATCGCCGGGCTGAACGGGTGAGGCAGCGCCGAGGACAGTCTTGAACCTGGCGTCGGCCACAGCCGTTGTGCGCGTGTCGAGCGAGTCGAGGGCAGACATCTCTTGGTCGGCATTGGCCACATAATCGAGTTTCGACACCCACCATGCATTGCCAAGAGCCTCGGGATTGATCTGATACTCGTTGCCGTTGAGGATATACTTGGCATTGAGCATATTGATCACACCGATATTGTTCTTGTAGATCTGATGTTCGAGGAGGTCGTTGTAGCGGGTGAGTTTGGCGGCATGATATCCTCCGATAGTCTTGTGGAAATAGGAGGAACGGGCCTCGCCCATACCTGCCACGTCGAGCACTCGATAGTTGGTGGTATCCTTCAGGATAGCGCGGTCGGCATCGGTCATCTTGAACGCCACGGCATTCTCCTGGGGCTCGGTGAAGTTCTCGGTGTTCACGTAGCGCTTGTTGACCGTGAAGAGGTCGAGAAGCACGATGGCGGTGAGCGTGCAGGAGAAGATTATCTTGTTGTTGAGTTTACCCTTGAGGTAGAGCCATACTACAGCGGCGCCGCAGAGGATGAAGAGGAGTGAGCGGAGCGAATCTCCGGACACAAGGGAGAGACGGGTCTGTCGGATGGCGTCTACGATATTATAATATGCGGGATTGGCGAATGCTCCGGCCTCGGTGAGCTGCTGGATCTCCTGCTGGCTGAAGGGGTCGCCGAAAATCGAGGGCCAAATCCAGCCGAGGAGGCATATGAAGGCGCCTGCGCCGAACACGATATATCCTGTCCATGGATTCTTGCGGAATTCGTCGGGATTATTGCAGAGCTGTGCCAGGCAGTAGGCTGCGAGAAGCGGCACGCAGAATTCCACCACCACCAGGATGCTCGACACGGCGCGGAACTTATTGTATCCCGGGAATGAGTCGATGAAGAAATTGGTGAGGGCGGGGAAGTTGTGGCCCCAGCTCAGGAGGATGGCAAGCACAGAGACGGCGAACAGCGCCCATTTCATCGGAGTGCGGACCATAAAGAGCGCCCAGATGGCGAGCAGGAGCACGAATGCGCCCACATATACGGGACCATTGGTCATCGGCTGGTCGCCGAAATATTGCGGGAACTGGAAGAGGAACTGCTGCTCCTCGGGGGAGAGGTTGAGCTCGTTCACCTTATCGGTTTCGCCCAGGGATTTGAGGGTGGTCTGTCCGGCCACGGGCTGGATGGTGCTTCCTCCCTTCACATTGGGGATAATCAGGGAGAAGGTCTCGTCGATGCCGTAGCTCCAGGCGGTGATGGCCTCGCGGTCCATACCTCCTGCCTGCGGAGTGCCGGCGGGCGGGGTGAGTTCAGTGGCACGGCCGCGCACGGTCTCCTTCGAATATTCATAAGTGTTATAGAGGGAAGCCGAGTTGGCTGCTACAGCCAAGATTCCGCCACCTAATATGCAGGCTGTGGCAATCCACCAATCCTTCATCTCGTGGTTGCGGATGGCGTTCACGAGCCATGCGATCACCATAGCGAGCACCACGAAGAGGAAATAATATGTCATCTGCGGGTGGTTGCTCTGGAGCTGCAGTGCGCCGAAGAGGGCGGTGAGGGCGATGCCGGGAAGCCAGCGGCGACGGTAGCAGAGGGCGATGCCGCCGATTGTGGGCGGGATATAGGCCAATGTCACGAATTTCCAGATATGTCCGGCGCCGATGAGGATGATGAAATAGGTGGAGAATCCCCAAGCCACGGCCGCGAAAAGCGACTCCTGCCATTTGAACTTCATGCACATGCACATGATGAACATGCCGAACATCATGGCGAAGAGCAGGCCGGCGGGATTCGGCAGCCAGAGCATCATGGCGTTGCCCAGCCAGGCAAGGAGCGAGTTGGCCGGGTAGGAGGGGGCTATCTGGAATGTGGGCATGCCGCCGAAGAGGGCATCGGTCCAGCGTGTGGTTTCGCCGGTGGCCTCATGGAATGCGGCCGCCTCCTGGCCGTTGGCCACGCCCTGCATAGTGTCGTGCTGCTGGAGCACTCTTCCCTCCATTGCGTCGGGGAAGAAAAAAAGAAAGGCCACGAGGGCGAGAACCGCCGTGGCCAATATGAAATAAAGATATTTCTTGTCTCTCATATCATGAAATTACATTTTTTTGCCGCGAGTCTTGGGCTTGTCCACCATCTCGAGATGAATTGGACGGCGGAAAGTTTCCTCGAGGGAGATGAGGGTCTCGGTGTCGGTGACGCCGGGGATGTTCTGAATCTTGTCGTTCAGAAGAGTCATCAGGTGGTTGTTATCGCTTACGTAAGCCTTGATGAGCATTCCGTAAGGGCCGGTGGTGAAATAGCATTCCACGATTTCGGGAATGTTCTTCATCTGCTCGGCAACTTCGCGATACATCGAGCCCTTTTCAAGGCGAACGCCGACGAAAGTGCAGGTATTGAATCCGAGACGGGCAGCGCTTACGTTATAGCCCGAACCGATGATGACCTTAGTTTCGATAAGGCGCTGGATGCGCTGATGGATCGCTGCGCGAGATACTCCGCACTGGGCGGCTACGTCTTTGGATGCGATGCGCGCATTGCCCATAATGATGTTCAGAATCTTTCTGTCAAGGTTGTCAATCTTCTCCATTGGATGTTAATGTCTATAAACTTGCCGCCTCGTCGGCGGTTTTGATAATTTTTATAGTGGCTTCGCTCCTTTGCGGGGCTAAGCCGCAGTAGTTAACGCGAATTTGGAGCAAAGTTAAAACAAATCCTTGATAAAATCAATGAAGCGAGGGCGAAAAATGTGTCAAAAGTGTGATAATTGTTAAAAATTCCGTATTTTTGGCCTATATCTGCGGAACTTACCCCTGATTTTAACATTTTTTATAAGAATATTTGACGGGCATTTTGCTTTTTAGCGGGCGATGCGCTGGCGGGCGAAGCGCGAGGTGATGGCCGCTGCCGCAAGCGTGACTGCCGCTACGGGAAGCAATGTGACGAATACGTCAGAGAGGTGCAACTCCACCGGATAGGCCCTGACAATTGCATCGGCGCCGGCCGCAATGGTGATGAACCCGAACTGCTGCTGCAACAGGCAGAGCACCACACCAAGCAAAATGCCGGCGATGCCTCCGATTAGTCCCACATAGATGCTTTCCCAGAAGAACACGGAGCCGATTTTCCGCTTCGGCATTCCAAGAGCCGAGAGAGTGCCCAAGGCCTTGTCTTTTTCAAGCACAAGCATCGAAAGCGAGGATATCACATTGAAGCTCGCAATCACCAAAATGAAGAAAAGGAGCAGAAACGACACCCACTTCTCAATGGAGATCATCCTGAAGTTCATCTCCTGCTGGCGCAGGCGGTCCTTGGCGATGAATCCGGGTCCGAATTCTTTGGCGAGTCGTTCGGCGAGTTGTGCCGGGTCAGTTCCTTTTTTTGCAGAAATCTCTATTGCGGAGGCTTCCGTGTCGTATTGCAGGAGCGCGCGGGCGGTGGCGATGTCAGTTATCACGCCATTTTCGTCATATTCCTGCTGGTCGGCGCGATATACTCCGGTCACAGCCACAGAGTCGGAGATGAAACTCGCGGCCGGATTGGCCATATTGACTCCCCCGGTGCGCTTCGGCGTAAAGAGCATAAGATCTCTCTCGGGGATGGCGCCCAACTGTGATGCAGTGCCGATGGCCACGGCGGCCTCGCGTGGCTCACGGATATAGCGCCCGGTGGCGGTGTCTATAACCTGACGGATGCCGGTAACCTTCCCGAACGCTTCCGGGTCGACACCTTTAAGCGTGACAGGCATCTCGCGGGAATTGCAGATGGCCAAGGCATTGTCGGTGAGTGTCGCCGTGGCAAGGGCTACGCCTTTCACCTTCGCCGCACGTGAGGCCACGCTGTCGGCATTAGCAAATACCTTCCCCTCGGCCGGCACGAGAATCACATCGGGCTGCATCGACGAGAGCCGCCCCGAGATTGTGGCCCTGAATCCATTGAACACTGAGAGCACACAGATGATGGCGGCAGTGGCGACTGCCATACCGCACACCGAAACCGCCGAGATTGTGGCCACGGCGGAATGCGATTTTTTAGATTTCAGAAACCGCCAGGCTATGGCGGCAGAAAGAGTGTTCATTAAATTTCGGGCTTCTCCTCTTCGGTTAGCGGGCTGGGTGGGTCAAGGGCCAGGAGACGGTCGATGTTCTCGGCATAGTCGAGCGAGTCATCGAGGAAGAACTGCAGGTCGGGGCATTTGCGGAGCGTCTGCTTCACGGCCTGGGCCAGTTCGTAGCGCACGGTCTTGGTCTGGGCCTTGATGTTGGCAAGAATCTCGGCGCTCTTTTCAGGCGGGAAGATGCTCAGATATGCCTTTGCTATACTAAGGTCGGGCGATACGCGCACTGCGCTTACCGATACCAATACGTTGCCCGCGGCGGCTGTCTGCCTGCGGAATATCTCGCTGAGTTCCCGCTGGATGAGGCGGGCTATCTTTGCTTGTCTTTTTCCTTCCATAATTTCTATCTATATAGTGAGGTCGCTCCGCGACTGAAGAATCATCATTCTTTAGAACGCTTGGGAGCGATGTTTGGTTTGCGGATCAGGGTCAGGCCGTCGCGGACGGGGACTATTACCTTTTCTACAGATGAATCCCGGGCCACCATGTCGTTGAAGCGTCGGATGGCTGCGGTCTGCCGGTCGCGCGAATATTCCTCCTCCACCACGTGTCCGCTCCAGAGAGTGTTGTCGGCGATGATGAAGCCGCCAGTGCGCAGCAGCGGAAGTGCCTTCCGGTAATATTCGGGGTATTCCTTCTTGTCTGCGTCAATGAATATTAGGTCGAATGTCTCATTCTCCCATTGGTCCATCACGCTGAGCGCAGGTCCGATGTGGAGCGTGATCCTCTCTTCGTATGGAGAATCGGCGAAAGCATCGCGGATGAAATCCTCCATCTCGTCGTCGGCCTCGATGGTGTCGAGTCGGGCGTCGGAGTCAAGAGCCTCGGCGATGCAGAGCGCCGAATAACCGGAGAATGTGCCCAGTTCGAGCACCCGCTTGGGCCGAATCATCGTCACGAGCATCTTCAGCAGGCGCCCCTGCAGGTGTCCCGAGCACATGCGGCCGTTGAGCAGGCGCACGTTGGTGGCGCGCTCCAGGCGCTGAAGCCATGCCGGTTGGGCGTCGATTCGTTCCTCGATATATTCCTCAAGTTCGGGACTCATATATTATATATTATAATATGCGTTGTCAGTCATTCAGGGAGAGGAGGAAACGGATTGCCAGTGCATACCCTTTGCGGCCGCAACCGGCGATGATTGCGCGGGCGGCGCGGGCGGTCACCGACTTGTGGCGGAACTCCTCGCGGGCATGGATGTTGGAGATATGCACCTCCACGGCCGGGATGTCTACGCTCTCGAGAGCGTCGGCTATAGCCAAGGAATAATGTGCGTATGCTCCGGGATTGAGCACGATTCCGAGTGCCCCCTCCGTGGCTGCGCCGTGGATGCGGTCGATTATTTCCCCTTCGCTGTTCGACTGGTAATAGCGGATGTCGAGGTCGGGAAATTCCTGGCGGATGTTGTCGAGGGTCTGCTCAAAGGTCTCGGCGCCGTAGATTTCCGGGCGTCGCTTGCCGAGCAGGTTGAGGTTGGGGCCGTTGATGATCTGGATGTGCATTTTAAGTCAGAGGTCAGAGTTGCGAGGTGCTAAGACCCCATCCCATAAAAAATGTTAATGCAGGGGCGACCGATTTTTGATGCA
>CAJLTZ010000098.1 GCA_905209725.1 uncultured Muribaculaceae bacterium
CATCAAAAATCGGTCGCCCCTGCATTAACATTTTTTATGGGATGGGGTCTAAAATCGATTCTCCAAAAACAAGCGCTATGAAGATAATATATAAGATACTGCTCTGGATATTGATTCTCTTTGTGGGGAGCACCGTGCTTGCCGTGGCTGTATATCGTTTCGTACCTGTGAAATATACTCCTCTGATGTTCATTCGCGCAGCAAGCCCGAAAGGGAATGAGAAGCAGCAGGCACGTGAGCGAAACTGGGAGCATGACTGGGTGTCGATTGACGAGATGTCGCAATGGATGCCCAGGGCTGTGATAGCCTCCGAGGATGGGAGATTTTATCAGCATCACGGATTCGACACAATAGAGATAGAGCGGGCCATTGAGGAAAACAAGCAGGGGAAGCGTCAGCGCGGAGCCAGCACAATATCGCAGCAGACTGCGAAGAATGTGTTTCTTTGGCCGGCCCATAGTTGGGTGCGAAAGGGTCTTGAAGCTTATTTCACGGTGCTTATAGAGTGCATGTGGCCTAAGGAACGGATACTGGAGGTCTACCTCAACTCCATCGAGATGGGCGCGGGAATTTACGGGATTGAGGCAGCCGCGCTGCATTATTTCGGCAAGCCCGCATCTGCACTTACAAAACGTGAATGCGCGCTGATAGCAGTATCACTCCCGGACCCTATCAGGCGAGACCCTGCAAATCCGTCATCCTATCTCAACCGCCGCGCAAGCAAGATAAGCCGCTACATGTAGTGGCTTCATTAGGCTATTTGCTGAGACGCAACAGTGCATAGCGACCTTCATGATATAAGTTCACCCTCCCGTTGAAATAGAACGTGGAGGGTGTTTCATTTTCAAAAGATAAGATATTCGGATTGTCGATTCGGACAGTTATTCCGCGCGAAATCTCATCGGCGATGGTTGTCACAGAACCATTTGCCTGTCCTTCCAGAATCACCATTCGCTCCGCATTTCCGTCAACCACGACCTCACGGAAAAGGATTCTTACCGTCCCCATCATTTCATGGATTTCGGTGAATCGGCCATTCGCTTCATACCCTGTTTGAGTTTAATTGATTGGCCGTTTTTCCTATGAGGTCTTCCTACCTCCTGTACCGGAGGATTATCACTGGTGTTACTAAGATCCACAACGCTGCGCACCTGCGGCGAGATACTGTCAGGATTTTCAGCGGCCTTTTTCGGTTTGAAGCGGGAAGGCTTGAAATAGCGACGCTGCGAATTTATGTTATAATATTCGAGCGAGTCGAATGGCAGCGGGCGCAACGAGATGCTGTCAATCCAAAGGGGAAGGTCAGCATCGGAAGCCAATGAGAAATTGCCGAAAATCGAACTTACACTCCGCGCCGTATCGGTCTGCAGCGTGAATTCCAGTTTGCGCGTGGATGATGCCTGTTGGGAAATGAATGATGCTGTGCCATCGGAGTAATTCACGCCGAACGTAACAAAGCCATTGGAAGGCATGGAGCGCAAGCGGAGTTTCCAGACCAGCCGCGAGCCCTTGTCGAGCTGTTCGGCAGGGATGGAAAAGGAAAGCGCTCGCTCGCCGCTCTCTGCCGCAATCAGGGCATGCCGCGAATATGGCCATATCTCGCCTGCGGAATCATCGCTTGTGGAAACGCCGGTGAAATCCTTGCGACGCTTTGCAAGCTGCTTGTCTACACGCTCATACAATTCATAATATTCATCTGAATTGCGGGCATACCAGGACATGGTGGAATCAAACACTTCGCGCGAAACGCCATGTTTTTTGAGCACCCCGTCGATGAGTTGCTCACGTTTTTCCTGATCGCTGATTACTCCTGGATTGGCCTGTGCATAAGCCTCCGCCAGCTCCATATCCGCAATGATAGGAGCCATATCTTCATCAGACAGCACCTTGTCGGGTCGCTTCACGCAAGAACCCAACAAAAGCGCAACCGCAACAGCTGTCAAGCAAATTCCACGCATCTCAGAAATCAATTGTCAAGCATCAATCTCAACCGTCACTCATCAATCTTCAATCTTCAACCGCTGCGTTGTGTTTCTTCCCAATCATATTGAAAGCCCTATTGAGCTCTTTCGAAAAGAAGAAGATCAGGAGAGCCACTCCAACACAGATTGAGGCGTCGGCGATATTGAAGATATAGGCAAAAAACTCAAAATATTCCCCGCCGAGTCCGGGCACCCATTCGGGCCAGTAGAAATCGAAGAGCGGAAAATACATCATGTCGACCACTCGCCCCTCAAACCAATTGCTGTAGCCGCCGTCAGGCGGGAAAAGCACAGCTGTTTCCGGAGGCATGGGATTGTTGAAAATCACACCATAGAACACGCAGTCGAAGATATTTCCGGCAGCCCCGGCCGTGATAAGCGCCATCGCCACAATGAACCCCTTTCTGAAAGCAAATTGTGGCTTGCAGAGTTTCACGAGCGCCCAGATGAGGAGGCCTACAGCCACAATGCGCCCGAATGTAAGCACTAACTTACTCCAGAGCTCAAGGCCAAAGGCCATTCCATTGTTCTCGATGAATTTCAGGTGCCACCAGGATGTGATGGGAAGATCCTCCCCCATATAGAAGGAGGTCTTTACCCAGAATTTCATAGTCTGGTCGGCAATCACCACCATCAGGGTCACTATCACGGCAATCCAGCCTGCCGACAATCCCCGGTGGCCATTGAGACGTTCTTGCGCCATGCAATGCTTTTCAGAAGCGTCCATCAATCTATTTACGTGTCACCTTGGCATGGAGCTCAAGGCCATCGATATTCAATTTCACTGCATCCTGCTCGTCAAGCGAGTCCACGACATTGATAGAGTCAGCAAGCACCTGGGAGGCGATATAACCGCCGAAAGCCTCTACAGCCTCCTTCACGCCGGGAGCATCGGTGAGCACCACATCCACCTTGTCGGTGATGTTGAAATCGGAATCCTTGCGGATATTCTGAATTCGGTTCACGAGTTCGCGTGCCATGCCCTCATTGCGGAGCCCGGGAGTGAGGGTGACATCCACTGCCACAGTGATATTACCATCACTGGTCACCTGCCATCCGGGGATATCCTCCGGGATAATCTCCACATCCTCGATAGTAACCACTGGCCCGCCGGGGAGATTGGCAAATGTGAAACTGCCGCTCTTTTCGAGCTGGGCAATCTCCTTCTGCTCCATAGCGGTGATGGCTTTGCCGAGGTCCTTCATAATCTTGCCGTATTTCGGGCCGAGCTTCTTGAAGTCAGCCTTAACACGCTTCACAAGGGCGCTCTCTTCATTGTCAACAATCTTGAGATCCTTGACATTCACCTCGTCGAGCACTGTGCGTTCGATAGCCTCGAGCATGCGGCGCTGACGCTGGTCGGTGACAGGCACAAGCAGGGTCTGGAGCGGCTGACGCACCTTCAGGTTGACCTTGCGGCGAAGCGCAAGAACATTGGAGGTAACATCCTGTGCAAGCTTCATCTGCTCCTCAAGATCGGGATTGATCTTCATCTTATCAGGCTCCGGGAAATGGGCGAGATGCACAGAGGCATATCCGTCGCCCTCTGTGGCAGGAGCCATGAGGTCGGCATAGAGGCGGTCGGAATAGAAGGGCGAGAATGGAGCCATAAGCAGAGCGATGGTCTTCAGGCACTCATAGAGCGTCTGATAGGCCGAAAGCTTGTTCTGATCCATTTCCCCTGCCCAGAAGCGTTTGCGGTTGAGACGCACATACCAGTTGGAAAGGTCGGCATTCACGAAATCCTCAATGGCGCGGGCGGCCTTGGTGGGCTCGTAGTCATCGAGGTCGGCTGTGACTTCTGCCACCAATGAATTCAGACGCGAAAGAATCCAGCGGTCGATTTCCGGACGCTCTGCGAAGGGAACCTCCTTCTCGGCGCCTGTGAATCCGTCCACATTGGCATAAAGCGAGAAGAACTTATATGTATTGTAGAGAGTGGCAAAGAGCTTGCGGCTCACCTCGGCCACACCCTCCTCATCATATTTCAGATTGTCCCAGGGGGAGGAATTGGAGATCATGTACCAGCGCACAGGGTCACTGCCGAATTTTTCAATATTGGAGAAGGGGTCGATAGCGTTGCCGAGACGCTTCGACATCTTGTTGCCATTCTTGTCGAGCACAAGACCATTGGAGATTACGGCCTTATATGCCACAGAGTCGAACACCATTCCTGCGATAGCATGGAGGGTGAAGAACCATCCACGGGTCTGGTCCACACCTTCGGCGATGAAATCGGCCGGATACACCTCGCCGGAGTCGAGCAATTCCTTATTCTCAAAAGGATAATGAATCTGGGCGTAAGGCATGGCGCCGGAGTCGAACCACACGTCGATGAGGTCAGTTTCGCGACGCATCGGTTTGCCGGAGGGCGACACGAGCACAATCTCATCCACATATGGGCGATGGATGTCGATGCGGTTGTAATTTTCAGCAGTCATCATGCCGGGCACGAAGCCCTTGTCCTTAAGTGGATTGCTCTTCATCACGCCGGCCTTAACAGCCTCCTCGGTCATATCGTAAAGTTCCTGATAGCTGCCGATGATCACTTCCTCGCGGCCATCCTCTGTGCGCCAGATAGGCAATGGAGTGCCCCAATAGCGTGACCGGCTGAGGTTCCAGTCCTGCACATTCTCGAGCCATTTGCCGAAGCGGCCTGTACCGGTGCTGGCAGGTTTCCACTTGATTGTCTCATTGAGGCGGAGAAGAGTCTCGCGAGCCTTGGGCGTGCGGATAAACCAGCTGTCGAGCGGGTAATAGAGCACAGGCTTGTCGGTGCGCCAGCAGTGAGGATAATTGTGCACATGCTTCTCGGTGCGGAATGCAAGGCCGGCCTTCTTGAGTTCCATGCAGAGTTCCACATTCAGATCCTCAGCACTGTTTGCAGCCTTTTCGTCATATTTGCCATTGGGACTGTATTTTGGATCGTATGCATTCTTCACATACTCTCCGGCATGGAGATTATAGAGGGGCAAGATGACACACATCTCCACAAATTTCTCAGCCAGTTCATCCACAAGATAGAAACGACCGCGAAGGTCGACCATCGGGCGGGTCTCGCCGCGCTTGTTGATCATAAAGAGGCCGGGGATATTGGCATCTTTGGCCACTTTGGCGTCGTCAGCACCGAAAGTGGGAGCGATATGCACGATACCGGTACCATCGTCGGTGGTGACATAGTCGCCGGGGATCACGCGGAAAGCCATTTCGGAGATCTCCACGAAGTGGTCATTGGCCACATCATAGCATTTCTCAGGATGTGCAGCAGCATATTCCTTCACATAATCGGGGGCGAAATCATCCACCTTAACCGTAGGTTTCACCCATGGCATCAGTTGCTCATAGTGCATGCCCACGAGTTCGGGGCCGGTCCATTTGCCCACGATGCGATAAGGCACCACCTTGTCGCCCTGCTTATAGTCCTCGAAAGAGGCTGTTTCGCCCTCCTTCTTGAAATAAGCGCTGACGAGTTCCTCGGCGAGCACCGCGGTGATTTTCTCGCCGGTATAAGGATTGAAAGTGCGAAGTGCCACATATGTGAATTTGGGGCCTACGCAGAGTGCAGTGTTTGAGGGAAGGGTCCAGGGGGTTGTGGTCCATGCCAGGAAGCAGGGAGTGCCCCACCCTGTCATCTCGGGCTTCGGGTCCTTGATTTTGAAAAGGACTGTGGCTGTGAGGTCCTTGACGTCGCGGTAGCAGCCGGGCTGATTCAGTTCATGGGAACTCAGGCCGGTGCCGGCAGCGGGCGAATATGGCTGGATGGTATAGCCTTTGTAGAGGTAACCCTTGTCATAGAGCTGCTTGAGAAGCCACCACACCGATTCGATGTAGCGGTTGTCGTAGGTGATGTAAGGATTATCGAGGTCTACCCAATATCCCATCTTATGGGTAAGGTCGGTCCATTCCTTTGTGTATTTCATCACCTCGCGGCGGCAGGCGGCATTATATTCGTCAACAGAGATCTTCTTGCCGATATCCTCCTTTGTGATTCCGAGTGTTTTTTCCACACCGAGCTCCACGGGGAGACCGTGAGTGTCCCAGCCGGCCTTGCGTTTCACATGGAAACCCTTCATCGTTTTATAACGGCACACTATATCCTTGATGGTACGGGCCATTACATGATGGATGCCGGGCATGCCGTTGGCCGACGGCGGTCCCTCGAAGAAAACGTATGTCGGGCAGCCTTCGCGTTCGGTCATGCTGCGCTCGAAAAGATTGTGACTGTCCCAGATGCCGAGCATCTCCTTATTGATGTCCGACAGGTTGAGTTGGGAGCTATATTCTTTAAATTTCTTTCCCATGGATCTGATATGGAATGGAGGATTAATTTTTTACTGTAGAAATAAATTTAGAACTTAGCGCCTTTAGCACCTTTGGCGCCCTTGGTTCCTTTGCCGAGGGCGAAGATGTTCTGGTCGTAAGTGAATGTCTTGCGGTCGGTGGCACGCTTGCGCTTGAGGGCGAGAGCCACGAGACGGTCCATCAGTTGTGTGAATGTGATTCCGCTTGCCTCCCAGAGATAGAAGGAGAGCGAGCCGGGGATGGTGTTGATTTCGTTGACATACACTTTGCCGTCTTTTTCATCGATCATCACGTCGACGCGGCTCACGCCATGGCACGACAGCACGCGGAATGTCTCGGCAGCGATGTGACGGATCTTCTCGCTTACTTCCGTAGGGAGGTCGGCGGGGATACGCTTGTCACTGGCCTGCATGCCCTGAGTGGTCTTGGAGCCGCCCATATATTTGTCTTCATATGAGAGGAACTTGCCAGTCTTTATCGGCTCCTCGCACACTGAAGCCTGATGTTCATCGGCATCGCCAAGCACAGAGCAGTTGATCTCCTTCAGCTGCTCAATCATATGCTCCACGATGATGCGTTGGGAGAATTTCTCCGCATTGTTGATTTTCTCTATGAGTTCAGCGCGATTGGAGGCTGTGCCGATACCCACTGACGAACCGAGGTTGGCAGGCTTCACAATCACGGGATAACCGAGTTTCTCCTCGATTTTCTTCACCTGTTCATCGCGCGATGAATTCCACTGATGGTCGGTGAACCACACGTAGTCGACCACCGGCACATTCTCTGCGCGAAGAATCATCTTCATCGTGATTTTGTCCATGCCGTTGGCAGAGGAGAGGGTGTTGCAACCGGCAAACGGAATGCCTATTGTCTCTAGCAAACCTTCAAACACGCCATCTTCACCATTAGTGCCATGGAGCACCGGAATTGCGACGTGCAGTTCAACTACTACAGGATTCTTCTTGGAAAGGAGTCCGGTGTGAACCTTGTAGAGATTGAAGTCGCCATATTCAGGACGCATGAACACCTCTTCAGCCTGCGACACAAGGCGGCTCATGTCGCGATAGTTCTTTATGTCGAGGAGTTCCAGACCGGTGTACCATCTGCCCTGCTTGGAGATGTAAATCGGAATGATGTTGTATTTATCCTTATCAAAAGCATTTATGGCCTGGAGTGCGGAAATAACGGAAATCTCATGTTCCACTGAACGGCCACCGAAGAATACTGCTACGTTCGTTTTCATTATAGAAGTGCTATGCTATTATGCCGCAGTCGAGGAGAGTCACGGCTGCGCCATTTTGATTCAAAATGCAAAATTACTCAAAATTGTCGAAAATCGAAACAATCATGAGCGGAATCTGCATTTGAATCCGCATTGAATATTCCTTAAAACGGAACAGCAATGATATAGGCCCTTAGACCCCATCCCACAAAAAATGTTAACGCAGGGGTCGCAGATGTGCCTCATA
>CAJLTZ010000099.1 GCA_905209725.1 uncultured Muribaculaceae bacterium
CTCTATGTCCTTTGGCTTGGTGGATGAACAACGATTCTTATCCCGAACTCGCGTTAATAATCAATATAATTAAAATATAGCTGAAAATATTAGAAAGTAATATCGGTAGTTCTGTTCTGGGCACCCCAAAAGCGACTTAACAAAGTAACAATCACCAAGTTAAGTCGCTTTCTTTATTTTCTACAGGCAAATTACAGGCAAAATTCAAATATTCCGCGTAACTTTTGCACCCCGATACGCATAGACGGCATTAGAGGGTAAGCCTATTCTTCCTCATAATAATATGAATAGTCAATGCCTTTCATAAACATCTCGCGGTCGTTGATTTTGTCGGTCAAGGCTCCTTTGAGCAGTGCTTTGATATGTTGTGGAATCTACAACGCTCTCGCGCATTGCTGTCAGATATTCGTTCTTGTCAATCCGGCTCCAGTCCACACAGCGTTTGAGCGAGCGGCGGAGCATCAGGTCGAGCCAGATGCGTGTGCTGCGCCCGTTTCCCTCCATAAAGGGATGAACGACGTTCATTTCGACATACTTATCGGCTATTTCATCAAGTGTAGTTTTCGGCATACGTTCAATCGTCGGAATGATGGTTGGGAAGTGAAGACAGTTGGCAAACGTGAACCCACCCTTCGATATGTTCTTATTCCTTATCTGTCCGGCAAACTCATATAAGCCTCCAAAAAGATAAGCGTGAATCTGTTGCAGACACTTCATGCTGCCCGGCTCAAGCGAGTTTAGCAATCCACTTTCAAACAGCGTGTATGCCTTCTTACGGCTCTGCCCGTCAATGGTATTATCGCTATATGTGAACCAGTCAAGAAATTTACTTGCACGGTTATTAGGGTAATGCTTGGCAAGAAGAATAACGCCATCACTATTCAGCACATCGGCCTTACGCTGCTTGCCATCCGGAGCCTCGAATTTGAAACCGTGAGTGGGGCTCACGAGTTGGACGCCCTCCTGTTTCAGCTTACGTTTTAGCCAACGCCAATAATTACCGGCCTTCGTATAGTCAGGTTCATCATTGATAGCGCGCACCACATCGGTAGCCGAGAACCACCAGCAGTTATTCTCGTCATCCCAGACCGCCCTGACCTCGCGATCATTGAAAAACCGTATCGACTCCTTGCTCATTGTCTGCAATCAGTTTTATAGATTTCAATTCTTTGGCGAGAGAAGGGCGGAAACGATACTCCTGCAATAAGAATTCAACTATCTCTTTTTGTATGCCGGCGTATCCTAGACCACACAGCGATTCCAAGTCTGCTCTGAAATATGAGTACTTGGATGAATTGACTTTTTTCTTTGGCGGGAAACGGTCGGCTGCGTATGCCCTGATTGTACGGATAAGGATAGCCTGCATTTCTTCAAAATGAGTTCTCCGTAAAGCTCCGGCATACTTTAGCGGAGTACGATAGTCTGTAGGATTCTT
The DNA here is from genome assembly GCA_905209725.1 of uncultured Muribaculaceae bacterium. Classification (GTDB taxonomy): domain Bacteria; phylum Bacteroidota; class Bacteroidia; order Bacteroidales; family Muribaculaceae; genus Lepagella. The sequence goes on from CAJLTZ010000099.1 coordinate 1,436, forward strand.
TACTGTTGCTTCCGACACAAGACGGAACAGCCAGTCAAACTCGCCCTCTTCGATGAGGAATGGAGCGATATCATCAATAGCCCCATAACCCGTTACATTCGAAAGCAGAATATGGTAGAATGTGTCCCAATTGTCTGCATCGACAAGTTCTTTCAACTGGTGATAGAATTTCGACTTATCGTTATAGCTATTATAGAACAGGCGTTTGAGATTTTCGATGCGTTCTTCCAGAGTACCATGCACTACAAGAAGTTGCTGTTTCAGTTCAAGCCAGTTTGGAGCCTTTGGTGAATAAAAGCCAGATCCATCATCTTTGATTGTCTGCGCTTTGTCGAGTAGTTTGATTGCCTCCTGCCAGTTGTCGACAGCAAGCAACTCATTATAATATTTCAGACATACTTCAGGATATTGTATTTCATTCTCCATATATTTGCGGGCTTCATCTGCAAGACCCATTGAACGGATAAAATCAATTTTACGGCAGACCCATATTCCTGCCTCATCACCCAGATTCTCATCAATCAGCGCGTCGTATATCCCGCACGTTACTTCATCGGCTTTTTGCCTGAGTGAAATAAGTTCAAGAATAAAGTCGTATGGTGAACCAATATAGCTGTCAATCACGTCCTTCTTTTTAGCCACTTTTATAAGCTTTTTCAAAGAATCAAGGGTTTCGTGGCTAATATCCCCGCGAATCACAAGAAGTCCGACGACGTTTCCCAACACATCCATTATATCCTGAATGCTGCCGGAAAAATCATCGCCATACCAGTCATCGCCATAAAAATCCTCATCAGTAACCTTCATGCCCACCTCTTTGACTATTACTTCACATAGGTCAAAAAGTTTCTCAGTGGACAGCGAATCAGCGTTTTCGCTCCATGGACTTATCAAGTCATTATAGACATTGCTCCAGTCAGTGGCTTCTCTCACGTCATGGCGCGAGAAGAACTCTTTTGTCTCGCGGTTTACGGCCTGACTGAGTTTGCGGCCGAAATCTACATTTTCTTCCGGAGGGCAGAGGCAATTTCGGACATAATCCTTGAAATCAGAATGTTTGTCGGCCCATCCTAAAACAATGTCGCGCAAATCGTCTTCGTTCGCGTTCGCAATTAGTTGAGATATATCTTTAGATGCATTCATCCTTCTTGTGTTTTATTTTTTGGAGCGAAGATAAAATCACGTATGAGATTATGCAAATCATAAGGACTTATATCTTTGTAATGAGCCATCCAAATTTTTCAGTATTTCATTTTTGATGTTAATCGGGGATACTACCAATAATTCAGGGCCAAAGGAAATAAGCTCACGGATAAGTTCATAGTTTTCTCTGCACTCTATCTGAAAGAATTTACCATTTTTGAGCTTGGGATAGACTTGGCGAAGATATGAGTCATTCTCCCTATTAAGAGCTTTCTGAGAGCCATGAATAGGCTTAGTTATAACATAATCCTTGGATTTATCAGATATCCAGAATATAATTTCTTGTAGAGGAGCATCTTCATCAAACGTCACGCCTATTATTTCTTCGTAATGTTCATTAATGTCTTCAATTGGTTCACGATATTTAGCGAATAGTGTTGGGGTAAAATCGTCAATTCTATCTAATGGAAACGTCAAAAGGTTGCCGGTATCGCAGGCTCCTGCAATAAGATACCATCTGTTGTTGTATTCTTTTAGGAGATACGGCGATAATTCAACGGTTCTTCTCTCACTATTAGAAAACGTATGATATATCAACGAAATAACTTGCTTGGCGCGAATTACAGTAAAAAGACGCGCAATTAAAGATGAATTCGAAATAAGGTTTTTAGATATCGATATGATTGGTGCTTGCTCTTCAAGCTTCAATCGGTGTTTGAGGTCGTTAAGCCATTCGAAATTCTCCAAGCCATCGAAACTGCCAAGCGTATCAAGTGCTGTAGCTAATACTGTTTTCTCGTCTTCCGATAATTTAGGCTTAAATATTGAGAAAGTAGCATCTTCATACCTTATACATCTCTTTTTATATGGTCTGCCGTTCTTATCCGGTGCATCTATCCAATATTCCTCTATTTCAACATCAAACGGGCTATAGTTTTCAAGATAGTTAAGATCCTTTTCTACGCATCGCTTTGATACGGGTTCTTGCCCATATTCAGGAAGATGTTCTTCAAGATACTCGGTAATATCTTGTATTGAAAATGCTTTGTTTCGATTGGCAAGGAGTTTGTCAATCAGAGCATATCTTGTCATTGCGTTTTTTGTGGCTGGCATAATCTTTATCAATGAATTAAAGATATAGCAGACCAGCGACCATCTTCTTGCTGAATTGCTAACGCTTTTATTGATTGACCATCCTCTTTCCCTTTCAGCAACTTCCCTCCCACATAGACACCTTGGATAACTGCATAGCGATTTCCCTTACGGTCTGTCCGCAATGTGATTGTTCCTGATACTTCTTTGAGCCAAGGGACTTGTGGCGTTTTCTGATTCTGACGAATCCATACTATTTTCCCCTCATGAGTTTTGGCGGAGAATGGCGTTCCATTTGGAGTGCGTGGTACGAGCCCAAACTTTACAGGTTTCTTAAGTGTGAGTATCCCTGTTTGACCGCGTAGTGTCCACTGAGTGAATTTGCGTCCGGGATGGTTGCGATCCTCAATCTGTCTCTCAGCAACTTTGATGATTAACTGATCCGGAAGGTCGTTGTATATAAACTGATTGGCATATACAGAATAATCGGAATACAGTCTCTTGTTGTCAGATGCTGTTTCGACAGATGTCATGTGATTATATAGGTCCCAAAATTCCGGCTTTAGATTCCATCCTTTGCTTTGATAGGTCGAACGATATTTCTCCAGTTCGAATTTAGCGTTTGACAGCAACCCCTTTTGCATAAGGAGTGATGCCATACGCAATCGCACTCCTCCCAGGAAGCCCTCTTCGTCACCACAATTGAGAGCCTTACTCAGAAGGCCTATCTTTGTGTCTAAGTCATCAACTAATTCTGATATTTGATTCCATAGATAGAATTTCGTCGGGAATTTCAAAATCAGTTCCCGGTAATATTTAAGTGCCTCCTCGTTGCGGCCTTGAGAGAGCATCACGGTTGCCTTGAAATAAGGCATATTCTGGCTCTTAGGATACTTAAGGAGAGCTTTGTCAACAAGCTCGGCAAAGTTTTCCGGAGACTCTACTTTATCGGTTTTCAGTTCCTTGGCATAGACGCCTATAAGCTTTTCAACAACCGATGGTAAGGTATTGCCACTATCGGTAGTGAATTGTACCCAATCATCTTCGCGGAGGTTTTCAAGACCCCAAAGTCGGATGAAGTCTCGTATCCTAAACTGCAACGGCGTATTTTGCTCTACCTTAACACCTTCTCCCAAAATCAGTGAGTGGAGTATTGACGGACGCTCAAGATTGAGTTTGAAATATTGGTTCAATAAGATCTTGCGGCTATGAGCGTCAGAGACAGGAGTTGACTTGAGCACGTAGTAAGTAAGCCATCCCAGATCATTCTGAAGCAGTCGGTCGATTTCTCCATGTTCAAAGAGTGCAAATAGTTCACGTTGAGAGGAACTTACATTGTCGCCAGCTTTAGCTCGCTCTATAGTCTCCTTAATTCGAGAAGAGTGTGGTAGCACCCTGCGTTCGGCTGACGCAAGGGAACGTTGCATGTATTCATCCACCATGCCCAGCTCATTATAGATGGTATGCATACGTGCCACAGTCTTTTCAAGTTCCTCGCCATGTTGAGTTTTGTAGAGGTCATTGAGGCACCAGAAGAGCGAGCCTATCGAGTATCCGTTAACACGCTCCGCATAGGCTGCTTCTGCAGCCTCAAGAGCCTCCGCAAGTCTTCCTGATTTGCGTAATGCGGTAATTTCTCGTGGAGTCATATTTAAGAGGTATTAGATGAAACGTTGGCGAAGTGCCTGTAATTTAGTGTCAAGAGTGCCGAGAGAACTTGTCAGTCGCATGTAAGTATAATTCCCTTTGGATGTATAGGTTAGCCCTATTTGTGCAAGACCATCTGTTTTAAGGTGAAACACGTCCTGATAATTCTCTTGTGTTATATCAAGGAGTTGGATGCCCGTTTCGTCAAGTTGACTGCGGATAAAGCTTACCAGTTTTTCGGCGAAAGGTCGATTTGGTGCTGAAAACGGCACACACTCTGGAGCATACGATGCTTCAATAATTGGGGTGCAGATTAAGGAGAAGTCTTCTGATGAAGAAGATACAAGCACATCTTTAGCACTATATCCTTTTGCTCCATACCACAACTGATATGTAGCAGAATTTGATTGACCATCTGAGAAAGTTATTAAGTGTTGATAAGGTTTTGCCCTGTCTTCACTAATAGTTAATCCCAGTGTCTGTGCGCGACTTTGAATGCGTAAGAATCGTGATTTGCAGAAATCGGTATCCTTAGCGTAATTGCTCACCTTGATTTTAGTTGAAGGGGTAATTTCTTCCACAATCAAGTTACTGATATAATTGAAATCCGGTGAGCGGAAGTGCCATATCTTCTTGGATGCCCGAGTCAATGCCGTGTATGCCCATCGGAAATAATCTTCGTTAGCTGTTCCGCTGAAGCGGCACATATCCACAAATACATTCTCCCATTCCCCACCTTGAGCTTTATGGCACGTCATGGCATATCCATATTTGCATATAAGGGCGTTGTAGTAGGGATCCTTATGTAATAAGGTAATATACGCGTCGCATAGTTCTTGCTGTTCGGAGGTCAATTTCTCTGTAGAGCGCAGCAGCCTCCGTATTTCTCCTAACCGAGACTTTATTCTCTCCGGGAGCCGATTATTGAAATCCACAATCAGGGCTCTCGCCAATAAACCACCCACAGAACCCGCCGGGTCATCAAGGAAATTGTCGAGCAACATGACATTAAGAGAAACAGCCTTACCACCAACTCCAAATCTGATTGCGGATCTGCGAAATTTTAGTAAGACAGATTCAACTCTGCCTTTGCCTAATTTTACACGGATCTCCCGATGAGTGACCTCTTCATCAGGTTGACACGCCTCAATTTGAACGATGTTGCCATTGAACAGTTCATGCTCATACGCATAATTATTGCGACATATCATCAAAAGGTCTCCGGCTTTTAGCCTCGGAGCCGCATCTCCATAATAGTGACGGCGAATAGCAAGATTATAGTCCAATGCTTGTCTATTGCTATATGCGATTATCGCAGCTCTAACATTCGGGCGAGAAGGAGAAAGATTATAATATGGTGTCAATAAGTCTATGTCTTCGGCAATGGAATCCTCTCCCGGAGACAACTTGAATTCGACAAAAGTTTTACATTCGATGCTATTGCGAATTTTCGATGCATTAGACAGCATCACGCTGCCTTCAGATTGGCGCATCACTTCGCGGAGCACATATTCCTTCACCCTGCAACTGAATTTATTTTCGATATATTCCTTGTCAAGAGCAGGTGAAAAATTCATTCCTACCGGAGGCAACTGTGCATAGTCGCCCACAAGTACGATTTTTCTTCCTCTCGCAAATTCGAACAAATCTGTCAGCAAACATCCTGAACCAAATGAGAAAGCTTCATTTTCAGAAAAGTTGTCAGAAATCATTGAAGATTCATCTACAATATATACGGTTTTTAGAGAATTATTATTCCCTTTCAGTCCAAATCGCAAGTGCAGACCGCCATCATCTTCATCTTCTTTATTTTGGCTGGTCGACTTCAATTTTGTCAGACCATATATACTCCTATGTATGGTATACGCCGGCTGACCGGTTTTATTTCCGATAATATATGCGGCGCGCCCGGTTGGCGCCATAAGCCCGAACTCACGTTTCTGTCCCTCAAGAATCTTCAGAAATTCCGACACAAGTGTGGTTTTGCCAGTACCTGCCGCACCTTTGAGCATGAACACTTGCTCATCGCCTTTAAGGAATTCCTTGAAGGCGGCAATGGCGTTCAACTGAGATTGTGTTATCCGGATGATATTCATGACAATGATAACATAGGTTTTACCTCGTTAATTTTAGTTGGGTCTAAAATCATATCAATTAAATCCAACATTTAAGTACATGACAAAAATTTGAAGACATCGAATTTTGGGGTATAAGTCGGTC
>CAJLTZ010000100.1 GCA_905209725.1 uncultured Muribaculaceae bacterium
GGCAGAATGTGACAATCATGCCGGGCGTACATATTGGCGACGGAGCCATAATCGGCACAAATGCCACGGTTGCCTCCGACATTCCTCCTTTTTCGATAGCCGTGGGCAATCCGGCAAAAGTCATACGCCGCAGATTTGACGATGAAATGATAGACTTGCTGGAGCGTCTACAATGGTGGAACCGTCCTATTGAAGAGGTTGATAAATTGATTCTTATACTCTCAAATTCTGATATAACCCAGGCAAAATTGATATAGCGGAATATCTCCGCATTCAACACGATTAAATTGTGGCCTTACCTGAACGAACAAAACAGTGGGTTAAATTGTCTATAAAGACGTGAATATTTAACCCACTGTTTTATATGAAGAAAACGCCCCAGCGCTTGAGGAGCTTCGCTCCCCCTACCCGGGACAAAATTTTTATATGGAGTGCCGTGATTGCCGGATGCGGTATCATGGCTTTACTTGGTCGTCATGCTGCGATAACCCGTTTCGGCACTGACGAATTTACCGGCAATGTTCTATTTGCCGTTTTCTTTGTCCTCACAATCGGTCTATATTGCGGATTCCAGTCGGCAATCGAAAGTCTGTTTGACCGTATCTTCCGCAGAAAGGAGAGCGTTGCCATAATGAGCACACCTGCCAGAGAAGAAATTGAGGTCACAGTTGTCGATGACCCTAAGAGCAAAATGGAGTTTTCCACATCTGCTGAAAATACGGTAGTGGAAGAAGAACCATACTTTACCGAAGATGATTATCCGGAAGATTATAGTGGCGGAGAAATCGTTGAGGATAAAGAGCCTGATGAAGCCCGATATGTCCTGATGGATGGCAAAAAAGTATATGAAGGTCCTATTGACGTTGATGATGTCGTGTTCGTGGAACTCGAACATAATATCCGTGAATACAGCAGTTTGCAGGAGCGCATAAAGGCTCGCGGCGAATATCCTTATTTCGAGGATTATATGGGCGGCCATGGACTTGATGAGGTTCTGGAGTCGGATGCCCTATATAACGAATGGGTAAGCCTCCAGCCCAAGCATATCAAGAAAGAACTGGAACTCGGCATTTATCGTGTACGTGCCTATCCGGAGTCTAACGACAAGATTGGCTGTTTTACAAAGACGGCGAAAGAGAACCGAATCAAGGAGGACAACGGCAATATCCGCATCGAGGAATGGGAAGAGGAAGCGTATATCTCCGCTAACGGTGACGTGTATTATCCTGACCAGCTGGAAGCCGCTATAAATGCGATGAAGTCAGACAATGAACAGACTGAGATACAGCAGAAACTTCTCTCACAGCATGAACTGTGCAATGCCGCACACGAAGAACTCAAAGAGGAGGACATGAGATTCAGCATGGCTCAGATTGAGTTTCTTTGCGCCTACATCACCTGCATGATGCAACCCTATCTTGATGCCGACGAATTACAGAAACTTCATCACAACGCGAAGATATGGACAGTTCATGCCATGCCGCCTTTCACTCCGGTAAATCTTCGAAGCAATCATCTGACAAAGGAGGATTTGAAACATTTAGGCTATAATGTCGGCAAGTTCCTCAGACTCCAGGGCGGAGTCATCGCCCGTTTCGTTAAGAAGGTATTTGAGAAGCCCTTTGAAAGCACCCAGATTCGGACAATCGAACAGAAACTCAGAGAAAGTAAATCAACCAAAGAAAGGATCCCCATCCATACCCGCGACCAGATGGACAAGCTGTTCAAGCACTTTCAGCGGTATGGCAATATCAATTTAGACATACTCAATAGAGCTTGAGATAACCCTATTCTGTCATATCAGCGGATAACAATGGCGCAATCGCCAGAGTTATCCGCTTTTTCGCTATCCTAAATGTAGGATGCACCCATATAAGCCATTGTCCTACAACTATTTTCCTTGAACGCTTGTTATTGTAATACAAATACATTAACTTTGCAGCATAAAATATTACGATATGGATATAGCACTTCCCAAAAAGAATCAGAGTTTCCGACTGCCGGTAGAACTTATTGAACGGCTGCGCCAACTTGCCAAGCGTCAGAACAGAAGCCTCAACAACTACGTTGAAACTCTGCTACTTGATGCTGCATACAATGAGCCTAATGAGACAACACTTGCGGCTATGAAGGAAGCCCAAAGTGGTGCATTGCGCAACTCCACCCCTCTTGATTTATCCTCAGTAGAAGCGATGGAACGCTCCATGGGATTATGAAGAAGCTACACCCCACTACACAATACAAAAAGGATTACAAGCGGTTCCGTAACAATCCCAATAAACTGAAAAAACTGATGGCAGTTCTCAATATGCTTCAGTCTGAAACTCAGATTCCATCTGATTATAATCCTCACATGCTTACCGGAAACTATGCCGGATATATGGAATGCCATATTGAAGGCGATTTTCTATTGATATGGTTTGACCCGGACACCGACCAAATAGACCTTGTCCGTCTCGGTTCTCATTCGGAACTATTCAGACAATAATCCTATTATCCAGTTTAATTCAGGAAACGTATTTTACGTCCATAACTTGACGGCTTCAAACCGCAAGTTATGGACATTTCTTTCTGCAAAAACTTTATTTCGATTGAAGTAGTCCCTTATAGCGAAAAAGTCTTCGCTCTTTGCATAATCGAGAATTGCTAAGACCTCAAAAGCAGATGGGCGCTCTCACGCTGCTATTTTGGTTATGGCGCGTTCAGACTCGGCCTATTCATTTGAGATTAGACATAAGCGCCAACATCACGTGTTTAGCCGTATTTGACCCCGATTCTATCCCCTCGTCTTACATGATTGCTTACCGGACAGTTTTGTTTGTTTTAATCCGTATTCCAACGATTAGATTCGTCTCCCTCGTATGCGTCTAATGCATCTGGTAATTCTCCGTAAGGATAATAGCCTGTACCGTTTCCGCGGAATAAGCTGCTATTACATTCTTCCTTTAATCCTACAATTTCACCATAATGATTTATATAGCATGGTACAGCGAACTTACTATCTTTATAAACAAGTGCTTTACCATCAACGAAATGGTTATACTCATTTCCTTCTTTATATCTCGCTTCTATTATTTCCCGGCCTGTTAATGAAGCGAAGCCTACTTTGCCATTTGCAATAAACCCAAAAGTAAATTCCCCAGCATCAAAAATATCATCATACTTCGGTTGCATAATTATGTCAACCTTATCGCTTAACGGTCTATAACTTGCTAATCCAGATAATCCATCTTTCTCTGTTTTAATGAAAATAGTTTCCTCAGTCTGGTAGAATAGTGTCAGCTCATCATAAATAGGACTTAAGATTGTTTCACCTTTAATATTTCGTAGGCCCTTATATTTTTTACTTGAACCGTAGGCTCTAATATTGGCAAAAACTCCAATTTTGGGAAATTTCTCAATTTGAGCAGGAGTTATAGTTTCGCCATATACAAATAGACAATCTAATGTAACATCGGGGAAAATGCATCCGTAGAATTGAATGGTTTCACTATTTGCCCAATCTAAAGGCGAATAAGCCCTCTCGTTGAGTTTCTGTATAAACCCAGAAGCCTCAGATCTGTTATTAAAAATTATTTCTTTGTATTCCATAGCGCAAAATTAATCATTTTCGCTGACATAGCAGGTTTCTACTCCTTACTTAACGGAAACACGTTGGCAAAGTCAAGCGAAGTTAGTTTCGCAATGTCTAAAATAGCAAATCACATCTCACTCACAGGCCATGCCTGAGACTACGATTCGACCAATCGAACGTTGGAAGCCTAAAACGAACCACCATTCCCAGTAATCTTTAAAAATCACCGCAAAATCACCCCTTCCCTCAATTTTTCACCATACAAATTCTTTCATCTTTTCAGTCCTATTTATCAGAGGGTTAACACTTGCCAAGCGGTTATTTTGAGGGAGTGAGAATGGTTAATTTGATAACCGCTAACTCACTATTTTACTTTGCGTTAGAATTTCAAACGAACTTCAAAGCCAAAGTAAATATGGAAACATCACCACCAACCTTCGACCAGCTGCCACATGTGGTAAGCGGTCTCTCCGAGAAACTCGACCGAGTGCTTGAACTGCTTGAAAAGGCAGGTTTCACCGGCCACTCCAAACAGTCCAAGCCCTCGCGCAGACTCGTGTATGCGAAAGAGGCTTGCCAGATAATAGGCAAGTCACTTTCGAGCCTCTACCGCGGCATAAAAGCTCCGAATGACCCCATTCCGAGCTACAAGCGCGGCAAACTCCTCTATTTCTATGAGGACGAACTGTACGCATGGATTGAGAACGGACGCAAACATTCCGTCGCTCCTTCCCTCGCCGAAACAGCGGCTGCCATAACCGCCGGAATGAAACGCCGTCCCCGTGGAGGATATAATTTCTAAGTCTATGGAAAGAGATTACACACAATCCACGACCAACGCATTTCCGGTGCATGTGCTACCCGAGAGATTACAGCGCATCATCCGTGAGTTGCATGACAGCAACGGCTTTCCGGTCGACTACACCGCAGCATCAATGATGGCCGCTATATCGGTTGCAGTTGGCAATTCTCATCGCGTGGAAGTGAAACGCAACTGGCACGAATCGGCAATCCTTTATATAGCGATTGTAGGTCGCCCCGGAGCCTGTAAGTCACATCCGCTGGCATTCGCAATGCGTCCGCTCGTCAACGCCGATTGGAAAAACAATCTGGACTACCAGAAAAGGTATGCCGAGTATCAGCAGGCGATAGCCATGAGTCGCAAGGAACGTGTTCACGCCGGATTCGAGCAATTCCCCAAAGAGCCGAAACGTCTGCGCTATCTCGTGTCGGATGTTACGCAGGAGGGACTGAGTGCCATTCACTCCCACAATCCGAGAGGTCTGTGCCTGTGGGTTGATGAATTGTCGGCATGGTTCAAGAACTTCACCCGCTACAACAACGGCTCTGAGGAACAATTCTGGCTGTCGGCATTCAACGGTCGCACGACAATGTCTGACCGCAAGAACTCACAGAACTCCATCTTCATCAAGCGACCTTTTATTTCGGTGGTAGGAACAATACAGAAACGTCTGCTTACCGGACTTGCCAACGGTGAGAGAACAGCCAACGGATTCATTGACCGCATTCTATTCGCCATGACGGAAACATCCGGCAAACCGAGATGGCAGGAGGATGAGGTAAGCGAAGACCTCGACAACGCATGGGAATCCATACTTACCGCTATTCTCTCGGTGGAGTGCCGACTCGATGATGAAGGGGAACCGATACCTATAATTGTGCGGTTTACTCCGGCGGCGAAGCGGGCACTCTATGAATGGCAACACCGGAATGCCGAGATGTGCGACAACGAGATGAACGACACGGTTGTCAGTTTCTTCTGCAAGCTCGAAATCTATGTAATCCGATTCAGCCTGCTGTTGCGAATGGCGCGATGGGTGTGCGATGAGGAGCAGTCGCCTCCCGAAGAAATCGGAGATAACGAGGTAGGCGGAGCAATCGAGTTGGCGGAATACTTCCGACACAACGCCCTCGGCGTACTCACCTGCATCAGCGAGGAGAAACTGAACGAACTCCACCGCACGGTGTATGACCATCTCGCCGAGGAGTTTTCGACAGCCGACGGCATCCGTGTGGCAGCGCGGTTCGGGATGAAAGACCATACCTTCAAGATGTTTATCACCCGCAATCTCAACACTCTCTTTCGCCGTGTGCGTCAAGGCCTCTATCGTAAGCAGTCATGTTACTCCGCTAACAATGTTACTCCTGCCGACGATGAAAGCAAAACAGAGTAAACTGATGATTGCCAATAACAGCACCATCGGCAGACGTATGTGGCCGCCGATACGCGATATGCCGATAACTCCGGCACTCTGCACCCTCAGACAATCCCGAATGTTAAACCGGGCGCAAGCCCATATAAAATCAAAAACGTGAAAACTGAAAAAACTCCAACACCTCAGTCATCTGAAGTGACTGATATTTTCAACAACTCAAATCTTTCCGAAACTGTGGAAAATCCCGTCAACTCCGATGTCCAGCCAATAGCCGGACAGAGCGAAAACGCTCAACCCAAGTCCACCCGTCTCACTGCCAAGCAGCGCAAGAGCGACCTCGAAGATTACCGAAAGGCATACTTCGCGCTGATTAAGCTCGGCAAGGACAACAAGCATCAGGTGGCAATCAGCAACGACACGTTTGACCGCGTGGAACGCATCGCCCGATTCTTCAGCGGTCCCGGCTACAGCGTCAGCAACTTCATCGAGCATATCATAAACGAGCATCTCGACAGCAACGCCGCTAATTACGAAAGCTGGTTCACACTGATAAGTAAATCGTTCTGACCACTGCCCCTAAGCAGTGGAAATGGCGAAGCCATCGGCAACGCCGGTATCCGGATAATCTGTCAAGATTAGGAGGATAGCAAGGTAGTGGCAATGTAAACATTTCCGACCTTGCATCCTCCGTTACCGGGCGGCTGGAGTCCGTTCCCGATGGTCACAAGTCAAATCTCAAAACTCTGAAACAATGACATTCCAAAAGAAAAAGAAGGCTCCTCCGGGAGTAGAGAAGAAGTCTGGCAAGACATTCGTTGTCAGCGTCCGTCTGGACGAAGAACAACACAAGACAGCACTTGAAAAATGCCGCAAATCCGGCAGAAAGTTATCCGACTACTGGTGTTGCGCTCTGCTCAACACTGAGGTAATACAGGTAGCCAGACCCGAAGACATGGCACTTCTGCGCCAGATAGGGAGCATGGCAAACAATCTCAATCAGCTTGCCAAGAAAGCCAACGAAGCGGGATTCAAGCTCGTGCAATGGTCGCTCGACTCGCTGAGCAAGGAGATAAAATCACTTTATTCCAAGCTGTCGCATGATTGGAAGCATCACTAAAGGAAGTAGTTTTTCGGGCTGCGTAGAGTATGCTCTCGCTCTGAAAGAGGAAAACAAAGAAGCTCGTTTGCTCTATTCCGAGGGACTGTTGACCGATACGCCGAAAGATATTGTCGATGGTTTCGAGTGCCAACGACATCTCAACAGTCGCGTCCAGCATTGGTGCGGACACATTTCTCTATCCTATTCGCCGGAGGATTCGGCACGGCTTTCAGATGAAGCCATGGTGAAACTCGCGCTGGAATATATGGAGAAAATGGGTATTAAGAACTATTGCTGTCCGATAAAACTCAAATAACGCAATAAAGCATGGGTCGAACGCTGA
>CAJLTZ010000101.1 GCA_905209725.1 uncultured Muribaculaceae bacterium
TATGTGCAGATTGATTTTAGGATTTCGGCCAGCAGAGGACTTTTTCAGTGCCCTCGAAAAAAATTGAAATATTTTTGGGAAGGCAAAAAATGGCCGCAAATCAGCCTCGCCAGCCCTAATTTGACAGTAGAACTATTTTTGACAGGAGAACAGTAGAACAACTGAAGCAACCTCCTGTTCCTCCTGTTCTCCTGTCCAAAAATTAAAATTCAAAATTGCTAATGATTCTCTGGTTAGAGCTGCCGCGGAAGAGCAAGTCGGGGTCGCGCAGCGCAGCGATGTAGGGGCCGTCGACTATTGTATCCACATAAGTCAGGGCATCGATGAGGATAGTGTTCTTCTTTATCTCCTCATATGTGAAGCCTGTGTAAAGCCACACCTTATAACCCTTCTCCACAATCCGCCGCGTAAGTTCCTTCACAAACTCGGGATGATAGAGCGGGTCGCCGCCGGAAAGGGTCACGTCAAACTCCTCCTCGTCGACGACGGCGAGGATCTCCTCGATGCTCATCGGAGTACCGGCCGCGAAGTCCCACGACTGCGGGTTGTGGCAACCCGGGCAGGCGTGGCGGCAACCGGCGAAATAGACGGATGTGCGAAATCCGGGGCCATCCACAGTGGTGCCCCGGACAATATCCAATACATTACATTTCATGCAGTCGCATTATTTGTGGACCACGCGGTCGTGGAGCTCGGCGAGTTTGCCGCTGTTCCAGCGGTCGGTGGTGCCTACGAGGTAGCCCGTGATGCGCTGGATTGTCTCAAACTTCTCTCCGCATTTCGGACAATGCGTCTGGTTCTTGTCGGCATTCTCATATCCGCAGCGCGGACAGTGGTTGCGGTTGTGGTTCACCGACCCGTAACCCATATTATATTTGTCCATCATGTCCACAATCTGCTGGATGGCCTCCTCATTGTGGGTGGCGTCGCCGTCAATCTCCACATAGAAGATGTGGCCGCCGCCCGTCAACTCATGGTAGGGCGCCTCGATCTTCGCCTTGTGGCGCGGCGAACAGTGGTAATATACAGGCACATGGTTGGAATTCGTGTAATATTCCTTATCGGTGACGCCGGGGATTATGCCGAAAGTCTTGCGGTCCTTGCGGGTGAACTTGCCGGAGAGTCCCTCGGCGGGAGTGGCAAGCACGGAGTAATTATGCTGGTATTTCTCGCAGTATTCATTCACGCGGCTGCGCATATGGCTCACTATTCGCAAACCGAGAGCCTGAGCCTCCTCGCTTTCGCCGTGGTGCTTGCCGATGAGTGCAATCAGGCACTCCGCAAGGCCGATGAAGCCGATTCCGAGCGTTCCCTGATTGATTACGGCCTCTATTGTGTCGTTGGGACCGAGTTGGTCGGCTCCGTTCCAGAGGGCACTCATCACAAGAGGGAACTGCTTGGCAAGAGCCGTCTTCTGGAAATTGAATCGTTCGTCGAGCTGCTTGGCCGTCACGTCGAGCACCTCGTCGAGTTTCTGGAAGAAACGCTCGATGCGCTCCTCCTTATCTTTGATGCACATCAGTTCGATGGCGATGCGCACGATATTGACCGTCGAAAAACTAATGTTTCCGCGCCCGATCGAGGTCTTGGGACCGAAGCGGTTCTCGAACACGCGGGTGCGGCAACCCATAGTGGCCACTTCGTGGATGTAACGTTTCGGGTCGTCGGCGCGCCAGTCCTTGTCCTGATTGAATGTGGCGTCGAGGTTGAGGAAGTTGGGGAAGAATCGGCGAGCGGCCACCTTGCAGGCGAGACGGTAGAGGTCGTAGTTGCGGTCCTCGGGCAGATAGCTCACGCCGCGTTTCTTCTTCCATATCTGGATGGGGAAGATGGCTGTGGCGCCGTTGCCCACGCCCTCGTAGGTGGATATCAGCAGTTCGCGGATCACGCAGCGTCCTTCGGCCGAGGTGTCGGTGCCATAGTTGATGGAGGAGAACACCACCTGGTTCCCGCCGCGCGAGTGGATGGTGTTCATGTTGTGGATGAAAGCCTCCATCGACTGATGCACGCGGTCTACCGTCTTGTTGATGGCGTGCTGCTGGAAGCGGGCATCCCCCTCGAGGCCGGCAAGGTCTGTCTTCAGGTAGTCCTCAATCTCGGCGTCATAGAGATGGGAGAGGTCCTGGCAGGTGAGGGCCTCGAGGCATTTCACCTCCTCTATATATGACTTGCGCACAAACGGCGCCAGGTAGAAATCGAAGGCAGGGATGGCCTGGCCGCCGTGCATCTCGTTCTGGGCAGTTTCCAGGGATATGCAGGCGATCACGCTGGCCGTCTCGATGCGCTTCGCGGGGCGCGACTCACCGTGGCCCGCCATGAAACCATGCTCCAGGATGCGGTCGAGCGGGTGCTGCACGCAGGTGAGACTCTTTGTGGGATAATAGTCCTTGTCGTGAATGTGCAGGTAGTTGTTCTTTACCGCCTGCTTCACATCGGGGGAGAGGAGGTAGTCGTCAACGAAGGGTTTGGTGGTCTCGCTGGCAAACTTCATCATCATGCCGGCGGGCGTGTCGGTATTCATGTTGGCGTTCTCACGCGTCACGTCATTGTTCTTGGCCTCGATAATCTCGAGAAATATATCGCGGGTCTTTGCGCGTCGGGCGATGCTCCGCTGGTCGCGGTAGGCGATGTAGCGCTTGGCCACATCCTTGCGGCTCGACTTCATCAACTCGATCTCCACGCGGTCCTGGATGCTCTCCACGGTCATCCGCTCCGAACCGGTCATGCCGATGCGGTCAGTAATCTTTTCAATCAGCGACTCATCCTCACCCATCTCGGTGGTGAGCATAGCCTTGCGGATAGCCGCCTTGATTTTCTCCTCATTATATCCCACTACGCGCCCGTCGCGCTTTTCTACCAGTTGTATCATTCCCGCCTTATTTATATATTACTCAAATTTTATTTATATATTACTCAAATTTTCGCGATCTCAACTTAAAGACCTTCAAAAATCTGAGGCCAGAAGCCCTTGACTCTTGACTCTCGACTCTTGTTGAAATCTTAATGCATCTGCAAAGTTAATAATAATATCAGATGTAACAAATAATTAACTTAGATTGTTAATAACTTTTTCATTTTGGAAAACAATTTTAGTTATTAAAAATCCTATAATGCTAATAAACAATAATATAAAAAAATTATTGGAAAACATTTTAAAAATCATGAAAGAAATATTTGATAATCAAAGATAATAAATGAATGTTTCCAGATGGTGTGTGTTGAGATTGCAGGGGGCACAATAATTATCCGGGCGATTTTCCGTTAATATAATCATACGGAAAAACATTAGTGTAACCTCAATCCATAATAATTAACAATTCCATGCATAATAATGACAACCAACGAGGCCTTTTCGCTACCAAACTGGGCGTGCTGGCCGCTACGGTCGGTTCGGCAGTGGGCCTCGGCAACATCTGGCGCTTCCCTTATGAGGCCGGTATGCACGGCGGCAGCGCTTTCCTTATCATTTATATCCTCTTTGTACTCGTGCTCGGAATTCCGGCCATCTGCGCCGAGTTCGTCCTCGGCCGCGCAACGCGCCAGAATGCCGCCGGCGCCTTCCGCCGACTCGGTGGCGGCAAGTTCTGGCCCTACGTGGGCATCATGGGAATCCTCTGCTCGTTTCTTATCCTGGGTTTCTACACGGTGGTCGCCGGTTGGACGCTTGAATACCTCTTCGCCGCCCCCTTCGGCGAATTCAACGGCGCCGACGCCGCCACGCTCCATACGCGCTTCGACCAACTGACCTCCGGCTGGCGACCCATCCTCTGGACTCTAATTTTCCTGGCTATCAACTTCGCCATCATCGGCCGCGGCGTGCAGAAAGGCATCGAGAAACTCTCCAATATCCTCATGCCCATCCTCTTCCTGATTATCGCCGCATTCGCCGTAAACTCGCTGCTGATGCCCGGTGCCAAGGAGGGCCTCACTTTCCTCTTCCATCCCGACTTCTCCCAACTGACCTCGCGCACCGTGATTAGTGCGATGGGGCAGGCCTTCTTCTCCCTGAGCGTGGGCATGGGCGTGCTGATGACCTATGCCAGCAACCGGAGGCGGGACCGCGCCTGGTGTTTGAGGTGTTGCCCGCCATCTTCGGCCATCTACCCGGCGGCGCGTTCTGGGCCACGCTCTTCTTCCTGCTCCTCTTCGTGGCTTCAATCACATCGACCATCTCACTTTCGGAGGTGGTGGTGGCATATTTCATCGAGGAGAAGGGGATGACGCGCAAGAAGGCGATACTGGTGGAGGCGGCTGGAGTCACGGTGCTGGCGGTGCTCTCGGCGCTCTCGTTCGGACCTCTGGCGGAATTCACCATCGGCGGACTAACCATCTTCAATCTGCTCGACTTCCTGACCGCCGGCATACTGATGCCTTTGGGCGGAATGTTGATATGTATCTATGCGGGCTGGAAACTGAAGAAGAGAGTGCGCAAGGAGCAGTTGTTGGAGGGGGAGAGGCGCGAGAGGGTGCTGGTGGGCTGCATCAGCTTCTGCCTGCGCTACATAGCCCCGGCCGCAATAGCCGTCGTGTTCATCTTCGGCCTTCTCTGACGGGAGAACGCTTTGAGAACGAATTTTATTGACAGGAGAACAGGAGAAACAGGAGGTCGCACATATGTTCACCTGTCCAAAATAAAAGTTCTCCTGCTCTCCTGTCAAAAAAACTGCGGAAGATTCAAATAAATTTCGTAAATTTGCATCGGCTTTGACTTTTTTTCAAGTTAGAATGGGGTCAGATGCCCTCGATTACATTTCGAAATCTATGAGTTACAAACACTTGAAATTCCCGGAAGAGTCATTGTTTCTTGTTACGGGAGGTGCGGGGTTCATCGGTTCCAACCTCTGTGAGGCAATTCTCTCCATGGGATATCGGGTTCGCTGTCTTGACGACCTGTCAATAGGCAGGCAATCAAATATCGATATGTTTCTTGACAATCCCCGCTATGAGTTTGTCAAGGGCGACATAAAGGATCTTGACACTTGTATGGCTGCATGCGAGGGCGTGGACTATGTCCTCCACCAGGCTGCCTGGGGCAGCGTTCCCCGTTCGATAGAGATGCCCCTCTATTATAGCCTTAACAATATCCAGGGCACCCTTAACATGCTTGAGGCCGCGCGCCAAAATGGCGTGAAGAAATTTGTTTACGCTTCCAGTTCATCGGTCTATGGCGACGAGGAGCACCTCCCCAAGCACGAAGGGCAGGAGGGCAATCTCCTTTCCCCTTACGCTGTGACGAAGCGCTGCGACGAGGAATGGGCCAAACAGTATACAATGCATTACGGGCTTGACACCTACGGCATGCGCTATTTCAATGTGTTCGGCCGACGCCAGGACCCCAACGGCGCCTATGCCGCCGTGCTCCCCAAATTCATCAAGCAACTCCTCGACGACGAGCAACCCACAATCAACGGCGACGGACGCCAGAGCCGCGACTTCACTTATATCGACAATGTGATCGAGGCCAACCTCAAGGCGTGTCTCGCTCCTCATGAGGCGGCAGGCCAGGCTTTCAACATCGCCTACGGTGGCCGCGAATATCTCATCGATATATATCACATCCTCGCCAAGGCTTTGGGAAAAGAACATATCCAGCCTAAATTCGGCCCCGACCGCAAGGGCGATATCAAACACTCCAACGCCGACATCTCCAAGGCCCGTGAACTTTTAGGATACAGCCCGGAATTTGATTTCGAACGCGGGCTCAACGAAGCCATAGAATGGTATAAGGCTAACCTCTGAAAACATGACAAGAATGGAAATGGATATAAAAATCTGCGTAATAGGTCTCGGATATGTGGGCATACCGCTGGCGCGTCTGTTTTCTACAAAGTATCCTACCATCGGTTTCGACCTGAACGAGAAGCGATGCGAGGAACTAATGGCCGGCCATGACTCCACGCTCGAGGTGAGCGACGAGCAACTCCGGGATGCCATCAATAACCACAATTTCAAGTGTACCGCCAACATCGACGATATCCGCGACTGCAATTTCTATATCGTGGCCGTTCCCACACCCGTCGACAAGAACAATAATCCCGACCTCTCGCCGCTCTATGGAGCTTCGGAAACCGTGGGCAAGGTGATAGGCAAGGGGGATATCGTGGTTTATGAGTCTACGGTCTATCCCGGCGTTACAGAGGATGAGTGCATCCCCGTGGTGGAGAGGGTGAGCGGCCTGAAGCTCAACAAGGACTTCTACGCCGGCTATTCGCCCGAGCGCATCAATCCCGGCGACAAACTCCACACCGTGGAGAAGATAAAGAAGGTGACATCAGGCTCGACGCCGGAGATCGGCCGCCTGGTCGACAAGGTTTACAGCAGCGTGATTGCCGCCGGCACGCATCTCGCGCCCACCATCAAGGTGGCAGAGGCCGCGAAGGTGATTGAGAACTCGCAGCGCGACATCAACATCGCCTTCGTCAACGAACTCTCGAAGATCTTCACCCTCATGGGCATCGACACGAAGGATGTGCTCGACGCCGCCTGCACGAAGTGGAATTTCCTCCCCTTCAAACCGGGTCTGGTAGGGGGTCACTGCATCGGCGTGGATCCTTATTACCTGGCACAGTGCGCACAGCGCTACGGCTATAACCCGGAGATCATACTCGCCGGCCGCCGCATGAACGACGGCATGGGCGCCTATGTGGCCGACCGCGTGATAAAGCTGATGCTCAAGAAGGGCATCCAGGTGCTTGGCAGCCATATCATCATCTTTGGTTTCACGTTTAAGGAAAACTGCCCAGATGTGCGCAACACAAAGGTTGTAGACATTGTGAAGACACTCAGGGAATACAATCTTGCCATCACCATCTTCGACCCCTGGGCGAATCCCGCCGAGGTGAAGAGGGAGTACGGGCTCGACGTGGTGAATGAATTGCCGGCGGAGGAGAAATTTGATGCGGCGATTGTGGCCGTGGCCCACAGGGAGTTTGAGAAGATGGACATCCGCAAGGTGCTGAAGCCGAAGCATGTGATCTTCGACGTGAAATCCACGCGCGACCGCAGCGAAGTGGACGGAAGACTGTAAGACCCCATCCCATAAAAAATGTTAATGCAGGGGCGACCGATTTTTGATGCAG
>CAJLTZ010000102.1 GCA_905209725.1 uncultured Muribaculaceae bacterium
AGCGTTCGACCCATGCTTTATTGCGTTATTTGAGTTTTATCGGACAGCAATAAAAGAATTTCAGAATGTCAAGACGCTTCCGGGATATTGTTGTGTGAACAGCCGTCTTTACGCGGATATTTATGAGCGGTTCAAGCAATTATGCGCGCAAGGCAAACAGCCCGGAATATTTTCTTCTTATTGCAGAGGTTTAGGCGTTACACGCGCTCAAGTTCATTCTTATTTGAAGAATCACCATTTACGCGTGGCCGGGTTGCCTGGCTATACGGGGCCGACGGGCATGGGTAACGGCAAATCCCAGGAGGTGCCGTTCGAGGGTGTGATCTTCGAGGAGGCGGGGTTCCTTCCAGCCGACAGCGGCAATGTGACAACGGTAAAGGTGGACGGTCATGTTGCCGTCAGCTTTCCGGCGGACACTGTTGTGGCCGTCATTGCAAAGTTTGTCAGAAAGATGGGAAAGGAGGCGGGCGATGTGGGGGCTTGAGCAAGGGTTGCGGCTATGGGTGTGCCAGCAGCCGGTGTCGATGCGTTATGGCGTCCGTGGTCTGACGCAGATGGTGTGGTCGTGGAAGGGCCACTCTCCGGCATCGGGAGATGTATATGTGTTCTTCTCAAAGGACCGCAGGACCATGAAGGCGCTTAAATGGGACGGCGACGGATTTTCGATGTACACGAAACGTCTGTCTCAAGGTCGTTTCCGCGAGGTGCTGAAAAAGGGCGATGACGGTGTCCGCAGGCTCAGGAAATAGCAAAACTCTTCGGGCTTCTCTACCACTTCGAACATAAACACCGAATCGGCACGGACGGATGGACAGCGGAAGATCACCTGCAGTGGCGGCAGCGATACTCCGGGGTGATGCTTGAGAAAATCCATATGAGACTGACCGCCGTTAAAAATCGCAACGGCGTGCCGCCCGATGACCCGCTGCTCGCCGCCGCCGAACATGCCCTAAAACAATGGCACGAGATACCGCGCATCTTTGAGTCCACGACTTACCGTCTCGACAACAACGAGGTCGAACGGATCAACCGCTACATATCGCTGACACGCCGACGCCTGACGATCGGCTCCCACACCGGAGCCGAGGCTGCCGCCCTGTACCACTCGCTGGCAATCACCTGCCACCGGTGCGGAGTCAACGTCTACGACTACTTCTGCGACATCATCGACCAATGCGCCGCATGGCCTCCGAACACCCCGCTTGAAAAGTATAGAGACCTGCTGCCCGACCGCTGGAAACCCTCACAAAAATAGCCGCCCAATCTCTGGACGGCTATCTTTTTAAGGTCTGCCCGCTATCGCGGACGGTTGTACCGATGCTTCGACAGGGGTCATTTTTATTTCGCCCGCAAGGGTCATTCTTATTTCGCCCAAAGGGGTCAGTCCCGCGTGCCCGAAGGGGTCAAACGCACGCGCCTTTTCCAGCAGCCCTTTTCGCGGCAAATCAGGTAAGTGTTTCATAATCTCCTCCGTCACAAGGTGTATGCCCCGTGGCTGTTGGCGCAGTGAAAATTCAATCTGCTCTATCATGGTCAGAATTTTTATGATACAGAAAACAACGCCTCAAATCTTCCTGTAGTGCTTCCATGCGTTTTCCAATGATTCAGTCACCGCAACTGTCAAGACCAAGCTGTATGGCCTCGTCCTCTTCATTTCGCGCAGAGCAGCCGGAAAACGGCGTATCGATATTCTTTCCCATTTCGTATGCCTGCTGCATATAGGAAGTGTCGAGAACTTCGCCTTTCTGATATACTCCTTTGGCGCATATCATGCCCATCTCTTTTGAGCCGGGGATGCAGTCGGCCATACCACGCATACAGGCAATGGCGGTATCCATAGTATGCTCTTCATCTTCCGCCGCAGTCATAATGTAATACAGTTCCTTGTCGCGAATTGTCTCATACTTGGCTACCATACGGTCGAAGACTGCCTTCAGTTGAGCCGAAATCGAGTACATATACACCGGAGAGGCGAACACGAGCACATCCGCTTCAAGGATTTTCGGCATCAAGGCGTTCATATCATCCTTCTTGCAGCATACGCCGTCGTGAGAACTGCAATAGTAACATGCCGAGCAGTAACCTATTTTGTGCGCCGAGATGAAATACTTCTCCACCTCATTGCCGGCTTCGGATGCGCCTTTGAGAAACTGTTCACACAGAGTGTCGGAGTTGCCTCCATGCCGGGGACTGCCCGACAGTATCAATATTTTCTTTGCCATAAGTCAGTCTTTATATTTATCGCCTCTACCATTTCGGGAGCATCCTTGCAACCGAGCATATATTTCCTGCCGTCTTTGAGTGTGACGAGGAAACAGTCGGAGGCTTTGCCGTAATATGCGAAATATTTGCCGAGGTCTGCTTCCCTGAACCATCTGTACCAGCCGAACCAGTCGCCGCTTCCGCAGATCCTCTTTGCGCCCATCGTCGGAGAACACAGCCTAACTTCCGCAATCTCTGTCAATGGAATTGATTTGATTTTCAGCGGTCTGTTGATATTCAAGATTTCATTGTCCAGTGAAACAGATAGCGGCATGTAGCATAGGGTGAACAGGAACAGAAAAACAATTGCTCCTCCCAAAATACATACTGCCCATTCATTGTCGGGCCGTTTAAGAGCATAAATGAATACGCCGCACATAAGGGCTGTCGACAAAGCTGAAATAATCCAGCAATAAGAACTGAGTTCTACTCTCTTTTTCATTTTAGTTCTTTGATTTCGGGGTTGATTTCTATTAACCGGGCGATAAAGCCATCTCGGTCTTTGGGCGATATTTCCAATGGAGCATAACTTTTCCACACGGAGCGGTCAATAAAACTTATCGAGACTCGCAGATGCGACATTCCGGCTGTCGCAAGATAACCGGTGGTCTTCTTGATGTTCTTGATTTTGGATATTGGCAAGCGAGTGGGACGGAAAAACTGATATATAACCAGTTCATCACCGTCAATCTCATACCAGCATCCGAACATCAACCAAGCATAGAGGAGCGTGGTCAGTCCGCTCACGAAAACCACATACCACCATGACATACCTATGGCAGACAGCCAAATAATAGCGAGGAAACCGACTGTAACCAGCCAGGCCCACCAGTCAATCCGAGAGCGATATACTATCTTTTTCATTTTCGATTAAATATATATGTGGTTCCTTCGGGAAGATATTCCCATGTCGATTTTGTAAACGTGAGTTTTGCCGTGTTGCCTTCTATAGTTATCTCGCCGTAAATCGGATTCCCGCCTGCATCGGTGGCAGAGAATGTCACGCCGTTGTCGAATAGCGCTCCTTCTCCATCATCTATCGTCGTGAGACGGGTAAGCCCGATTTCCACTCTTATCCGTCCATTCTCTTTCTTGGATATGGTAAGGGTTGAGCCATCGTTACTGTCCATGTATTCGCCAATAACCTTCTCCTGCATCATCAGGGATTGGAAAACAATCTCCGAAATGTCGGCAATAATTTTTTCAGTATCCGCCATGCCGTATCCCGAATCGGCTATGAACACTGCGATCGAGTATCCCTGCTTGTTGGGGAGAAAGACATATCCGGCATCATTAACTCCGATTATGCGGCCTTGGCTGTTCACGTCGCCGGTGCCGGTCTTGTGGCCTATCACTGCATTGGTAGGCATAAGTGGGAGCGGAAGACGGTCGTTGCCTGTGGAGCATTGCATCATCATCGCTCCTACAGCTTCAAGGATAGGCGAATCGTGACGCATCTCCTGCCGATAAAATCGGTCGAAAAGAGCCGCCATCTGCAATGGTGTGGCGCGGTTGGCATAGCAAAGATAAGGGTCTTGGTGCATTTCTGCCTCGGTGTTGAGGATATGGATTTCATCATATCCGAGCTGCTTCATAAGGCTGTCGGCCACCTGCGGGCCGCCTATGAGCCGGAACAGCACGTCGCAGGCGTTGTTGTCGCTCTGCATCACCGAGTAAGTCAAAACTTCGGAAAGAGGAAGATGCATATCATTCCGGCCATATTTCTCGCGAATGGGACTCCATGTGTCAGGTTTCATTTCGTTTGCAGAAATTCTGATCGAGTCAGTCAACGAAATATTATGCCCGGAGCAGTAGTCGGCCACGGCAAGAGCCTGCGGGAACTTATAGACACTGAGCATCGGGAACTCTCGTTTGCCGTTTACCGACACTGTGTCTGCGCCGTTGATGATTACAGCTACTCCGATTCGTGCGTCCTTGTCATGAACATAGGTTTTTAACCCTGTCTCCATTTCGGGATAACGGCTATACACTCTGACTGCATATTCATCATTGCCGGGAATATATGGATCAAGCGACACTATCATTGATGTGTCCTTCGCCGCGACAGGCACTGTCTTTCCAATTGTACCCACAAACGAAAATTGTAACGAATCACCCGGTTGAGCCTCAATCTGGAAATTACCTGAATCATCGGAAAGAAAGGTCTTCCCATCAGAAATCCGTTTGATTAGACCGCCCTGCAATGGTGACCGATCAGGCCTGTAGAGCAATTCTCCGCTGATTCTTAATGAATTATCGGTTCTGATATTCTTTGGACTACAACCTAAAAAGAGTAGAATAGAAAATATAGCTATGATGGGGGATAATATTATTTTCATACACCAATGTCGTTTAAACATGTTCGTTCAGCGTTAGAATTATGGGCGCACTCTGTCCAGTTCCGAAGTCTGTCAGCACATCGCAATCAATAACGTCAGGAAATAAAGAATTGCTGATGAGGAAATAATCTATGCGGTTACCGATGCCTAAAAATCTGAAATTGCCATAAAAGGAAGGTTTCCGTTCTTCCGGATGTAGTGAACAGAAAGCGTCGACCAGATGGGCCTCTGACAACAAAGCATCGAATGCCACTCTTTCCCATTGCGAAAAGCAGGGCCGATTCTGAATGTGTTTGTTCTCAAAGGTGTCTCTATCCGTGTGTACGATATTCATATCGCCGCAGATGATAATTGGCGACTTCTCGGACAGTTCAACTATGAGTTTACGAAATTGCTCGTCCCACAACTTTCGATATTCTTCTGCGCCTTCAAGTTGAGAATTGGCAAAAGGCACATAAGTATTGGCAAGGATAAAATGTCCACAATCATACACTTGAAGATGTCCCTCGGTACTTAATAGCGGAGTCAATATGCGTTTGGGCATGGAGTCAAGTTGCAGAATCGGGTCGATGCCGTCTTTAGTCCTTGCATATAGCACGACACCGCTCATCGAGCCATAGTCATCAAACGTAAACAGCCCATGATGCCCCGGAATCGTAAATTTGTCGAGATATGACTTGTTCCGGACTTTCTGTAAACAGATATAATCAGGATTATATGTCTCGGCAAGTTGTTTCAGTTCGTCATAACGCCTGCCGATGCTGTTGATATTCCAGCTTATAATGGTTGTCTTATCTGACATAATTATTACAGGCTAATTATTGGAAATCAAGCGATACAGGTTGTTGAACTGGCGCAACATTCCATCCGTATAGTATAAGGACTCATCAACGTTGGACCGATACGTCTGACCAATTACCACGTTCAAAAACATCTCTGCTACAACTATTGGGATAACATATCTTTAATCTCTCCCGAGCTGATTGCATCCAGGATAACCTGCTCTAATACTCCCAATTGACACCGATTCTGTTCGGCGCATTTATTTCTGAAATCCGGGATGCTTCGCAGGGCGTCAGTTTCCAGATTGAGATAAGTCCCGGCGATATTGCGCACACCGTTGTTCATTAAAGAAACACACTCGTCTTCAAGCATCGTAATATACTTTAAGATGAAATCTTTAAGGCTATTGCGAAACTCATTAGGAACTGATGAAGGCATGACTCTCTCAAATAGATATTTGTTGACAGTGGCCTCAAAGAATCCGAGTTTTGATTTATAATGATAGGCAATGGCTCCTCGTGTCAGATTCAGCTCAGCTTCAATCTCCGAAACTGAGGTTGCATCGAAACCATTGGTGCCGAACAGTTTGATGCCGGTCAACAATAAATGTCTCTTTGACTGTTCTGTCTTCTCCTTATGTGCCATATCATCGAGAAATAGGCATTATGTATGGTCTTAAACATGAATATTGTAATGGACCATCATAGTATAAACGTCAAACGGGGCATATCCATTATGCCTGTAATTTATTTTTCCATAATTAGAGAGGGTATTTTTCTTTATCTCCAGTCGTCATTCGAAGCCCATCTTCTTCCCACTCAATGATTCCACCTTTGAGATTGACAACTTTATATCCGAGTTTAGTCAGTATCACGGCTGCATCCATAGAGCGTCTGCCACTGCGACAGTAGACGAGTATTGTAGAGTCCTTTGACAATTCTTTCTCGACCATTCTTTGGAAATCATTTGACTGAATGTCAATGTTCAACGCACCGTCAATATGCCCATCGGCATACTCCTGTGGGGTTCGGACATCTACTAATTGCGCGGAGTCAGCCTTAACTTTTGTAGCAAAATCAGACGCTGAAACCGAAACGATATTATCGTTGCCGTTGCATCCCGATAATTGTACGGCACTCATTGTCATTAGAATCAAGAATATGGAGTGTCTGGTAATCCTTAAAAACTTCTTTATTTTACTGCTGTGTTTACTTTGCGAAGCAGGATATATTCTGCGGGCGCCGAACCCACCAGTCTCACGCCAGAGTTATACCGAACATCTATTGTGGATATATGGGGAAGAATCCGTCGCAAGGCATCTTCCGTCCGCATGTCATCACACGCCATTTCGGTCATAGCTCCGTCACCGAGTTTGATGGAATCTCCCTTTACGGTGTATGACCCACTGATGGAGTTGCAGTTTGTCATTATGAAATATGCGCTGTCTTCAAAGACGATATATGGCTTCATGCTCGATGACGTCTCATCGGGACGCACATAGTCGGAGTCGCTGAAAACGATGTTCTCTATATACCATTGTCCGCGAATGTCGGTGTTTACCGTTTCCGTCTGTGCCGCATCAGCAACCTTATCCTCTTTTGCTTCTTTGTTTCCAGAGCATCCGGTCGCTGTCGCTATCAACGCGAGTTCGGGATAACGATATCCAACTCGGCGACATTACAGTTAGGCATGA
>CAJLTZ010000103.1 GCA_905209725.1 uncultured Muribaculaceae bacterium
TCGACTGAAATTTAGATGTTTAACAGCATAATTTCAATTTTTGTCATCTACTAAAATATTTGACATAAAAAAGTAGTTTTGTTGACTATTATAGTAACGCTCTTTATGCGATTATTGTTTAGACCCCATCCCATAAAAAATGTTAACGCAGGGGTCGCAGATTTCGGCCTGGTTCGGCCTTGCAGGCGAAGGAGCATAGCGAGCTATGTGACTGAGGGGAGTCGCACAAAGCACCGAAAAGCCGCCGGCGGAGGCGCCGGCGGCTCCAAGGTGCCCCTGAGCGCCCACGACTCTGCGTAAGGCTGTTTATGTTACACTTTCTTCATGACTGTTTATGTCACACTTTCTTTAGAACGCGGGCTACGAGGTCGCGCTCGACGGCACCGAAGCGCACGCGGTAACTTTGCGCGGCAGAGTCGAAACTTACAACTTCCCCTTGACCGAACACCTTATGCTCCACGCGTGTGCCGGGGGGCATAGGCGCCTCACCACCCTCGCCTAATTCCCGATTGAGCATATCTACCATGTTGCGCGAGCCTTCGAATAATTGTGGGTCGGGATTCCCTTGCACCTCAAGCAGTCCATCGGGAATCTCGGAGATAAAGCGCGATGGATATTTGAGTGCACCGGTGTCATTCAGATAGCCTTCGCTCTCAAGCAGGAACAGACGGTTGCAAGCGCGTGTCACTGCTACATACATCAGCCGGCGCTCCTCCTCCTCGCCATCCTTTCGCCGCTCGCGTATGGAACGGTGGCTGGGGAAGACCCCTTCAGTAAGTCCGGGAATGAACACGGAGTCAAACTCCAGACCTTTGCTCTGGTGAATGGTCATCAGGCGCACTTTCTTCTTGTCGGCCTGTGCATCAGCATCGGTATATAGCGCTATCTCTTGAAGATATGCCGGAAGAGTCATGTCGCCATCGTCGATCTGACTGAGTTCGAATTCCTTCATGGCATTGACGAGTTCTGCCACATTTTCAAGGCGTTCCTCCTTCTCATCAAGACGATATACATCACGCAGCCCGCTCTCCTGCAGAAGTCGGTCGGTGAGTTCCGACACGGGCATTATGCCGCCTAACTCGCGCATACGGTCGATGAGCGCTATGAAATCGCGTAGTGGTTTGCGGTTGAAGCGTAGAGCCGAGATATTCAGGCGCAGTGCCTGCATGAGTGATATACCGGCGGCATCGGCGGCTGTGCGGAGGGTTTTCATCGCCACGGCGCCGAATTTGCGCGAGGGCAGATTCACCACGCGCATGAAAGCCATGTCGTCATCATCGGAGGCTATCAGGCGCAGATAGCATATCGTATCCTTTATTTCCTTGCGCTCGAAGAAACGCACCCCACCCCACACGCAATAGGGAATCTTGCGTCTCAGAAGCGACTGTTCTACTCGCCTTGACAGGTATGAAGCACGGTAAAGCACTGCAAAGCCCGATGCCGGAGTGCCGGATGAGATGCCGCGTTCGATGGTGTCAGCAATAAATTCGGCCTCGCTCTTCTCATCGGTGCAATGCCGGTAAACGGCACGCCTTTCCGGAAGGCGGATAGAGAAGAGTTCCTTGGGCACACGGTTCTTGTTGTTGGCGATGATGCTGTTGGCCACATCGAGGATGTCGGGCGTGGAACGGTAGTTCTGGTTGAGGGTGATGTCGGTGGTGGCGCGGAAGTTGACGAATATCTTCGGATTCGCGCCGCGCCATTCATAGATGGCCTGGTCGGGGTCGCCGACCACGAAGATATTGCCGTGATGCTCGCAGAGGATGTCGAGGAGTTTCCAGTCGTCGGAAGAGCAGTCCTGCACCTCGTCGACCATCAGATAGTTGAGTTTGTCGGTCCAGTATTGGCGGGCGTCGGGGAAATGGTTGAGGATATAGATGGTGAAATAGATAAGGTCGTCGTAATCGAGGGCATACTGCTTGAGTTGCAGGCGCATATAGCGTGTCGGCGCATCGGGACACTCCGGAGATGAGGCGGGCAGCAGATGCCGCTGAATATAGGCGTCGATATTATAGCCCTTGATGGCGGCCACCTGGGTAAGAAAGCGCTCGGCGGTGAGTTTCTTGCGGTCGATGCCGAATTCATTCATAGCCTGCTTGGCAAGCGTCTTGGCATCCTCCTCGTCGATGATCGTGAAACTTTTGGGATAGCCCACGCGATATATCTCGCGGCGCAAAAATTTCACACAGAAGGAATGAATGGTGCAGATGAAGTCGTTGACGCTGCCGCGGTCCACCATCCGGGCAATGCGACGTTTCATCTCCTGGGCGGCCTTGTTGGTGAAAGTGAGGCACAGGATATTCCCGGCCGACACACCGAGGTCGTTTACAAGATAAGCATAGCGGTGAGCCAGCACGCGAGTCTTGCCCGAACCGGCACCGGCCACCACGCGCACCCTCCCTTCGGAGGCCGCCACGGCGCTCTGCTGCCGCTCGTTGAGCTGCACGGGCGCCGGCCGATTCTTCTCACAATCCTTCTCCCCGCGCATGTCAGTCGATTTTCTGAGGCACGCTCATCACGAAATTCATTCCGCGCTTATGGCCGGGATGGCTCTTGATGTCGCTCTCGAGCAGCAATGCGGCCAGACGGCACACGAAGAGGCCGGGCGACGGATTGTCGCGCAATGAGTCGATTGTAACAAACTCGTTGAAAAGGGCATATTCCTCGCCGGGCTTGAATCTGAGACCCGTGTCGACAACGCTGAATTTCAGTCGACCTGTCTCATCATCGACGCGTACGGAGAATTTGATTTCCCCTTCATATGTATACTCAGCGGAATTTGCAAGAATTCGGGAGAGTATATATTTGAGCGCATCGCAATCACAGCACACTTCAAGGCTACTATCAGGCAATTCCACATGAAGATTTACATCGTCATGGAGCTTGGCACGGCATAAATCGGCAGCATCAGTCATTATTGTAGCCACAGGTTTACAGGAATGATATTTCCTGCTGTGCTCACGACCGATTGATGCTATATAGAGGATGTCGTTGAGAATCTCCTCCATATTTATGGTGCTCATCTCGGCCATGGAGACGCTGATGTTGCGGGCACGCTTCAGCTCACATTTCGCACTCTTGGGCTCATCCTTGGCGGCATAATCGTAATAATGATAGCCCTGAAGGTTTTCCCGTTCATGCGAGAGCGCTTTCACGAGATTGTTGAGGCCGGCGATGTTGCGGCGGTAGCGGCTCCAGTAGTAGAGCATCACAATCACCGCTATGGCGAAGAGCACAAACCCGATGATCACATAAATCATGATTCGGCGTGCGCTTTCGAGCTCGAGGGTGCGTTTCTCAAGTTCGAGGCGTGTGTTGCGCTGCTTGAGGTCGTCCACATCGTAGCGGATCTGCAGTTCCTTGTATTTATTCTCGGCGTTCAGGGTGTTGAGTTCGGTGAGCAGTCCGTTGTATTGGGTCAGGGCTTCGATGAGGGTCTGGTTGTCGCCGGTTTCGGAGGCGGCTTTCCAGAGCATGTCGTAGAGTTGTCGGCGCACTGTGACGGAGGTTTCCTTGTCGAGCAGGGCCTTTATCTGGGGGATGGCGGCGGCATAGTCGCCGGTGGCCATCAGCCAGTAGGATTTATAACGGGGCTGATATTCGAGATCCTCGCGCACATCGTCGCTTGCCTTGGAGAGACTGCGCACTTTCGCGTCGACCTCCTTGATGCGGGCGGGTGTGAGCGCTTCGTAGTTGCGCATCATGCGACGATAGGACACATATCGCGACACAGAATAGTCGCGGAACATCCTTCCCTTCGAGCGGTATTCCTTGTCAAGACCGTCGATCACCTCGAGGAGTTTCTCGTCGGCATCCACAGCCTTGACGCGCTGGCCCATATCGGTGTAGATATTGGCGGCCTCGCTGTAGATAATGTTGCGGAGGGCATAGAGTTCGTAGTCGCCGTCGTTGACGAGTTTGATGAGGTCGTCGAGATATTTGGAGATCATTCCGCCGCCGGTGGCATCGTTTCGCAGATATTCCACCACGGTGTAGAGCGACAACAGGCGGTCGTACGGATTCTTCGAGCGGGAAGTCTCCTCGCGGGCGATGATGCGGCTTATCTCCTGCTGGCGCTTCTCCTCGCTTACGTATTTGGAGTTATAGCTCATCCTCTTCATCTTGAGGAAAAGGATTGACTCGTCGCGTTCGCGCGACTTGGGCATCTTTTCCAGGACGTTCTGGATTTTTTCGAAATCGGCATCCTCCTTGAGGGCGGCGGTAAGTTGGCGGCACATGTCCATCTGCGCACGGTTGTCGCCCGCACGACCAGCCACTTCATAGATAGTCTTTCCCACATCCTTATAGTCCTTGCGCCGCGACAGGTCGAAAATGTCGTAGAGAAGGCGCAGCGAGTCGGCGGGAGTCTTGGCTCCGCGAAGCATCGCTTTCCGTTTCTGAAGTTCCGCTTCGCGCTGCTGCGCCGTCGGGGTCTGCGCCCACGTCAACATGGGAAGCGCCACAAGAAGGAGGATTAAAATTCTTTTCATATTGTCTTACAGTAGCATCCGGCCGACAATCTGTCTGCAATATGCGGAGAAATTACTGCCACATTCCACAAAGTTAATGAAATATAGCGATATTCCCAAACGTTATTTTATCAAAACGTTTTCTTCCAGTTTCGAATATATGAAGTTTCTACGAACTATGGCGCTTATGCTTGCGGGATTCGCGAGCGCGGCAACAATATCCGCTGACGAGGCCGATACGAAATATTTTGGTGCGATTGTGGAGTTTGACTCTGATGCCACCCTTGCCGAAATGGAGGCGCAGGGGGTCAAGATCCTGCGCCACCGCGAGAATCTCGCTCTCGCCCTTATTCCGCAGGATTATCAGGGCGACCAACAGCAGGTGTCTGTGGCCGATAATAATGGGGATTTGTCATCTAATCCTTACCGAAGACTTGCACGTAGCTCAAAAGGCGTGATTCGTGTGGAGCCTTCGCGCCGCGCAATGCCTGTGCTCGACGAGGCCCATAAGCATTATGATGCCTATCGTGTGTATACCGGCGAAGGACTGAAGCAGCCCTACACTGGAAAAGGTGTGGTGACCGGAATCTGCGACACATTTTTCGACCCGGGACATCCGATGTTCTATGATGCAGATGGCCATTCGCGTATTGCCCGATATATTGTGTATCAGGAGGAGAATGGAAACCGCATAGTGATGGATTCGGAGGAGGAGTATCTGGCTTTCGGCACTGACAATGAATCGGCTTCTCACGCCACGCATGTGGCGGCAATCATGGCCGGTTCGGAAGTGAACGGATATCGCGGTTCGGCGCCGGGTTCGGAGATGGTAATCACCGTTTCGGAACTTTCCGATGTGGGTCTGCTTGCGGGCGCGGAGGATATAATCGAATATGCTAAAGAACAGCAGAAACCGGCTGTGATAAATATGTCGGTGGGCGGATACACAGGTCCCCACGACGGCACTTCGCTCTTTTCCCGCTATCTCGACCTATTGGGCAAGGAGGCTATCATCTGCATGGCGGCCGGAAATGAGGGGGATTCCGGAATCAATATGAATACCACTTTCTCGGAGAGTGTGAAGAATACGAAGGTAAGAATCCATTGCAGCAACTGGACCCAGTTTGAGGTTTATGGAGCAGTGGATATCTGGAGCAAGGACGATCTACCGATTGAGGCACGTCTCAACATTTTCGACAGCGAGCAGAACAAGGATATCTGTTCGATGCCTGTATGGATCTCTTCCGGCACACGCGAGAACCCGAAGGAGAAGGTGACTATGTATCTTTTCGACGATGACCCGGAGTTTTCCAAATATTTCAAGAAGGGAAGCATAGTGGCTTTCCATTCGGAACTGAACCCGCTCAACGGACGCTCACATCTCTACATAGAGTTCAATGCAGCCACCGATATCAACCGCACGAATCCCGACGAGCATTGGGCACGGTATACGCTGACGCTTGAGACAAAAGGTGAACCGGGGGTATATATCGACCAGATCTGCGATGTGGGGGGCATCTGGTTTGCCACCTTCCCGGGATACCCCAATCCCACCAACCATATGTGCGTGAGCGATCTTGCCACGGGGCAGAATCTTGTGAGCGTGGGAATGTACAGCAACCGCACCGGGGCTGTGAATCTGAGCGAACAGACTGAGGACTGGACCAAGACAGATGATATAAAGATTGGCTATGTGCATCCGGATTCGGGATTCGCTACCCTTTCCGATGGCCGCGTGACGCCTCTTACGGTGGCTCCGGGTGCGGCACTGATTTCAGCATACAGCAGTTACTTCACGGAAGCGAACCCCACCATAAAGCCCGTGTGCTATTCGAAGGCTGAGCGCAATGGACGGGAATACTATTGGGGTCGCGACGGCGGCACGTCGATGGCTACCCCCTACGCGGCAGGATATATCGCCACATGGCTGGAGGCCTGCCCTACTCTTACTATCGATGATGTAAAGAAGATTATCGAGGAGACCAATTCTCACGATTATCAGAATCCTGATGACCCACGCAATGGACGAGGTTGGCTGAATCCTTACAACGGTCTTCTCAAGGCTATTGAAATGAGTGTAAATTCGGGCATCCGGTCGCCGGAGATTGTTGCTGAGAGCGCCCTGCGACTTGTTTTGCAAAATGGAGCAATTGAGCTCTGGAATGCGACAGGCGCCGCTGCCACGCTGCACATCTATGATGCATCCGGCCGCCTCGTGGATAGCCATATCCTGAGCGATACACATAGCATTGTGACGCCAACCAATCTCTCCTCCGGAACATATATCATTCGCGCCACAGCCCAAGGCGCCAACCCCGCATCCCTCAAAGCAGTCCTCTGATTTTTCTGATATTATGGAGCGAAACACTTCCATTTCCATCCTTAAGGCGCTTGGCATCATCTTCGTGGTGGCAGGCCACGCCGAACCGCCGGACCTCATCTCCAATTTCATCTATATCTTCCATATGCCGCTCTTCTTTATGGCGGCGGGGTATTTCTTCAGCCAGCGAAACCTCGACGACCCCTGGAAGTTCTGCACAAGGAGAGTGAAGGGCCTA
>CAJLTZ010000104.1 GCA_905209725.1 uncultured Muribaculaceae bacterium
AATGGAATCAGTCCTAATTTTTTCTCAATTCAAAAATTTTTATCGGACAGCAATAGATTTTTTTAGTCGGCTACGGAGGTGATTTCTCGGCCGGAGAGGGAATATGTGGCATGGCGCAGATAGGCGCCGAGTGCCTCATAGTCTTTGCCGAATTCTGCCTGCTTCTCCACGCTAATCGGCTCGCCGATGGTGACGTGCAGCAACTTGTTGCGCTTGGCGAAGAGTTCTCGGGCAAGACATGCTGTGCGCAGAAGGATGCTGTGATGCCCGAGCCAGTCGAAATATTTCCGGTTGTGGCCGTGGAAATATATTGGAATCACCGGCACCTTGGCCTTCTGGATAATCTGCAGCACGGCAGGCTGCCACTGGCGGTCGACGATAATCCCCTCCTTGTCGGTCTTTCCAATGGCTCCGGCCGGGAAGAAT
This sequence comes from uncultured Muribaculaceae bacterium, assembly GCA_905209725.1. GTDB lineage: Bacteria > Bacteroidota > Bacteroidia > Bacteroidales > Muribaculaceae > Lepagella. Next base: position 427 of record CAJLTZ010000104.1, read on the forward strand.
CCCACCGGTTCGCCGGAGCGCAGCATTGAGAATGCCTCCTTGATTCCGGCCACTGAGACAGCCCTCTTGTCAGGGTCGCTCGATGCGGCCTGGTCCACAGCTATGAAGTTGGGCCGCATTGCCGACAGTTGGTTGAGAATCATATTCACCATCACCTTGAATTTCGGGCGTCGACGCGTGATGATATATATCAGTGCGATGCCATCCATGGAGCCGAATGGATGATTGCTCACCGTGATGAATGCCCCTTCGGGAAAGCGGTCGAGCACCTCTTCATTGTCTACCCGGAGTTTTACCTTGAATTCATCCTCGATGAGATGCTGCACAAATTTCGGGCCCGGTTCCTTGCTGAAATAGCCGTGCACGCTGTTCACCTCATCTATCTGGAAAAGATGCAGCAGCCATTTCACCAGACGCTTGTGCTTGGCGAGTCCCGGAGCCACCTTCGCCACATCGCGCAGGTTGATCACATCTGGGCGCACCTCGATTCCGGGATACTCATCAAAAGTGTAGATTGTTTCCCCGTATTGATTCTTAGATGTATTCATTTCAAACGTTTTCTGGACGTGCCTTTTTGCGCAGTCCGATTTTGTCGAGCACTTTGATGATATAGGGGTCGATGCGCGTGGCCTTGAACACAAAACTGCGCTGCAGCAGGAAGTTCCAGGCAAGCGACACCACGAGCGAGACCGTGAGGCGCGCCACAAGGAATATCAGGTCATCGCTCATTCCTATCGACTCCAGCAGCCATTTCCAACGGCCGATGAGATAATAGCACCATTGAGTGCCGAAACTATTGAGCAGCATCGAGCCAAGCCAAACCAGCAGGAATTTCGTGAAAGCTGCACGCCATTCCACTTCCACGGCATGGAATGTGAAGCGATAATTGATTGTATAGTTGCACACTCCGCCAATCAGGGCGCCAAGTGCGGTGGAGAGCCAGGGCGTTAGATTGCAGAAGGCGAAGAGCACGAAGGCGGACAGCATGTCGATCCAGCCGCAAAGCTGAGCCGATGCTCCGGAGCGGAGCAGCGTATACAAAAATCCGTCGTTATGAAGGAATTTGTCTTTAAGCGTTCCCCATCGAGGTCTTGCCATTGTGCAGGTTTGGTCGGGATTTACAGATTGTTAAGGGTCTCCTTCTTGTATTATTTATCGTTTGCTTTCTTGTCAAAGGGCTTCGGCGGATCGATTTTGGCGAGTTTGCGGAGGTCCTTTGCCATTGATGTGATGTAAATCAGGAAGATAATCACAGCCACGATGGCGCCTACGCAATCATATACAGTCCATTCCTCTCCGAACATTGCGACGTGTGTTTCGGGCCAGGGGTTGAAGATGTAGAGAATGAACACGGCTATTATGATGAGGCGGGCCTCGGTGGGACCCATGTTGGCGTATGTGAGGCGGAAACTGTCGAGGATGATTGTAGAGAGATATGTGTATATCGACATGCAGAGATATCCGGCGAGGATAAAGAGGGAGATGTCGAGCCTCATCACCGGAGCGAGGCCCAGACCGATGCAGAAGAGGCATGTGGTGAGGGCGTCGAGAGAGTGGTCAATGAAGAAGCCATATTTTGGACGCTGAGTGTTGCGCACGCGGGCAAGCGTGCCGTCAAGGCTGTCGCCATACCAGTTGAGCACCAGACATCCGGCGGCTCCCCAGAGATAATTTACATTGATGTTGGCGAGCCAGCAGAATGCTGCATAAGCAACTGCGGCCACCACTCCGAAATATGTAAGGAAATCCGATGTGACCCATTTGGGCTGATGGTTGGCAAGCTTCACGAGAAGTTTCTTCTCGGCTGCATTGAGCAGCGAAGTCTGCACTCTATTTGATGTTTCTTTACTCATTTTCAGTAGATCTTAGATATATGGAATATGGCGGATGTCTCTATGTGTGGGAAAAAGAATAGCTCCGCTCTCAGATATTAAAACGTAATTAAATGCAAATTTACAATTTTTTTTGCAAATAAACCCTCTATTCCTTTAAAGTGGATGCGAAGAGGCTTCTTGCATTGGCTATCAGGGGTGCCATGTCGTAATATTTATATTCGGCAAGGCGACCTCCGAACAGCACGTTTTTCTCCTTTTGTGCAAGGTTGCGATATTGGGTGTATCGTTCTTGGTTTTGGGTGTCGTTCACCGGATAGAATGGTTCCATTCCCTCCTCCCATTCCGTGGAGTATTCTCGCGACACCACGGTGCGGGGAATGTCGTAGACGCGGTCACCAAACATCTCGAAGTGCTTGTGTTCAATCACGCGTGTATAGGGCACATCGGCAGACGTGTGATTGATTACAGCGTTCCCCTGATAATTGGGCGTGTCGAGCACTTCTGTCTCGAATCTCACTGTGCGATAAGCAAGTTTGCCGAAACGGTAATTGTAAAATTCATCAATTCTTCCAGTGAATAAAATCTTATGTGCCATTCCCTGCCATTTCTTTCTGGCGGCAAAGAAATCTGTGTCGAGAATTACGTCAGATTTCAGCAGCAATCCTTCAATCAGAGGATTATATCCGCCGATTGGAATCCCCTGGAAAGAGTCGTTGAAATAATTATTGTCGAATGTGAATCTGAGGGGAAGCCTGCGGATGATGAAAGCAGGGAGGTCGGCGCATTTGCGACCCCATTGCTTTTCAGTGTATTCCTTGATAAGAAGCCGATAGATATCTTTTCCTGCGAGAACGAGAGCCTGTTCCTCGAGATTGCGAGGTTCGTCGACCCCCTCGGCCTTCATTTTGTCGAGAGCTTCGCGGCGTTGGGATTCGATTATAAGTTTCACCTTATTAGGGTCGCGCTCTCCCCAAAGCTGATAGAACGTGTTCATATTGAAGGGAAGATTGTATAATCTTCCGTCGGGGGCGAGAGCAAGGGGTGAATTTGTGAAGCGGTTGAATGGGACAATGTCGGTGACGAATCGCCATATTTCGGGGTCGGATGTATGGAAAATATGGGCGCCATATTTATGGACATTGATACCCTCGGTGCTTTCGCAATATACATTACCGCCGGCATGGTGGCGACGATCAATCACGAGGCATCGCAATCCGTGTGCTGTGGCTACATGGGCGAAGGTGGCGCCGAAAAGGCCGGCTCCAACTATCAGATAATCATATTGGGCTTGAGACATAGGCTTGTTCTGAATTGAGAAAGGAGAGGAATTAACGGATGGAGAGGGAGGCTGTGGCGCCGCTGATGGCAGCTCCGGCAAATTTTCCTGACGCAAGCCTTTCGGCCATTGCTATGACATTATTTCGCATCTGAGCGTATTGGTCAGGAGTTATGGAGGGAAGCAGGCTGTTCAGTTCCTCCATCGAGCCGATGGCGATTCCCAGACCCTCTTTTACGATAAAAGGTGCCAATGCGGCCTCTTTCCATATAATCACGGGGAGTCCGCACCGGATATAAAGCGAGGTCTTGTGAGGATTGTTGAGGCGCAGATATTCGCCGTAATTGCCGCTGCAGGTATCGGTGGAATCTCCGTCCCACACCAGTCCAAAGTCTCCTCCTGCGTTGGCAATCAAGTCGGCCGGAGATGCAAATCCCCGATAGTCGATGCTGTGGTTGCCGGCTGCCTCTGCCGCCTCGAATCCGTTGCCATAGAGCACCATTTTCCAGTTTTGGGGATTCACTGTGTAAAGGAAACTGTTTTTCCGTCGCTGTAGATTGCCGGCATATACCACGCGATAACATTCATCCGTAGAATGCTCAGGTTGAGGGCGTGCCGGGCTGAGGAAATCGAATATTCCAAGTTCGGTGATTTTAGCACTGCATCCGCGCTCCTCGATCCATCTGCGCATCGAGGCATTATGGGCAATCACGACATCAGCGTTGGATAGTCGTTTTATTTCCTGTTCCTCGGTCAAAGCCTTGCGCCGGAAGCTTCCCAAGTCGTGAATCAGCGCCACCACCTTCGCTCTGCGCAAATGTGCCATCCTGCACACAAAGGAAAAATATTTTTTCAGAGGGTATTGAACCACCACGACATCGCCCTTGCGAATCATGGCGCACTCCTTTATTACTCCTGCAAGATTGCGAAAGAAGTGTTTCAAGCCACCTTTCGATACCGACTGACTGAGACCCAGGTTGCGGTATCCCATATCGGTCATAATGGATTCAATATCGGTGCGGGCTTTGTTGCCGGCGCTGAGAGTTCCCTTGTAATCGCGTGCCAGATAACAATTCATTTCTTGAGTTTTTTTGCAAGTTTGCGGGCGAGCCGTTTAAGTTGACCTTTTTCCCAGTCGCGGCGTACCTCCGGAGCCACTTCACGCCAGGACCGGGTGGTGGACACTACAAGGTCGCCATGTGCCGTAGGACTTTTGATGGGAGTCATGTAATTGTCGCCGTAGACGGTGAGAAGATAGTTGTGGTAGCCAGCTGGGACAGGCACCTTGATGTCCTCGAATTCCATCCATTCCGTATGGTCGAAAATATGACGGTCAAAGGGGTACTTGCTGCCCGAAAATGTGATGTGCGTCCAGAATTTCACTGCATCCATTTCAGTGGCTCTTAGACGATTTTCCAGAGACTTATAGATATTTATGAAGCCTGTTTTTTTTACTTTTCGGCGCATCCAGATTTTGCGGAACACCTGAAGCAGACGACCGGAATAAAGGATATCCAGGTCCACGGCCTTAAGGCAGCGCAACGTGTGGCTGACGTCGTGGCATAAGAAATTCAATTCCTCCGGGTCGTCGGGACAAGCGTCGAGCACGAATATGTCGATGAATATTCCCTGATTGAATTTGCGGTATCCCTCGGATGGGCGAATGGCAGCGGTGTTGTCGTTGCGCAATTGGGCGTGTCCGCGGAAATATCCTGGTTCCGAGTATGCGCTCTGAAGAAAATATGGATATCTGAACCATTCGTGGCCATGCTGAAGGAGGATGTCATAGTCATGGCGTGGCATCTGCATGTCAATATCGTCATCCCAGGGTATAAATCCCTTATGACGCACCGCTCCAAGCATAGTGCCACCTTCCACCCATATCTTGAGGTTGTGCTCGGCACATACCCTAAGCAGTTCCTTAAGCAAGTCCAATTCAGCAAGCTGAAGCGCTCGAAGGTCTTCCATTATCTTCCATTATTTTATATGTCAATGGCAAAGATAAGAAAAATTTGCTAATTCGCATTGCTGAAATCAGATTAAATCCCGGACCAGCGCAAAAATAGGAGTTTGGCGGCAAGCGATTCAGATATTTGCGAGCAGGTCGGCCACAATGAAAGTGCTCCCTCCGATAAAGATTATATCGTCGGATCCGGCCTCTGCGCGAGCCGTTTCATAGGCGTTTGCCACGGTCGGGAAGGCGCGCACCGTGAAGCCTGCCGCTTCCATTTTCTCTTTTAGCTGATCTGCCGGCAAAGCGCGTGGAATGGGAGCCTGGCTTACGTAATATTCCACATCAAGGTGCTCTTTGCGAGGTAGAAGTGAAAGGATATGCTCCACATCCTTGTCGGCCACAAATCCTATCACCATCCTCAACGTGGCGCCCCGACGCTCCGACAGCATCCTTGCCAGCTGCCCCATATTGTATCTTAGTCCGGCTTCATTGTGGCCGGTGTCGCAGATGGAGAGGGGCTGGCGGGAGATAATGTTCCAGCGGCCGCGCAGTCCGGTGTTGGCCTCCACATTGCGGAATCCTTTCTCTGTGGCCTCTTCCGGTATATTCACTCCTGTGCGTCTTAATTCGTCGATGGCCACGCGGGCTGTATTGACATTCTTTTTCTGATAGTCGCCGGCAAGCTGGCAATGGAGCGCTTCATTGGCCGCAGCGTCTATTTCCCTGTAAGCCTCCCTGATGGGAGCATCCATCTCCTTTGCCTTGGCGCGGAACACAGCCTCGATTTCCCCTTCGGCCTCACCAATCACCACAGGCACACCCTCCTTGATGATGCCGGCCTTTTCAAAGGCAATCTTGGGAAGAGTGTCGCCAAGAAACTGCATATGGTCGGGCGAAATATTGGTAATCACGCTCAGAAGCGGGGTGATGATGTTGGTGGAATCGAGGCGTCCTCCCATCCCGACTTCAATCACGGCGTAATCCACATTTTGCGAGGCAAACCAGTCGAAAGCCATCATCATGGTCAGCTCGAAGAAACTGGGCCGGTCGCCGGGATAATTGCTGGCCTGCCATCTTTCCACAAAATCGATTACCCCCTCCCGGGGTATCATCTCGCCATTGATGCGCATGCGCTCGCGGAAATCCACGAGATGTGGCGATGTGTAAAGCGCCACCTTGTAGCCTGCCTCCTGAAGCACGGATGCAATCAGATGGGAGGTGCTTCCCTTGCCGTTGGTGCCAGCCACATGGATACAGCGAAGGCGTTGCTCGGGATTGCCGAAATATGCTGCAAGCGCGTGGCTGCGCTCAAGTTCCGGCTTATAGGCTGCCGCCCCTACGCGGGAAAACATCGGCAACTGCGCGAATAAAAAATCTATACTTTCCTGATAAGTCATAACGATTCAATTCAATTAAGACCCCATCCCATAAAAAATGTTAATGCAGGGGCGACCGATTTTTGATG
>CAJLTZ010000105.1 GCA_905209725.1 uncultured Muribaculaceae bacterium
GCAGAAGGCTTTTTATCTCGGAAAGACTACCTCAACGCGTCTGCTGAACAGTAACCTTAGATTATTTGCAATAACCGACGAGAGTCTTGCGGGCTTTTTCCCAGAGTTGTGGTTTACCTACCATTCCCTCATTGAGATATGTGATAAGATATAGTTTGTCAGTCAGTTTGCTGCGGCATAGGGCGAGTTGCAGGTTTGCGGCCATCGGCACGATGTATGAGTCCTGCCAATTATTGGCCACACTTTCAAGGTTGGCTGAAATGTAGCGGCATCCGTCGATATGCATCAGCGAAAGCAACGGCATCAGCGTTTCCGCGTGACCGAAGCGCACGATTGCAGCAGGGCCATCGTAGTCTTGATTTGCCGCCGAGTCGAGGGTTGCAATCAACTCCCTGAGCAGCGGGCGGGCCATCTGCTCCGGTTCGAGGCTGAAAATGTTGGCGCTGTGTGTCAGATAGTGCTGAAGGTTGGATATCTGCCAGAGTTCACGGTATTCCTGTTCTAAGAAGAAAGGTCGCCAGTCGAGATAATCGATGATGCACATACCTCCTGCCACCACCTTATACATGGCCATCGCTATTTTCTGAGCCTCATGTTTGCTGATTTCAGGGGCATGAAGAGCAAGCCGCAGGACCGGCTCAACGGGACAGATGCTGTCGACATAAGCGTCATATGCGGCTCTCCAGCCCGTGCTTTTCATATATTCCTTATAGGCATCATTCGTTTCAAAAAAGCGTACGAGATTATTAAAGCGCGGTCCGCTACCGGCGGCCATATTGATTTTGGGGCGACACCATATCACGGCGTGAGTCATGCAATCCATGCTCATCACGCAGCGTGGCACATATGAAGAGAACCCATAAATGCTATCACGGCGCTCAAAGAGCTCCGGATAGCGATGATAGAACCGGGTTCCGATGGAATCCTGCTCATTTTTGCCGATGGAATCGAGAGCTCCCCATCGGTCTGCCGTGATGGAATCAATGCGGTTGCAGAGCCATAGCATGTTGCGTCCGATGGGTGAAAGCGGACCGCAACGATGCAGATAATTCAGAACCTTCTTCGTATATTTTGATGAGGAGAGAAATCTTGCTCCGTGACGCCCGATATGGTTCACAAAGATTGTGGAAAGGGAATCGGGCACGGCGGCAAATTCTCCGGAGGGGTAATATGGCAGGCCTGTGCCGGCATACATATAGGCGCCTGCCTGCGCCGCCGGTTCCTGTACAAGCGCATAGGGAAACCTATCCTGCTCCCGTATCCATTCTCCGGCCTTGACTGTGGCGACAAAAGCAGACAGCAATGTGACCACCACGCAAATAAACTTCGTGTGTTTCATCTTTAGCAAAATTCTTTATATTTATAATTCCGCCGAGAGTGATAATGTTCGCACACGGACCTGCATTCTACCCCCGGAGTCCTATCTCCAATATAATGAATCTCTCCGATATGATGAATCCACCATCCTTAAGGAGTTTCTCAAAGTCGGAATAATTTGCCCTCGGCACCAGAAGCCTGTAATTTTCAGCCTTTACAGCGTAGTCGCTTAGATTGACTACGAAGCCTACGGACGCGAGCTGTTCATGTGGGACTACAACATGGGGGCGAACAATCACGTGTTCCGCCGCATCTGACCCTCCGACCCCTCTCTCCTTCGGAGCTTTCCCCATCGGGAAGGCTTCCTTTTTCGATTTAACGTTTGATTAACAAACTTTTTCTGCGAATTTTCCGTTGATATTTTGTGGAGAGCAGAAATATTAGTATCTTGTGCACCACAAACAAGGGGTGTGAGTTTCCCCCTTATCAAAGAAATACTTCGGGGCACAATCAACGATTTTAGAAATCGGGGTATACCGATTGGAAAGGGCAGTCTGATGACCGCCCTTTTTTCATGCACTTTTTAATGTGGTATTATCTTCATTCCGAGAACAGCGCCCTTATATGTATATATCTTATCGATAATTACATCATAAGCCGGATTAGGAGCTTTGGGGTCAAGGACGTGGCGCGTTATAGGATAAGCGATAAGGTCTGCCAGTTGCAGCCTCATGATATTATCTTTTTTGTAACTGAATATAAATCTTCCGAACCGGTCAACAAGTCGTTCGGCAGTAACCCATTTTGTGCCTATGGCTCTCAATCGGTTGTAATAATTCAGCAATGCTCGGTCTTGTTTTACCCCTCGACGCTCTATATAGACCTTTGACATTCCAAACCTCTATCCTTTGTCAGAGGATCGGAATTGCAAAGGACGGCTTCTATTCCTCGATGCGCGAGGGCCACAAGTACGATGCATCAAATTTTGAATATCTCGACAAGATATTCAAAAGGGAATTGGTAAATGGTGATGGCGGATTGTTCTCCGACTCATCAATTCCCTATTCCCAATCCCCTATAAACACCGCGTCCGCAGACGCGGATGTAGACCCCGATGCGCCCATCTGTATAGGTATGGACTACAACGCCAACATCAACTGGATTGTCGCCGGTCAGCCACGCGACCGCCGCCTCAATGTCATCAAGAGCTTCTACGTCAAGTTCGACCGCAAGATTCCGGCACTCGTCGAGGACTTCTGCCGCTATTACGCCGCGCACCGCAACAAGACCGTGGTCTATTATTACGATGCAACGGCCCTCGGCTCAAACTATGCCGTCAACGACCAGGACTTCCACTATAACGTAGTAAAGGAGTTCGAGCGGCGCGGCTGGCGCATCGAGTCCGTGTACCTTGGAATTGAAAATCGCCGAATGCCTATAAAACAAACCAATATGAGGCAAACCCGATGCGCCACGACGAGAAGTACCTTCTCATCAACAACGCCTTTGCCGGGAAGCAAAGGCTCATGCCGTTCTTCAACCGCTCGAACAATGAAGACCTTATCCTCGCCATTCAGTCAGCCGGTGTCAGCCGAGGGCGCAACGGCTTCCGAAAGGATAAGTCCGGCGAAAAGCTCGCGGAGTCCGAAGAAGACCTGCTCGAACACCGCACCGATGGCACAGATGCTTTCGATACTCTCTACATCGGATGCGAGAAGTTCCCGTATCACGATACCTTCTCGCTGTCAATGAGCGGTGTTCTCTGAAAAATTTCGTATCTTTGCATCCTAAAAAAGTAATTATATCGAACATAATATATGAGATACATCTTTTTATTTTTTGCTTTATGTAGTTTTATAGCTAAGGCGCAAACACATATTAGCGATATTGCTAATATTTCTATTGATGTACCGCTTGGCTTTCATTATATAGAAGACTGGGAGAGACTGGAATATAATGTTTCTAATAACTCTATTGCTTTCCTTGCAGAAGAAGCCAGTGAAGGTACAGTGTTTGATTTACGGTCATTATTAGGACTTATAAATGATGATGTTTTTGAGTGTTTTTACTACGCCCCCTATTTTAAGGATATAAAAACACCATTACAAAAAAAACGTTTTCAAGACTCGAAAGAATATCAAGAATTATTACAGGATTTCCTTCATTATCAAACACTTTTTAATGATTATCCTATCTGCTTTTATGTAACTAATCTTAACCGATACGCTTCTAATTATGATTTAGATAATAAAGGATTTCTGATTAAACTACCTTTTCTATGGACTGTGGCGAACAAAGGTTATTATGGACCTGAACCATTCCCTTGGAATTTATGTCATAATGGAGAAATCGGATTTAATGTTTCCGATAAAATTCTAAAAAAATATTTTACCAAAGATTATTATTCAAGTTCGTCCATGAGACCCCCAAAATTTTATAAAAATGAATTTTTTGTAAATATAGCTAATGAGGATATCGCGGCAGAAATTGAAGCAGAGACTAACGATTCACATAATTTTGGAGTTGTCTGTTTAGCACATTTGGAACTTAAAAATAAGAAACCAACTTTTGTTGTTAATGAGATCATTTTATATCATAGACTCTCTGAATCTGTTATTTGGTGCAGTAGTCGAGGAGACTTATCACAAAAATTGAATCTTAACTCCCGTAATAAAGTTATTAGTTCTACTTTTTCCTCAGTATTATGAGTTTTCACTCTCCATTGTATTCCTCACGCATATTATGGTAAATATTAAAAGCCTCAGCTCTCAGCAAATTGGAGCTATCGGAGAAAACGCAGTCATAGTTCAACTATTACTTCAAGGGTGGGATGCAGCGAACGCTAACACTTTTGTAAAAAATTGTGCTACTCTTGATTTATTCTGCCGAAATCCTCATACTAATGCTATAGTACCAATTCAAGTTAAAGTTGGCACCACCGACAATATCGACATAGGTTGCAATCTCGGTCAAACTCAAGACGGCTCCTTCGCAAAAAAAGTTTGTGGGCCGTGGATATTCGTTAGACTCGGAGAACGAAATGGAGAACCAACATTTAGGTTCTTCGTTCTAACAGCCTCAGAAATGCGTGAACTTGCACGACGTGCTCAACATTGGTATATTAACGCACTCAAAAGGACGAAGCCGATAGCTCTAACTAATCGGGCTACTGTCCTTGTGCCGTGGTTGGAAGGACTCGGAGTAGATGCAGGTAATAAATACGCTTTCGGATGGGATAGTCCTTTGACTGCTTCTTCAGAGAACGCATGGCACAAGATTTGGGAATAGTAAATAGTAATGGCGTTGCGCTCAGCTGATTTATCCCTCAATAAGTGAGAGTTTCGGGCAGTGCCTCCCGGCCATCCGAGTATATCGTTTCATCGCCGGGCTATCGTAAATCGAGCCTAAGGTCTCGACCGTTCGGCTTCTATCCCATATCGCATTGAGCGAGCTTCGGCACCACCTCCCGGTGGATCCGAGGCTCGCTCTATTTCTGTTCGGTATGTCGCTCCGAGAGTGGCTTCCACTCGCAGGGCAAGGTATCTTTCCGTTTATCATCTCCTTTGGGAGGGGGAGGATTACCAACCGAGCCTTGGGGCATTGGTGTGTCATCGACTACGCACCCGGAGCGATTTCTTATCTGTGCTTTCTCTGCCGGGCTTCACGGTCAAGGTTCCGCTCTGGCCATCGGTGATTACTTCACGGTGTTGATAGCTTTGAATTGCGGTTGGACGTTCGCGGTTTACGATGTAACGTATAGGTCAGATTTTGACGAGACGTTTCCGGAGGTATTAACTGATTTATCGCACCTAAGCGCATCTGATATTTCACTGTCGCAAAGGTAGGGCTGACCGCGCATCTGCGCCTGGGGGCTTGACCCTCCGGGCTTGCAATCAACATTTCATAAATTCTTCACCCTCCAGGACCCAAGAATTTATCGCCTTGCTTGAAATAACATTTGCAATCACGCTTCCTCAGCACTCCCTGATATTGCAACGTAAAAATCAAACGCGCCCCGGCGCACAGTTAAAAACCTCCAAAAACTTCAAAATCATGACATACGTTAGCAACATCTTCAACAGCTCTCTCAACTCCAACCGCAAGCTCAAATATTTTTCGGTAGAAGTAATCACTTTCGACGGCGAAAGCTACACTGAAGAAGTCGAAGCCCGCAGCGCAGAGGAAGCACAGGAAATCGCAGCTTCCGGTTACGAAGACGTCGATTACACGATGGTTCAAGGCTGCTTCGCAGGTTGGTAATCCTCCTTCTCCCTCCCAAAGGGTGGCTGTCCGCCGCGGCAGCCTTTACCCCTGCTCATTCTCGCCACTCTCGGAGCGACCATTTGTTGACGTTGCCGATTATCGGCAACGCAATGGCTGATTTCTTCTTTATCTCACAGATTTTTCGTAACTTCGCATCTCTCAAAACTGTATATGGCGAAATCAGCAACGACAATAGATCAACAGTTCGACCTCCTGAAATCAAGAGGCCTGACTGTCAACGACGCAGACAAGGCGCGTGAAATCCTGTTGGATGTAGGATATTACCGACTTGGCTTTTATCTGTTTCCGTTTGAAAAATCTTATCCCGAACTTCGCAACCGGACACACGAGTATGTCGAGGGTGCATCGTTCGAGGATGCGGTCAATCTCTATTACTTCGATTTTGACCTCCGTCTGTTGCTCATGCGCTATCTCAACCGTATCGAGATAGCTTTCCGCACTTCGCTCATATACAACCTCTCCAACAAGTACAATACCAATCCGGTATGGTTTGTGAGTCCGGTCGTTGTCAATCGTCCTTATGCCCGCGAGTTCGAGCGTAAAGTCTATACTTCGGACTTCAAGCGCAATCCGGTTATCCATAGGCACCACCAGAACAATCCCAACGACCGCTTCGCTCCGGCGTGGAAGACTCTCGAATTTATGACCTTTGGAGCCGTGATGAAACTCTATGAGCAGTTGAAAGAGCGTGAAGATAAAATCTTCATCGCACATGAGTTCGGCATCCGTCAGGTCGTTACCTTCGAGAATTATATGCACACCATCCGACAAGCCCGTAATGTTTGCGCACACGGACTGTTGCTCTATGATATGCGTTTGACACGGCGCATCAATCGAGGCCCTGCCCGACAGACTCCTCAGGAGTCGGGCAACATAGTAGGTGCTCTGCGCGTTATTAAGTATATCATGGGGCAGGTATCAGCAAATCGTGCTGCCGAATTGAGCAATTCGATTAGATCTCTCTACGAGAGACTATGTACTCAATCACCCAACTTGAAGACGCTGATACCTGATTTATCCACAATATGAGATTTTTAGCGCGAAATTTCCCTGAAAATTTTGCCACTTCAAATAAAAGCATTACCTTTGCACTATCAAAGTGCCGGTGCAGACTTCGTCGCTGCATCCTTGCACTCTAAAAAAAGGTAAAGTCGAGGCTACCACTTAGGCGGGTAGCCTCGCTTCTTTTATATATCCTACATATTCTTAATGATTAATGATTGAACTCTCGACAAAATTTAGTAACTTTCCTCTAACCTGAATAATTCATAGACCCGCAAAAAAAGAACGCCCCTCTTGCATATATG
>CAJLTZ010000106.1 GCA_905209725.1 uncultured Muribaculaceae bacterium
GCCTTGTTTTTTATCCTGCCGGTGTAAAAATCCCAAAATTTTTATCTAAATTTGCGGATATTATCCAAATCAACACCAATCATGGCTTCGATGCGAAAGGTCGACATACTGCCGTTTATCATAGCCGCGTTGATATATGTCAGCGCATTGACGGCCCACGCGCTGGCCCCGACCGACTATGTGAAGCTCGAATCAGTCCCCTCGTCGGAGCTGATCGGGCGCGCTTCGTCATACATTGATGCCGACACCCTGCTCGAGAAGGCCGTCACTGCGCTCAGCGTAGTGGCCAACCGGTATTACAACAATCCCTCCGACAAAGAGGCCCGCAAGAACGCTGTCATTGCCATGTTGCATCTCGGCAATATTTACAGCTTCCGCATCTTCGACATCCCGAAAGCATACACCAACCTATCGACGGCCCGCATGATAGCCGAAGAGGATGGCGACAACTATAACCTTGCCCAGATTCTCACCCGGCTCGCCAACATATACACCGTCTGCGACTATGAGGATAATACGCAGACCGACAACATAAGAAACCTCCTCACCCAGGCGATGGACTGTGCTCTCAAAAGTAAGAACGAGGACATCATGGCCCGCCTATGCTTCAACATGTCGCTAATACAGCTTCACGAAAATGGATGGGGCGCATATGCTGGAGCCATAAATAAAGTAGCCGCCCACCGCTTTCCTCCATCATCCCCATACGGGCGGCTGTGTGCCGACGTGCTTTCGGGAATGAGGGCTTATTTTAAAGGTGACTACACGACGGCTGAGACCTCTCTCAAGAAAGCCCTCGACATCGCCCCGCGCGACGAAACCTTCAGAGAGCGGTATCTATATGGTATAATGTATCTTCTGCAGTATGTCTATGACCACAAACAGGATTATGTGGCCGAGGAGGAGATACTGCGCGAACGGCTGAAGCTCACACGGGACCTCGGGCTCGTCGATTATGAGCTCTACACCTACATGCACATGAAGAATTTCTTCAAACGCATCGAGAAGCCCGATTCGGCCGACAAATACCGGTTCAAATACCTTATGCTCAAAGATGAGCTTGAGCAGAAATCCTGCCTCACCAAAGTGGGCAACCTCGAGATGCTCCGCCAGATGGAGAAGGCCAACGATAAAATCCGTGAGCTGTCAATCAAGCGGCAGAGGGAGCGGCGTAATCTCACAATAGCGATAGCCATAATCGCCGTTGTGGTAATCCTGACGGTCGTGCTCGCATATATGGTCCTCAACCTCCGCCGAAACCATCGGATACTCTTCGAGAAAAACCGCGAACTGCTCGACCTCGAGACTCACTACCGCATGGTGATAAACCATCTGGAGGAGGCTGCGGACGCTGCACAGAGGGTAGACCCCCCGGACCAAAAGGGGGATGAATCCATCGATAAGGACAGCGAGCCGCCCGAAGAATACCTCCGCCTCCTTTTCTCGAGAATCCTGAAGTTCTTGGACGCCTCATCCGAAATATACGCCCAGGGATTCGGCATAGACGACCTCGCCACATTCCTCAGCGAGCCGCAGCGCAATGTCTCGAAAGCAATCAACGCATGCGCCGGCACGAATTTCCGCCAGTTTCTCAACAGCTACCGCATCCGCGAGGCATGCCGCATAATGCAGGCCTCCGACTTCGAGGTGTACACTGTAGAATATGTCGCGGAGAAGGTAGGGCTGAAGTCGCGCACATCGTTCGCTTCTCTATTCAAGAAAACCATCGGTCTCACTCCGTCGGAATACTGGCGCATGTGCCACAAAGAAAGCTGATGTGAGCGACGACGATTGAATATTACATCCGAAAAATCATGTAAGTAGATGTTCAAATTAAACACATATTAGATTCGCAATAGATTTTGAGCAGATTCGTCGCTTGAGCGAAGGAGCGATGCGGGCATCGCGACTGAGGAAAGAGGCGAAGATGCCAAAATATATGCGAAGATGATATGTGAGTTAATAAATTCATAAATCATCTTTAAGTTGTACAATAGCCATTCTATTTATTAACGATTTAATTTGAAAACAGCTACTTATACAGGCCGGCGCCCCCGGTCTGCTTTTTTTATTTACAAAAGCTCTTACTGCGCGTCCTGCATCCTCGACAAATCCCTTGTTTTAAGACATGACGACGTATTAAAACGCGATTTAATACACCGAACGTCACGATTTCTCTTGTTTCTATGTTTTTTGTCTTAAATTTGCAATCGGGATCGTTCCGGTTCCCCAACCTAACCAGCCTATAATTTAGTTCTTAATAACAGACACATTATGAAAAAAATTTTACTGACATCTATCGTTGCAGCCTCCGCACTTCTCTTCTGCGGCAGCGCCTCTGCGGTGAAGGTGACCGTGACCCCGTTAGGCGAACGTCCCTCTGACAACCGCATGAAATCCGTGACGGTCTCCAAGGCAGACCTCCTCGTATCCGAAGACTTCAGCGCTTTCACCGAGGGTACCAATGAAAATCCCGATTGGGACAACCTCCTCTGCAGCTATTCCTCCAATCCCTTAATCAACCCTGAGCTCACTCACGGAGCACAGTGGGAGGGTCACCGTGTGGCTATGGCGGGCGGCTCGGCAGGTCTCTTCAACCTCAACCCCTCCGACCCCTCCTATATATGCACTCCAAAGATGGACTATTCAGGCTCAATCACCGTCACCTTCCTCGCTAAGGCACTCTATACAGAATGGGAGGAACCAGACGAGAACGGCAAAGTGCAAAAGTGGCACTTCACCAGCTCCACACTCATGGCCCGTATGGTCACAGACGACAGTAACGACCAATTCGACTTCGGACCGGACTTCTCCGACGGAAACTTTGAAATGTGCCCCCTTTTCCCCGACCAGGGATGGTGTGAGGTGACAATCGAATTCGACAACTATAGCGCTTACAACAACGCATCCTTCATGATCGCTTGCTCAGGCCACATGCTCGTAGACGACGTGAAAATCACACAGTCGATCGACAAGTTTATCGGCGGCCCTGTAGTAGAAGGTTTCACTGCCGCTACCGAAGACTCCTTCACAGTAGCCTTCCAGCCCGTACGTAAATCCTCCAACTACTACGTATATCTCTACGAGCTTAAAGGCTATGACGAAGACGGCAACCCCCAGTACAAGACAGTGAAACCCTACAAATACCTCTTCTCCGAGGAAGATCTCAAGCAGATCGAGGAGATGGGATACACCATAGAAGAGTATATTGAAGAGATGGCCAAGATGTATGGTGTGTCGGTAGACGAACTTCTCGATATGCTCATCCCCCAGAATGGTCCCTACAACCACGTTGCGATCGTCGACGGCAAGAAAGGCGCCACTCTCTACACCTTCACATACGAAGGCCTCGATCCCGCCAAGCAGTACTACTTCGACGTGCGTAGCCACAACAAACACATGTTCTCTCCCGAGAATATCCGTCCGGTGAACGTAATCGGTACTCCCGAAAACCTTCCGGCCACCGACGTCACCGAAACCGGCTTCACCGCCAACTGGAGCAAGATCACCAAGGCCGAGGGCTATACAGTAGTCCTCTACGGTGTGAACCAGGCTACCGAGGATGAGGAGAACTTCATCGTATTCGAGGAAGACTTCGATCCCACCAACGACCTCACCGACGCCACCGACATCAACAACCCCGAGCCCACCGGTGAAAGCAGCGACATCGTATTCGACGACCTCACCTCTACACCCGGCTGGACATTCGGCAACGACGACTACATCCTCCTCGTGAAGGGCAAAGCCGGTCTCGGTGTGGACAACTACGGCTGCTACCGCCTGACTTCCCCGACATTCTATGTAGCCAACGCCGACAAGGCCACCATCTCCCTCTGTGTGGAAAGCCCCATCAAGGACTACGAGGTACGCATCCGCTTTGCCGACGAGGTAGTAGCCCTCCAGGCTGACGGCAACAAACTCGAGGGCGAAGTCACACTCCCGACAAAAGGCCTTAAAGAGACCAACTTCGCAATCTCCGGTCCCGACGAAGCTCCTATCTTCATCGACTATATCACCATAACCCAGCCCCTGAAGAAGGGCGACAACACCTACACATGGCTCGGCCGCTACGACGTAGAGAAGGATAACACTTCCTTCAAGTTCGAAGACCTCGACAAAGACGCATTCGGATTCTACGCATTCCGCGCCGGCGCATGGATGGGCGAAGGCAAGAAGAAAATCGAGTCTATGGATGCAGGACGCATGATCGTAGACCTCACCACCGGCAAGTCAGAGTTCGATATCGTTGACGAAATCAAGGCTGTTGGCGACGCTGTGGAAGTAGCTCGCTATACTCTCGACGGCCGTCTGATAGACCGTCCTGTACCCGGTATCAACATCGTACGTTTCAGCGATGGTTCCGTTAAAAAAGTGTTAGTGAAATGATTCAGTAAAGGCAGACTGAATAATTGAATCGCAGGAGTTGTCGGGCATCGGTTGCCCGGCAACTCCATTACAATTAAAATCCACCACACTATGAACAAAATGTTGTATGCCCTTGCCCTCGCGGCCGTATCGACAGCCGCCAGCGGCGCCGACATAGATTTTTCCTACAATTTCAGCAACGCGACTCCCTCAGGATGGGGCACCGGCAAAGCCGAGACCTACGATGTGGCCGTACGCCTTGACAATCCCTCTTTCGAAGGAGCGAAAGTGAAGGGCATTCGCGTAGCCATCCCCTCCGAGGGCACTACCGACGCCTCGGCATGGCTCACCGGCGAGCTGAAACTTAAGAAGAAGAACGGCAAGAACGTCAACGACCCCGACATCGACTCCAAGAGCGGCACCATAGCCGACGGTATGCTCGAAATCAGCTTCGACACCCCCTACACCATCCCAGCCGGAGGGTGCTACGTGGGATATTCTTTCACCGTCAGCGATGTCAACTCATCGACCGAGGCTCCCGTGAGCACGGTAGACGGCATCGACCCCGCGGGACTCTATCTCCACACCTCCCGCACCAAGTTGCGTTGGGGAGAAGTCTCAGAGGAGTTAGGCAAGGTAAGCTCCATGACCATCATGCTTGAAGGCAACTTCCCCGAGCGTGCCGCATACATCACCCTGGGCACGGCGCAAGGCGCGGTAGACGAGGAGTTCAGCACGCTTGCCACCGTAGTCAACGGCGCCATGGAACCGATCGAAAGCATCGGATACGCATATAAGGCCGGCGACTACAGCGGCACAGGCACGGCAGAGACGATCGGCAGAATCGAGGGCCGTATCGGTGCTACGGGCAAAGCCCTCATCTCTTTCGACGCATTCGGCGCTACAGGAAACTACCCAGTTGAAATCCGCGTCACCTCCGTCAACGGCATGAGCGCGGACTGCGCCGCCACTGAGGGCACAGCGGAGATATATCTCTTCATGCCTGTCAACCGTCCTCTCGTAGAGGAATACACAGGCCTATGGTGCGGATGGTGCCCCAGCGGATATATGGCTCTCGAGATGATGAAGAAGCTTAAAGGCGACCGCTTCATCGCTGCTGCATACCACAACAACGACCCTATGTCGTGGGACGGCAATACCCCGAACTACGTCAGCGGATATCCGGGTGCATACATCAACCGCTCAACTTCTATCAACCTCGAGGACATCTTCACTGACTGGGACAACTTCCGCAATTTCATCCCCGAGGGGGAAGTGGAAGTGAAGGTGGAATGGACTGACGACAGCCACAACGCCATCCGCGCCACATCCACCACACGCTTCATCAAAGACCACACCGGGGCCGACTACCGCGTAAGCTATCTCCTCATAGCCGACAATCTCAGCAGCCCGGATTGGAAACAGAACAACTATTTCTCGGGAAAGACTATCGAGAAATACCCCTATATGGACAATGAAATAGGACGCATGTTCCTTGAAGGCGGCGCGAAAATGCAGGGTCTCGTATTCAACGATGTGGCCATTGCAGGCACAGACTTCGATGGTTTCGCAGGCTCAATCCCCGCCGAGATCGTGGCCGGAGAGAGCTACTCCCACTCCTATATATTCAGCCTCGAGGGAATCTCTAAGGATGTGCTCACCCAGCCCGACTACCTGCGTGTAATAGCCGTGATTTGCGACGCCCGCACCGGCAAATTCCTCAACAGCAACTCGTCGGCATACACCTCCGGCGAACCCTTCGTAGACATAAGCGGCGTGCAGACCGTGAAGACCTCCGGCGAGGCTGTGGAGATAGCCCGCTACAACCTCGACGGACGCCTCCTCAACGCCCCCGCTCCGGGCATCAACATCATCCGCTACAGCGACGGCAGCACACGCAAAGTGATGGAAAAACGCTGACCCGACGCCAGACCGCAGCCGATCACCCTCACAAGCGACACATCGAGCTTCGTGGGCCCGAAGTAGCTGTAATCGGGACTCTGAATGCCCGCTTTGTTTTTGTACGGCTTGAAATCGTAGGTGAACAGGTTGGCGAACACGCCCAGGTGGTTACCTTCCATCGGTACGTGGCGCTCGCTGTTGTCGAACCAGTAGCGCACCTCGGCATCTCCGCCGTATATGCGCCACACGCGGTTGCCGCCGCCACACCAGGCGTGCATGTACTCGCCCCGGGCCGACCACCGTTTGCCCACCAACAGCTCCGCGCCAACGTTTGGCACCAGGGCGGCGTCGATTACGGCGACGTCGGCCTCGGGCTCGTACGTCCAGTCGAGTTGGATGTGCACGTCCATCATGAAGCCGCCGCAAAGTATTTCACGGTGGCGGCATGCCCCGAGGCTCAGCCCCAGGATTATGGCGAGCAGTATGAGGGGGGATTGTTTCACGGATTAGCGACTTTGTTTTTTTGTTTTGTCTTCCATTGTGGCTGTGAACACCAGAGTCTCGGGTTTGAGGTAGTAGCCGGATGAACCTACGCAGATAT
>CAJLTZ010000107.1 GCA_905209725.1 uncultured Muribaculaceae bacterium
TGCCCGCATCGCTCCCTCTTCAACTTGCTGAGCTGCATCAAAAATCGGTCGCCCCCGCATTAACATTTTTTATGGGATGGGGTCTAATTATTTAGAGCCTTGCAACCCATCCAATTCTTAAGCGAGTTTCTATTACTTACTACTTATTCCGCGGCTTCAACGGCAGCAAGCACCACCTCTGCGAGTGTGGGATGGCCGAAGATAGTCTCGCGGATCTGCTGGCGAGTGCGGCCGGCTGTGATAAAGTCGGAGCACATCTGAGCCATAAGCGCAGCTTCAGCGCCCATAATATGGGCTCCAAGAAGCAGACCGCTGTTCTTATCGAAGATAAGTTTGCAGAGACCATCGGGTTCACCGGCGGCGAGTGCCTTTCCGTTGGCACGATAGAAACTCTTTCCTATGGTGATTTCAAGACCACGTTCCTTGCACTGCTCCTCCGTGAGGCCGGCCATGCCGCACTCCGGATTCAGGAACACTGCAGAAGGCACCACGTCGAGGCGGATTTCATCGCTCTTGCCCTGAATGGCATTAAGGGCGCGAAGGCCCTGATAGGAAGCCACATGGGCGAGCATCATGCGGGCATTTACATCGCCTACAGCGAAAATGTGGTCGACATTCGTGCGCATATCGTCTGTGACGGGGATTCCCTTGGGTGAATAAGCCACCCCGGCATCCTCAAGGTTAAGTCCTTCCACATTTGCGCCGCGGCCCACAGCCATCAGCACTGTGGAGGAAACCACCTCCTGCTCCTTGCCCTTGCTCTCATATGTGGTGACAATCTTATAATCCTCGCGCTGCTCAAGTTTTTTCACAGCCGCACCGGTGATGATGTCGATTCCGCGCTTTGAAAGGCTCTGCTTCAGGCGCTTGGCAATATCGCTGTCGAAGGGAGGAAGAATCTGTTTCATATATTCCACCACAGTGACATGCGTGCCGAGGCTTGCAAACAC
Organism: uncultured Muribaculaceae bacterium; assembly: GCA_905209725.1. Taxonomy (GTDB): domain Bacteria; phylum Bacteroidota; class Bacteroidia; order Bacteroidales; family Muribaculaceae; genus Lepagella. The sequence goes on from CAJLTZ010000107.1 coordinate 951, forward strand.
TGAGGCGAACTCAAGGCCAATCACGCCACCGCCCACTACCACAAGGCTATCGGGCACATACTCCAGTTTGAGGATATCCGAGGAATCCATCACCCATTCAGCGTCGGCTCCGGGAATAGGAAGGGAGCGCGAATGGCTACCTGTGGCGATGATGATGTGTTCGGCATCATATTCCTCACCATTTACTGTCACTGTGAAGGCATCCTTGAACTGCGCCATGCCTTCCACCACAGTGACGCCTGCACGCTTAAGAAGGCCGTCAATGCCCTGGCGAAGCTGAGCCACAACAGCGTCGCGACGCTCAATGATCTTATTGAAACCGATTTCAAAATCGATGCTTTTCACGCCAAACTCAAGTGCATTGCGGCAGAGGTCGGCCACAGCAGCATCCTTCACCATACATTTTGTGGGGATGCAGCCCTCATTGAGGCATGTGCCTCCGAGTTGTCCTCCATTGATGAGAACCACCTTCATGCCGCGGCGTGCAGCCTCAAGAGCGGTCTCATAACCGCCGGGACCCGCACCTATTATAATAAGGTCTGTATGCATATCTTTATTAATTAGCAATTTTTAAAAGACAAGGCCATGCCCTCCTTCAATGGGGAGCATGACCTTTGATATCAATCTTTCATTTTAACCCCGTTTACTTCTTGAGATCTCTATAACTGAGCACGGGATTTTTCGCTGCAGATGTCTCATCGGGATGCGAGATGCAGGTTGTGAGCGGAGCAGCCTTCACCGTTTCGGGATCCTCGGCAGCCTCCTTGGCCACGCGGCGCATAACATCGATAAATTCATCAAGCGTTTCCTTGCTTTCTGTCTCAGTGGGCTCGATCATCATCGACTCATGGAAGAGAAGCGGGAAATAGATTGTGGGCGCATGGAATCCGAAGTCAAGAAGACGCTTTGCCACATTGAGAGTGGTGACGCCGGTCGACTTGTCGGCCAGGCCGTCGAACACGAACTCATGCTTGCACACTCCATTGATCGGGAGTTTATAGAGATCTTTGAGCGACTCCTTGATATAGTTGGCATTGAGTGTGGCCATGGGGCCTACATTGCGGATGCCGTCGCGTCCGAGCGTAAGGATATACGCATAAGCCTTCATCATCACTCCGAAATTGCCGAAGAAAGTGGAGATGCTTCCAAGGCTCTTGTCGCCATCGGTGACAACAGCGAAAGTTCCATCCTCCTTCTTCACCACGCGGGGAGCGGGGAGAAGTTCCACAAGATGCTTGGCGACACCTACAGGGCCTGAACCGGGACCGCCGCCGCCGTGAGGCGTCGAGAAAGTCTTGTGCAGGTTGATGTGCATGATGTCGAAGCCCATATCGCCGGGACGCACCTTGCCGAGGAGGGGATTGAAGTTGGCACCGTCGTAATAAAGCAGGCCACCTGCCTCATGCACGAGTTTTGCAATCTCCTTGATTTCGGTCTCGAACATACCCACTGTGTTGGGGTTGGTCATCATGATGCCGGCCACGGTGTCGTCGAGCAGAGGCTTAAGGTCCTCGATGTCGATCGAGCCATTGGGACGCGACTTCACCTCTACCACCTCAAGGCCGGAAACCATGGCGGAAGCAGGGTTAGTGCCGTGAGCTGTGTCGGGCACAATCACCTTAGTGCGCTTGTTGTCGCCGCGAAGCATGTGATACTGGCGCATCACCATGAGGCCGGTCAATTCTCCATGAGCACCTGCGAAAGGATTGAGCGTGAACTCCTCGAGGCCGGAAAGGCTTGCGAGGGCCTGCTGAAGATTATAATAGAGCTCAAGAGCGCCCTGGGCGGTTTCGGCAGGCTGCAGAGGATGCAGGGAGGCAAACTCCGGCATGGCGGCGAGCTCCTCATTGATCTTCGGGTTATACTTCATCGTGCAGCTACCCAGGGGATAGAAGCCGGTGTCAACGCCGAAGTTCTTATTGCTCAGATTAGTGTAATGGCGCACCACATCAAGTTCCGAAGCCTCCGGGAGTTCCGGAGCGTTTTTGCGGAGAAGATCAGAGGGAATTGCGGCGAGGGCATCCTTGCCGTAATTGTCAGCGGGAAGCTGATAGCCCTTTCTTCCGGGGCGCGAAATCTCAAAAATCAGTTTATCGTATTCCTTCATTTCTTGTCCTCCCCGAGCATGATGGTTAAAAGATTGTCAATTTCAGCTTTGGTGCGTTTCTCTGTGACAGCGAAACTTACAAGGCCGTTTCCAAGGTTGAGGCCGCCCATGATGCCATTGTCGGCGAGACGCTTGTTGACAGCGTCGATGTCGAGGTCAGTCTTGAGGGTGAACTCTTTGAGGAAGGGCTTCTTGAAGGGATCGGTGAATTTTCCGGAAGCGATAAGGCGGTCGTAGAGATAACGAGCGCCATCAGCCGAGAGGCGGTTCACCTCGCGCAGGCCATTCTCACCCATGAGTGCGAGATAGATAGTGGCATAGAGCGCCATGAGGCTCTGGTTGGAGCAGATGTTGCTGGTGGCCTTCTGGCGGCGGATATGCTGTTCGCGGGCCTGGAGGGTCAACACATAGCAACGGTTGCCCTTGGCGTCGACAGTAGCGCCCACCACGCGACCGGGCATCTTGCGGAGATGCGCGGCGCTTGAGGACATGTAGCCGAGATAGGGACCGCCAAACTGGAGCGGCATACCGAGCGACTGGCCGTCGCCACAGGCGATGTCGGCGTCCCACTCTGCAGGACTACGGAGCACTGCGAGCGCGGAGGGATCGGCATTGATGGTGAAGAGGGTCTTCTGGGCATGAGCCTCGTCGGCGATGCCTGTGAAGTCCTCGATGATGCCATACTTGTTGGGCTGCGGAAGAATGATGCCGGCGAGCTCACCCTTGGCGATTTCAGCGCGGAGAGCGTCGAGGTCGGTAACGCCATCCTTCTCGGGAATCACCACGAGAGAGACACCATGGAAGTGGGCATAAGTCTTCACCACCTTGAGCACGCGGGGGCTGATTGTCTCGGAGATGGCAACCGTATTGCGCTTGCGCGAAGATGCCACCATCATAAACATAGCCTCGGCCGTGGCAGTGGCGCCATCATACATCGAAGCGTTCGTTGCCTCCAGTCCGGTAAGTTCGCTGATCATGCTCTGATATTCGAAGATATACTGGAGCGTGCCCTGCGAAATCTCGGGCTGATAGGGTGTATATGCAGTATAGAACTCACTTCTCTCGAGGAGGTGAGGGATCACGCTGGGGCTGTAATGGTCGTAAGCGCCACCGCCTGCGAAGACGGTGAGGTTACGGTTCTTGTCGGCCAGTTTGCGGAAATGCTCGCGCAGTTCAATCTCCGACATTCCCTCGGGGATTGCATATTCCCCTTTGAAAATCACGTCGGAAGGAACATCGGCGAAGAGGTCGTCGACACTCTTCACGCCGATCTTCTCAAGCATCTGCGCGATATCCTCCTCGGTGTGAGGGATATAACGATTACTCATTTTCACAAAGTTTAGCATAAGCGGCTGCGTCGAGAAGAGCCTCGATCTCAGCGGCGTTGCTTACCTTTACTTTCATAATCCAGTTCTCGAATGCGTCAGCGTTGATGCTCTCGGGGGCATCCTCGAGGTTTTCGTTAACCTCAACCACCTCTCCGCTGATGGGGGAGATAAGGTCGCTGGCAGCCTTCACCGACTCAACGGCGCCGAACACCTCGCCGGCCTCCACTGTGTCGCCAACCTCCGGCATATCGACATATACGATATCGCCAAGAGCGTGCTGTGCGTAATCTGTGATACCTACTGTAGCGATGTCGCCATCAAGCTTTACCCATTCGTGCGACTCGGCATAGCGCCTGTCTTCCTTAACTGTTGCCATGTTGTGCTTATGTTTTTATTGTTGTTTTATTTCTTATAACTCTTGTCGTAGAAACGTTTTTTCACCACCTTGGCGGGGAAGGTCTTCTTGCGGATGCGAACCTCTACCTCAGTGCCAAGTTTGTCGTAAGGCTTATTGATCATGGCCATAGCCACGCTCTTGCCTGTAGAGATGGAGCGATAGCCTGTGGTGATCTCGCCCACCTGCTCGCCGTTCACCTCAACAGGATAGCCATGACGGGGAATTGCGTTGCCTTCGAGCTCGAGGCCCACGATGCGACGCTTCACGCCCTCAGCCTTCTGCTTTGCGAGAGCTTCCTTGCCGATAAATTCGGGTTTGTCGAGCTTTACGAACATCGAGAGGCTTGCCTCGATAGGAGTGATGTCGGCAGACAGCTCGTCGCCATAGAGGGGAAGACCCACTTCAAAGCGGAGAGTGTCGCGGCACCCGAGACCGCAGGGCTGCACGTCGGCTGCCATGAGCTTGTCCCATGTGCGGCGGATGAAGTCGTGGCTTCCGTAGATCTCAAAGCCGTCCTCACCGGTATAACCTGTGCGGCTCACAATCACATCCTCGCCATCGATGTGGAGAGTCTTGAAATTGTAGAATGCGATATCGGCTGCGGGAATGCCAAGCACCTCGATGAGAGTCTTCTCAGCCTCGGGTCCCTGCACGGCAACCTCACCGTAATAGAGGCTCTCGTCGGTGACTTTCACGTCGAAGCCCTCGGCGTTCTGCATGATCCATGCCACATCTTTGTCGATGTTGCTGGCGTTGATCACGAGGAAGAACTCCTCATCATTTACTTTATATACGAGAAGGTCGTCAACTGTGCCGCCATTCTCATAGCACATCATGCCATAGAAGATCTGTCCGTTGGGGGCACCCGTCACATCATTGACGAAGATATGGTTCACGAATTTTTCGGCTTCCTTGCCTTTTACCCTGACCTCACCCATGTGAGATACGTCGAAAACGCCTACATGATGACGCACGGCATTGTGCTCTTCAGTGATTCCTTTGTACTGGATGGGCATGTCATAGCCTGCGAAAGGCGACATAAGAGCACCAAGGTCCACATGACGGTCATGCAGACAGGTGGTTTTGATCTCTTCTTCCATATATTTTCCTGATTAGATTTAAGTTTCAACAAGATGTAGGAGGTGCCGCGACACAACACTTCCCATTCAAATGCCAAAATTAATACAAACGACAAATCAAACCAAATTTCAAGCGGAATTTTTTACAAAACAGCGTTCATTTGACCCCTTCCGAGTGTGCTTTGCTCAGACCGGGGAGGTTTGCCGCCTGAAAAAGCCGGAGATAAGAAGCGGCCTTCTGCTCCAGAGGCAATGGATATGCCCTGCTGGTGGATGGCATCCTCCAGATGCGCAGGCCATCCTTCTCTACATATTCTCCGAGCCTTGGAACGGGCGTCTGCGTGATCTGTGCCACCACTTCAGCGGCCTTCTGACCAGTGGTGGCTATGTCCGTAACATCCGGCATCCTGGTCAACAGCCCCTGCAAATCCACAGGCTCTATGATTTCAAGGAATTTGTCTGACGCATTCCCCTTGAGCCGTCGGATGCGATGGCCGGTATCGTTGAGCGCGACACCCTCCTTGTCGAGAAGGCTTCGGATTTCGTCGAGGCGATAAGTTTTGGTTTCCTTATCATATAGCGCGAATGGGTCGCCGAGGAATATCAGACCTATTATCTTCCAGAAATCATTTGTGCGGTTGGGATAATAGAAATCCATGCTCCAGCGGTGGGGCTGCGGAGGGAAAGTGCCCATGAGCAATACACGCGCATGGGGCGGAATGTATGGCGGCCATGGATGAGTCTCGATATCTGAATCATGCATCATTGAAATATATTAGACCCCATCCCATAAAAAATGTTAATGCAGGGGCGACCGATTTTTGATGCA
>CAJLTZ010000108.1 GCA_905209725.1 uncultured Muribaculaceae bacterium
AGGCACATCTGCGACCCCTGCGTTAACATTTTTTGTGGGATGGGGTCTAAATTTGTGCGAATCCGTTCCGCGCAATTAAAAAATGCCCTGCCAATCAGAATTGTTCGAGCGGCAGCCGCGGGAAGGCGTCGATGAAGGACCCCGGGGTGACATTCACAATCTCCACCCCTTTGCGCTCGGCATAGGGCTTCACGTCGAAATAACTGCGGAACGCAATGGCGTAATTCTCATATACATCCGCGATATGCACGCCGGCGAAAATCTCCTCGGCGCGGCGCAGTTCGGCGTCATCGTCCTTATAGAAATGGGGCTGCACGGAAACCACCCTGTTGCGCTCCGTCACCCAGAGCGTGCGGCTCCAGTTGTGGTCGGCACCAATCAGCGCTATCCTCGTGAAACCCTCCCTCATGGCGTTCATGATTCCCGGAATCAGCACATTGCGCGGGCGTGGCATCGCGAGACCGGAATCATAGAGGGGATGCGTGATGAAATGCCAACCCTCGGCAGGAGTGAGATTGTAATATTTCACGGTGACATTCGCCGGCAACCGCTTCACCTCCGGCATCTTGCGAGCCTTTGCCGGGAGGAAGAGCGTCATCGGCCAGTCCACAGCGCCGAGAGCCTCCCAGAGCGCCGGTACCTTCCCCGTCTTGTTCTTAAGGAAGAAAGCGATATCGGCGAGGATATAGTAATCGGGGCGCAGCGTCTTGAAATCAGGGGCAAGAGCGGAGAGGTTGACCCCCATGCGGGGATATTTCATAAGCACATCGAGATGATTCTCGATGGCATCGCGCAGCGAGGGTCCATTGCCCATTATGATTATGGCGTCGCGGCGCTCGTGCGAGCGCGAGGTAGGGCGTCCCGACATCAGCGGCACCTTTATGAGGGATGCCAGCGTCTTTCCAGCCATCCCGCAGAATCTCTGTATCTTTTGTATCAACACTTTTCTGATTAATGATTAATGATTGAAAGCGAACAGCCTCACCGGCCCTTGGCCGGCGACACACAATCTTCGACCTCTCAGAATGAATCAAAGGAAGCTCCCACAAATTCGACCTTCAAAATTCAAAATTCAACATTATTGTAGGGGTATTTCGGGTCTCGCCGGGCGATTACCTCTGCCGTATTGTAGAAGCCGGCGGGGAGCAGGCGGCTGATGCGCGTGTTGTCGAGCACGAGCGTCTGCGAGAAAGGCTGCAAAGCCTTCTCGGAAAGAGTCTCCTTCACGATGGGCAGATAGGGGAAGAGCCCTGCGATGGCATGGCACCACTTCTCAGGCAGATGCCACATGCGCCGAGGCACGCCGGCATTCGCCGTCATCGCCTCCACAAGTGATATCCATTTATGCGCCCTGCCGTCGGAGATGTTGAAGATCCCCCTCTCGCCGGCGATAGCCGTAAGTGCGCGGGCGCAGTCGAGGGCGGTGACTGCGGAGGTCTTGGCGTCGTTGCCCCGCACATGCACATAATGACCGCGGATCACCCGGTTGAAGAGCCGCAGCGTGTCGCCATGCACCCCATTGCCAAACATCCGCGCCGGCCTTGCGATGGCAAGCGCCACTCCGCGCCGCTCTGCCCAGGCGCCCAGCAACCGCTCAGCGGCAAGTTTCGACTTGCCTGCCTCCGTGGAGCCCCACGTGCCACGGCTCTCATCCACCCCCTCGCCCGCATCGGCAGAATAGACCTGCCAACTGCTTACATATATGAACGCGCGCGGGGGAGCCGCGTCGAGGCGCGAGATCAACTCGCGTGTAAGCGACTCATTTATATCCGCGTCGCTCTCCTCCTCGCTCCCCGCAAGATGAAACACCGTGTCAACTTCACCTATCGGTGCATCGGCGCCAAACTCCTCGCGGCCATACCTCACCACTTCCGCTCCGCAGTCGGCCTCAAGCAGAGGAAGAAGGTAGCCTCCAAGCATTCCTCCGGCACCCGTAACCAAAATTTTTCTCCTGTTTTCTTCCATCAACTGCAAAATTATCATTAATTTTGCAAACCGAAAAGCGCAACTGAAGAATCATCAAAAATTCCCGGGTTACTGCTATCCAAAATAAAGACAACCCAAGGGAGAAATCCCTGCAAAATCTATAGACATATGAATATCGAGAAAAAACTGGCTGAGGCCATCAACGATCAGATCAACGCCGAACTGTGGTCGGCATATCTTTACCTGAGCATGTCGCTCTACTGGCGCGGACAGGGCCGTCAGGGTGTAGCCAACTGGTTTAAGGTACAGGCCCGTGAGGAATTCGCACACGCCGAAATCTTCATGGACTATCTCCACAACCGCAACGGCGAGGTATGCCTTGCCCCCATCACAGAAGTGAAGACATCCTGGAGCAGCCTGGGCGAGACATTCGCCGACACACTGGCTCACGAGCAGAGCGTGACACAGCGCATCCACAACCTCTACGCACTCGCCGAGGAGGAGAAGGACTACGCGAGCCGCCAGATGCTCAACTGGTACATCGCAGAGCAGGTAGAGGAAGAGGCCAACGTGCAGGAGATCATCGACAACCTCAACCTCGTCGGTGAGTCGGGCGTAGGCATCCTCCAGATCGACCGCGAGCTCGGTGCCCGCACCTACACCGCCCCCAACATCTCTAAGTAATTTCAGTCGCGGAGCGACTGCCCTGCATATTAACCGCGTACAGCGCTGAGCGTCAGCGAAGTGCTGTGCGCGGCTTTCGTATATATCCCCCTCCCCAGTCGCGAGCGACTGCCTTATCAATTGTCTTTTTCTGCGGATTAAAGAAAAATTTCCTTAATTTTTAGGGTTATTGAATGCTAATTTAAAATAAATTTCGTAAATTTGCAGCCCGAAAGGTATTCAGGATTGTTTATATATTAATCTTACCCTGGAAGATAACCCAAAACTTCCATGTGGAGAAGAATGATTCCCTCCTCTCCAACCTGCGGGAGAACTATCATCTCTTCCGCATCCCAAGGTAGAACAATCAACTACAGGAACTTCAAAAAATTACTCATACCCAATAATTTAACGCAAAAAATTATGGCAACATTGGATCTCAGCCAGTATGGCATCGAAGATGTGAAGAAAATTATTCACAACCCTTCCTACGACGATCTTTACACGGCCGAACTCGACCCCTCCCTCGAGGGTTACGAGAAAGGCTATCTCACCGACCTCGGCGCTGTGGATGTGTTCACAGGCGTCTACACAGGCCGTAGCCCTAAGGATAAATATCTCGTGAAAGACGAGGTGACAGAGGACACCGTATGGTGGACAAGTGACGAATACAAGAACGACAACAAGCCCATCAGCACAAAGGTTTGGGACGAACTTCGCAAGAAGGCTGTCAAGGAGCTCAGCGACAAGACCCTCTACGTGGTTGACGTGTTCTGCGGCGCCAACAAGAGCACCCGCATCGCCGTCCGCTTCATCATGGAGGTGGCTTGGCAGGCTCACTTCGTGACCAACATGTTCATCCGCCCCACTCACGAGGAACTCAAGGAGTTCAAGCCCGACTTCGTGGTGTTCAACGCCTCGAAGGCTAAATGCGAGAACTATAAGGAACTCGGTCTCCACTCCGAGACTGTGGTTGCCTTCAACATCAAGCAGCGCGAGCAGGTGATCATCAACACCTGGTATGGCGGCGAAATGAAGAAGGGCATGTTCTCGATGATGAACTATTTCAACCCCCTGCGCGGCATCGCCTCGATGCACTGCTCTGCCAACACAAGCATGGACGAGAAGTCGACAGCCATCTTCTTCGGCCTCTCCGGCACAGGCAAGACCACTCTTTCCACCGACCCGAAGCGTAAGCTCATCGGCGACGACGAGCACGGCTGGGACGACGAGGGCGTGTTCAACTATGAGGGCGGCTGCTACGCCAAGGTGATCAATCTCGACCCCGAAAGCGAGCCCGACATCTACAACGCCATCACCCGCGACGCTCTCCTCGAGAATGTGACGGTTCGCCCCGACGGCACCTGCGACTTCTCCGACAAGAGCGTCACAGAGAACACCCGCGTGTCCTACCCGATCTATCACATCAAGAATATAGTTAAGCCCGTGTCGAAGGGCCCGGCTGCAAAGCAGGTTATCTACCTGAGCGCCGACGCTTTCGGTGTGCTTCCTCCTGTAGCTATCCTCGACCACGAGCAGGCTCAGTATTACTTCCTCTCCGGCTTCACCGCAAAACTCGCAGGCACAGAGCGCGGCATCACCGAACCGACCCCGACATTCTCGGCTTGCTTCGGCCAGGCATTCCTCTCGCTCCATCCTACAAAGTATGCTGAGGAGCTCGTGAAGAAGATGAAACTCAGCGGTGCACACGCCTACCTCGTGAACACAGGCTGGAACGGCACAGGCAAGCGTATCTCGATCCGCGACACCCGTGGCATCATCGACGACATCCTCAACGGCGACATCGACAAGGCTCCCACAAAGGTGCTTCCTTACTTCAACTTCACCATCCCCACAGAGCTCCCCGGCGTGGATCCCAAGATCCTCGACCCGCGCGACACCTACGCCAACCCCGCAGAATGGGATGAGAAGGCCAAGAAACTCGCCCAGATGTTTATCGACAACTTCAAGAAGTTCGAGACCAACGAAACCGGCAAGCGTCTCGCCGCCGCCGGCCCGAAACTCTGATGTAATTTTGAATTTTGAATTATAGTCAGGATTCAACACTGAGAAATATGAGGCAGCGCTGCATTAGCAGCGCTGCCTTTTTTGCATTGCAGAGAGTGATGATTGTCCGGGCACAGCACGCAGCGAAGGCAGTGCTGTGCCCGGACAATATGCAATGCAGTCGCTCGGCGACTGTTTGTGGGATGGGGCTTTTTTTTGCAATCGATTTTGATTTATTAATTAATTTTATTTAAATTTGCATTATTGATTACTTTTGCTGATTATAATGCTTTAACTTTTAATGCATGACTTTGACGCAAAGTAACTATATCCAAAACAAATAACATTAATAACATCAATAACATCCGGAAATTCCATAATGACCATAACCAGTTTTTTCGCGATTCCATTGCGAGTCGGGAAAAGACACCTAAAACCTTTCATATATGAAGAAACTTTTAACTTTGGCAGTCCTGGCTCTCTCAGCCTTCGGATTGCATGCAGATCCGGTGGTGGATACGTTCACCTATCAGAACCTCGCCGAGTCTCCTTCTAATTTTACCACTTATACTGGTACGTATAATGGTAATGTCGGCACATACAGTTTTTGTATGTATAATGGCTTTAAGGCGGCTTGGTTCAATAAAGAATACAACACATTTGTATCTGGTGAAGCCGAAGGTCACAAGATTACAATGGTTGAAAGAGAAGGAGGTACAAAGAATTTTGTAATGGTATATGCTTCCAATGAAGCCCTTACTTATGATAACTGTGCTTCCGCTCCTTTTTCTGCGGAATTGTATTCCAATAGTCAAGTGGAGATAACCGGTGATTACAAATATGTATTTGTGAGACTGGCAGCTGATGCCACTGACACTGCTAATTTTGATTCACTTAACTTTACATGGGACACGGCCGGAGGCTCATCAGAACCCACCACTGCTTCAGATGACATCAACATTGCAGCCTTCAAGGCCCAGTTCCCCGACTTCACATACAACTCACCATACAGCACTCCTGTAGTGAATCCAGATTGCGAACTCGTGTTTGAAAATGGTGCCAAATACAAGTTCGTCAAGATGGTTGGCGGTTATACTCAAGTTGACAATCCCTGGTGGATGCTCGATACCGACGGTTACTTTACAGTTTCCGAGCCGGCTCCGGATATGTGGATTGAGAGCGTTGAGGTGAAGGGTGATAACTGGTGCAATCAGGTAAAGATGGCTTTCGGAGCAGAGGCACTGACATCTGAAAATTACAGTACGGCAGGAGATTATGATGACTGGATCAGTATGACTGACCATCAGGTGGTTCACAAACCCCTCGCACCGTCAAAGTATCTCTACTTCAACCAGACACGTGATTGCTATTACAATGTAATAGTAAACTGGACAAGCGAGATGCCGGTATATCAGGTGTCCCAGCCTATTATAGAATGCTACGAGACGCCTGTAACAAACGCAAGTAATGTTAATATACGTCTCCCTTATTCCGGAGCCAAGATTAAACTCGAGGTTTACGTGAAAGAGGAGGGCGCTACAGACTATACACTTGTTTCTGACCTTTCCAAGACATACGACGAGCGTTCCATCAGCATCCCGATGCCCGGAGGCGCCGGCGCTATGGTTAAATTCGTGGCTGTCGGTGTTCGTGAAAACTGTCAGGATTCCGAGCCTGCAGAGACTATTTATGGACCCCTCGAGATGGCTGACGCTCCCGCTCCTATTCTTAATAATAATGATAGATATGTATTCGCCGGTGGAAAAGTTTCCGTAGCTGTTGGCACAGGAAATCCGAATTGGGGTGAACCTTTCGAGCCTATAGAAAATGCAAATATCAAGTATCAGTACAATCTTAAGGATGCAGATGGTACAGTTGTGACTGCTGGTGATGAAGTGACCGGCACTACAAATCCCGTTGAGGTAGCCGTTCCTGCAACAGCTGTTCCCGGTCAGACCTTTGAGATTATTGCTACTTCGATTATTCCTGACCGTAAAGACAATACAGCTACATTCTCTCTGCCTGTAATCTCCGACGTACTTCCCGCTCCTACCTTCAGCCTT
>CAJLTZ010000109.1 GCA_905209725.1 uncultured Muribaculaceae bacterium
CCTCGAAAATACGCCGCCCCTGCGTTAACATTTTTTGTGGGATGGGGTCTAAAACCCATACATCCAAATCCATCCTCAATTTTCCCGCAATTTCCCGGAATCATATATTCAAAGGCAATTTCCCTTTTCCTTTAAGGCAGGAGGGTGAGTAGGCGCTTGGAGCCTTTGATTTTGTGGATTTTGCAGGCGGCCACTACCTCCGGCGCGTAGCCCTTGGCCAGCGACACAAGCGCATAGTGGTCGTAGACATCTATCTTGCCTACTGCCTCCGCCGGTATGCCACATTGCTTCACGATGAATCCCAACAGGTCGCCTCGCGATATCTTCTCTCGCTTTCCAGCCGACACATAAATCGTGTCTCCGGTTGTGGCCGGCACAGCCACACACTCATTATCGAGGCGATATGTATCGTCGAACGAGATATAGTCCTTAACCGTCTCCTCGGGCCCTACAAGCACGTAGATGTCGCCCTCAGCCTCCACACGCGCCGTGCGGCCATTGCGGTGGGTATAGGTCTCGGCAGTGAGCGGCTGATGATAATGCACCACTCCCCGCACATCGCGGATGTCAAGGCCACGCGCCGCAAGGTCGGTGGCCACAAGCAGAGGCCGCGTGCCATTATTGAACATCGCCAACGCCTTCTCGCGGTCGCGCTGGTCGAGGGCGCCGTGATACAACACCGCCGGCATCCCCTTCTTCTGCAGGAACTGAGACACACGCTCGGCACTCTCACGATGGTTCACAAAGATTATCATCCTCTGCACGCCATCCCCCTTCGCGGCGATATTACGCAGCAGAAGCAGCAGGGAGTCCAGTTTGTCGTTGGCATCGGAATCCACGCGGTGCACGCGCATCCTATTCCGCAGGCGCTCATTGCCGCCAAGGTAATCGAGAGTGACAGGATTATTCAGCGACAGAAATTCCGGCAGGATGTCGGCACGTGTGGCAGAAGTCAATATCACACGGCTCACATTCTTCAGCCTCTCCACAATCTTCTTCATCTCCTTCTCAAAACCGAGTTCGAGGCTCTTGTCAAACTCATCGAGCACAAGGATACGCGTCGGGAGCAACTCCACGTTGCGGCGCTGCATATGGTCGAGCAGACGCCCCGGCGTAGCCACGATGATATCAGTGCCCGCCGCAAGTGAATTCACCTCATCCTCCACCTTGTGGCCCCCATAGAGCGGAGTCACCTTGAATCCGGAGGCAATCGCACCCAACACACCGGAAATCTGAATCACCAGTTCGCGCGAGGGGGCAATTATCACAGCCTGTACCCTCCCCGTAGAGGGCTTTAGGAATTTAAGAAGGGCGAGAGAGAACGCAAGGGTCTTGCCACTCCCGGTGGGCGACAGCAGGATAATGTCACGACCCTCGGAAGATGTCTGCATCATCCGGGTCTGCATAGGATTCAACTCCTCAATTCCCAATTTATCAGCCACTAACGGCAAAAACTCCTTCTCTCTCATATACAAACACTTTCAAAAGAAAACAAAATTAGCCGGAAGCCTGCACAGCACCATCACTTCAGGAAATCTGGCTCCAGTTGATGGTCTTGGCAAACCGGTAATGCAATTCCGAGCGCAGCGTGGCCACTCCCATCTGCGACAGATGCATGGCCTCTCCTGCATTTCCCCTCGCACCATTCTGCTCCGCATCATCGGCCGATGACGCAGCAGGACGTTCCAGTAGTTCCGGATGCGCATCGAGGATGCGGGTGGCGCATTCGCGGGCAATGTTGAGAATCTGGCCGTCGGTGGCTAGATTGGCCACCTGCAGGTTGAACGCCAACCCGCTCTGCTGCGTGCCCTCCATATCGCCGGGACCGCGAAGGCGCATATCGGCCTCCGAAATCAGAAAACCGTCGCTCGTGTCGGCCATAATCTGCAGGCGCTTCTTCGTGTCGCCACCGGTCTCGGCCTTAGTGACAAGAATGCAATAACTCCTGTCGCTGCCACGCCCCACACGTCCGCGCAACTGGTGCAACTGAGAAAGGCCGAACCGCTCGGCATTCTCGATCAGCATCACCGAGGCGTTAGGCACATTCACCCCCACCTCAATCACAGTGGTGGCCACAAGGATGCGCGCTTCGCCCGACACAAACCGCTGCATATTAGCCTCCTTCACATCGGCCTTCATCCTACCGTGCACACAGACTGTCTCATACTGTGGAAACAAGCCACGGATTCGCTCAAAACCAGTCTCCACGCTCTTCAGCTCCAGCTTAGGATTCTCCGCGATAAGCGGATATACCACATAGACCTGTCTTCCGGCAGCGAGTTCACGACCGAGTAGCCGATTCACCTCCATGCGGTTATTATCATAACGCAGATATGTTTCCACAGGTTTACGCCCCGGCGGCAATTCATCTATCACGCTTACATCCAGGTCGCCATAGACGGTCATCGCCAGTGTGCGGGGAATCGGTGTGGCTGTCATCACCAGCACATGCGGCGCCACCTCTCCCTTCTTCCACATCCTCGCCCTCTGCGCCACTCCGAAGCGGTGCTGCTCATCAATCACAGCAAGGCCAAGACGATGAAACACCACCGTGTCCTCAATCAGCGCATGCGTGCCGACCACGATATGGATTGAGCCGTCGGCCAATCCGGCCAGCACCTCGCGACGCTTCTTGGAGCGCGTGCTGCCAGTGAGCAATTCCACCCTGAGGCCTATCTTTTCCCCCCATTCCGACAATGTTTCATAATGCTGCGAGGCAAGGATCTCAGTAGGAGCCATCAAAGCCCCCTGACAACCATTGTCCACAGCCATCAGCATCGACATAAACGCCACCATCGTCTTTCCCGACCCCACGTCGCCCTGGATGAGGCGGTTCATCTGCCTGCCATAGCGCATGTCGGCCCTTATCTCGCGGAGCACACGCTTTTGTGCTCCCGTCAGCTGGAAAGGTATGCATTCGGAATAGTAACGGTTGAATTTCTCACCGATTGTGGGGAACGGTATTCCTTTGATGCGCACGCTTCTTTCGCGGGCATAGCGCAGGATATTGAGTTGCAGATAGAAAAGTTCCTCGAATTTCATCCGCTCCCGGGCGCACTGAAGAGAGTCGCTGTCGTCGGGGAAATGGAGATTGCGGATGGTGTCGGCAAGCGGCATCAGGTGATATTCGCGGCGCACTTCCTCGGGAAGAGTGTCGGGCACAGTGGCAAAACCGGGATGGTCGATAAGATTGCGGGCAATGCGCCCGAGGGTCTTGGGTGTGTAACCCTTCTTGCGGGCCTTCTCCGTGAGATTGTATACGCCCCAGAAACCCTTCGGGAGATTCTCAGGGTCGAGGCGGGTGACCTCGGGATGGACCATCTGCCAGTTGCCCTGATAGTTCTGCGGTTTGCCGAAGAGTATATATTCCACCCCGGTGGTATAGGCCTTCTGAATGTCGCGGACGCGTGCGAACCAAACCACCAGCATCAGCCGGTCGCCATCATCGAAGAGCCCCATGAGTCGCTGGCGAGCACCCTCCCCCACCGTCTCGAACGAGCGGAAGCGGCCGCGGATCTGCAGCAAAGGCATCTCCCCGCTGAAGTCGCGGATATGATAGAAGCGGCTGCGGTCCACATGGCGGAACGGGAAGCAATAGGCAAGGTCGCGGAAGGTGTGGATGTCGAATTCCTCACCAAGGAGTTTGGCACGCGCCTCGCCTACCCCTTTCAGATATTTGATGTCGGTGGTAAAGAACACTTTTTTTCGAGGATGAGCACTAACTGTTTTCCATCAGCGTCCGGGCGATGAGCAGATCGCGCGGATTGGTGACCTTCAAATTTATCGGCGATCCCTCGAAGAGGCTGACCTCATAGCCGGCGGCCTCCACAAGGGATGCCTCGTCGGAGAATAACGCTTTGCCCGCCTCGACGGCATCATCAGAATTGGCAAGGCGGAAACTCCGCTTGAGCACGTCGGCACGGAATGTCTGCGGCGTCTGCACGGCGCGGAAGAGAGCGCGGTCCACAGCATGTGAGCGCACACTGTCGGGTGCGTCGAGTTGGCGGAGAGAGTCGGTGACGGCCACAGCGGGGATGGCGGCAAGATGCTGCGCGGCGCACTGCCATGCCCTTGAAATCAGTTCGGGGCTGACCAAAGGACGCGCTGCGTCGTGGACTGCTATCAGCGCCTCCTCTGAGTCGGGGATATCCATCAGCCCGTTAAATACCGAATGGCTGCGGCTACGTCCTCCCGCCACCAGCGTGACCTCTATCCGGCGGTCGGCCTCCGGCAATTCGGCATAGAGCGTATCCCAGAGGTCGAAAAAGCCGGGATGCAGCACAAGAATGATATGGGTGGCCGAATCCTCGGCGTGAAACGCGCGGACCGACCACCATAACATAGGAATGCCCAGCAGTAACTGAAACTGCTTGGGCAAATCTCCTCCGGCGCGGAGACCTTCGCCTCCGGCCACTATCACTGCGTATTTTTTCATTACATATTCATGCCTCCGTCGACCTGAATCACCTGACCGGTGACATATCCCGACATGTCGGATGCAAGGAATGTGGCCACATTGGCGATATCCTCAGTCTTTCCGCCGCGACGGAGAGGAATTTTCTGGCACCATTCGGCACGCACTTCATCGGGAAGGGCTGCGGTCATGGCTGTCTCGATGAATCCGGGAGCTATGGCGTTGGCACGGATGCCACGTGAGCCTACCTCCTGGGCGATGCTCTTGGCGAGGGCGATAAGGCCTGCCTTCGAAGCTGCATAATTAGCCTGGCCTGCGTTGCCATGAACGCCTACCACGGATGCCATATTGATGATGGAGCCTGATTTCTGACGGATCATTATGGGCAGAACGGCATGGATATAGTTGAAAGCCGATTTAAGGTTGACTGCTATCACGGCGTCCCACTGCTGCTCGGTCATGCGGAGCATAAGGCCATCCTTGGTGATGCCGGCATTGTTGACGAGGATGTCGATGTGGCCGAAGTCTTTCTTGATCTCTGCCACCACCTCTTCTGTGGCTGCAAAATCGGCTGCATTAGATGCATAGCCCTTGCATTTCACACCATAGGCGGCAATCTCCTCCTCGGTCTTCTTGCCGTTCTCGTCGATTACAAGGTCGGTGAATGCAATATCACAACCCTCGGAAGCAAATTTCAGGGCAATCTCTTTGCCGATGCCACGGGCTGCGCCTGTGATTACGGCGACTTTTCCTTCAAGTAATTTCATCTCTATATTGTTTTATCTCTTATATCTGTATTGTTTGTTGTTGTCGGCATTTATCTGCGCTTTATGCCTTTAAGCACCAGCTCAGTCATCATCCGCTTCACATCCTCCTTGCCGATTCCATATTCGGAAAGGGAGTTTCGGATATATGGCACGTCAATGCCGTGGATTGCATTGGTGATAAGAATAGCCCAGTCCTTCACGTTGGGGATTTCAAAGTCACCGCAATCCACCCCTTCCTGAAGGATGTTGATGAGCATGGAGATCTCCTTCTTGGAGATTACGGCGCGGGCGCGGTCCACCTTTCGCACGTCGCGGAAGAATCCGGCCCTCAGCGAACCGTTACGGCTCACAATCTCACGCATCGTCTCAAGCCTTGTCTCCACATATTCGTAGAGTTTCTGCTCCGGCGATATTGGCTTCGCCACAATCATGCGGAGGTTGCGCAGAAGGTCGTCGGTCTCCGTTTCAATCACGGCGTTGAAGATTTCGCGCTTGCTCTTGAAATAGGTGTAGATGGTGCGCCGGCCTTTGTCGGAGGCAGCGGCGATATCGTTCATGGTAGTGTTTTCCACTCCCTTTCTGGCGAAAAGGGAACGGGCCACCTCAATGAATCTGTCGCGGGTTTTCTTTACCATATTTCGGGCTATAGGAATCGAGGCATCTCAGTATTGCCAAGGCCTTAATGCGGGAAAAGCAGGGCCTTTCAAGCGCGTTGAGTGCGTGTTTTCCGCAAAATTAACAAAAAAATTCAAATAGCTGGCAATTCCCCCTCCGATATTATCTACAATTATTCATAAAAGCGCCAATCCGACCAATGTCGTCGACTCACCTTTAGACCCCATCCCACAAAAAATGTTAACGCAGGGGCGGCGTATTTTCGAGGAA
>CAJLTZ010000110.1 GCA_905209725.1 uncultured Muribaculaceae bacterium
CAAAATTACAACACGACTGCAACCTCCAAAAGGTGTACTTCAGTTAATGCTTACGATGCAGATAGGAGACTACATCCAATAATTGGGTTAGGAATCGCTTGACATTCTCCGCAAAACTGAAATATACCTGCCCGGTGTCAGTTTCGAGAAAATCGCTTAGGGAAATGCCGTCAATGAAGTCCATCACGATATAGACTTCATTGGAACCTTTATGGAAGTCCCGGTATATGGGGAGGCCGTCATGTTTCAGTTGCTGGCCGAGTTGATATTCCTTCCGATATGCCGCCACATATTCCGGCGCCGTGCGATACTCTGCCCTCAAGCGTTTTACGGCCACCCGCCATCCCTGCCAGTGCATGCGGTAGACAATGCATGAAGCACTCTCTCCACAGATATTCTCATCTATGAAGCCATTAAGGATTGAGTCTTCAGATATATCCTCCTGCTGGTTGGAAGAACCTTCTTGGAAGTCGGACGACGAATAGCACTTCATTTTGTAAATTGCGCCTCGCTACAACTGTCGGGGGTGTTTCGGTTGCATAAAGCGGTGCTTTATTTCTCTTTCCGGGGTTTGCGTGTGTACAGGTTGTGCATTTCCGATATCCATTCCTCCATTCTTTCGCGAAACAACTGCGGACTAACCACCTCCAGCCATGAGCCGTGCTGAAGCAATTTCATGATGAAATCGTAGGTAGGGGCGATGAAAAGTTCGAAGTCGGCATAGTCGCCATAGTCCTTGATTAGGCGTTGGCTATGATGCAAAGGAAGTGAGTTGAGATAGTGTTTCTCCTCTTCCGTGGTGCGAATCACGACCCGTTCCGGTTTTTCGCCGTTACCAATCACCACGCCAAAATATGCCGAGAAAAACTCGCCTGCATTGAAATCCTTAGGCATCTTGAAAGTATCGTCAGTCAGTTCCGCCTCCTCCACGCGGTCGAGACCATATATCTTGATTTTATAGCGATTGGAGCGACCTAACACATACCATCTGTTTTCGAACAATTTCACGCAGTACGGCTCGATTGTAAACGTGGAACTTACCTTACTTTGGAAAGGGTGATATGTGATCCGGACCACACGGTTCTCCCTCATCGCCTCGAGGATGGTAGTGAGGTAATAGCGGCCTGAAGGGATTTCGTCGATCACGATGCGGTCTTTCAGCGAGAGGTTCTCGCCGATAAGGTTTCCGACAGCGAAAGAATCGAGCATCCATTTCTTGAGGTTATCCTCGTCGATATCCTCCGGGTTAGCGATGAAATAGAGATATCCGCCACGTTTCTGGCAATCGATGATGATGCCGAACTGTTCGAGAATGGCATCTCGCCAGCGGTTGAACGTAGCGCGGGCCAGCGGCCGTTCGTCGCTCATATCCTTATTCCTTTCCCATTTGTCGGATAAATCCTTATGAGAAATCTTTCCGGCGCGTCTGATAGTATCAATCAGCCAAGTATACTTCTGCAGTTGGTTCATCCTGGGTATATTGTAAAAGATAGGTTGTATTTTGCAAAGATAATAAAATCATGAATTGTTATATGCACAAAATAAGAAAAAGATAACAAATATTCATTATATTTGCTGTGACAATATTATACGAATGCGCGAATTCGCGATTCGCGAATTTAGGTTGTAACTGATTGGAAATGTATGGTTAAACATGAGGAGAAATTGACACGGTGCTGGTGGGCGAATCCTAATAATCCGCTGTATGTTCAGTATCATGATGAGGAGTGGGGTAGGCCGGTGCATGATGACGAGCGTCTGCTGGAACTGCTGATTCTGGAAAGTTTTCAGGCAGGACTTTCGTGGGAGTGCGTTCTCAACAAGCGGGAGGCATTCCGCAGTGCGTTCGCCGGTTTCGACCGCGACAGCATTATCGCTTTTGATGAGGACAGGATTGAACAACTAATGACTAATCCCCATATAATACGCAACAGGGCGAAAATCAAGTCGGCAATCAACAACGCCGCTGTGTTCAAGAGGATTCAGGAGGAGTTCGGTTCGTTTGATGCCTATCTCTCGAAATTCTGTCCGGAGGAGCCGATAATCGACCATACCTCCACAACATCGGAGATATCCGATGCGCTTTCGAAAGATCTGCGCCGGAGAGGGATGAAGTTTGTGGGCTCTACCACGATACACGCCTTCCTCCAGTCGATAGGGGTGTTCAACTCCCATCAACCGGATTGCTTCCTGTATGGTTGCAATAATTCGTAATTAGGGCTGTCTCTCTGCGACTACTCGGAGGCTATGCAGGAGGCGCGGAGGGCGGCGATTACGGCGTTGGTGAATCCGTTGGCCTCGAGGGCGTTCAGTCCCTTTATAGTGATGCCGCCGGGTGTCGTCACTTTGTCAATCTCGACTTCCGGATGTGAACCATCTGCAAGGAGTGCCGCCGCTCCTTCGGCTGTGAGCGCAGCAACTTCCGTTGCAAAACCTGCCTTCATCCCCAATTCCACACTTCCCTCCACGGCTGCCCGGATAAAGCGCAGGAAATAGGCGATACCGCAGGATGCCAGGGCTGTGCAGGCTGCCAATTCTTTCTCTTTCACTACAAACGCCTTTCCTGAGCGGTTGAAGATCTCCGTGGTTTCAGCAAGGATATCTTTGTCTACATTATCGGCTGCGGCGATGAATGTGGCGCTCTTGCCATATTTGATTGCGGTGTTGGGCACGACTCTGATTATCTTCAGACTCTTGGAATCGCTGTCGAGCACTTCCTGCAATTCTTTGATAGACAACACGGCAATCACGGATATTATCACAGCGCCGGCACGGATATGGTCGCGAATCTCTGCCAGCACACCGGGGGCGATGTAGGGTTTCACGGCCAGCACTATCATGTCTGCGTCCTTTACAGCCGCTACATTATCGGTGGTAACGTCAACGTCAGGCATCTCGCCTTTGACTCGTTCCAAAGTCTGCTGAGAGGCAGCCGTGCAAATAATGTGTGAATCATGCTCACGCAGTGAAGCCGCGATTGCCGACCCCATATTCCCCGTCCCGATTATAGCAATATTTTTCATTTCCAGTTGTTGCTGCGGCTTGTATCACAGTACTATGAATTTTTCCGGTTTACCCTTATGCAGCCGAATATAAATGCCGGGCAGCAGGTAGCTGCTGTTTACCCTGCGCCCATTCAGGTCGTAAAGCGTGGTGCTGTCTTCACCTGTTACAGTCGCAATGTTTTCGATGTCGGTGAGGATATTGCTGTATGTCGCTACCACTCGCGGCACTTCTGCGCCTGCTGCATTGCCCGGGAAAATCGCGAAGTATCCGGCGCTTCCCTTGTCGATATTTTTAGAAGCGAATGTTTCTTTTACTGAGATGTTCTGGCTGAAGTTGTAGTCTGCATTCACATTTGGGTCGTTGCTTACTGTGGCGTAAGTTGCTTCCGACAGGTCGGGAGCAGAGTCGAATGGTGTGTCGCTGAAAGCCACATGCAGGATGCCGGTATTATCGCCGGCTGCTCTCTCCACTTTCAAGGCATACAGCTGGTCATTTTCCGCACTGCGTGTGGCGGTGCCGACGTTGGTCAGATAGTATCCGGATTTTGTGAGATTAAACACGCCAGGCAGTTTGCCATCCTTGGGATCGGCGCCGGCATGATTTTTGAAAGTGCCATAGTATCTGTATTGATTGCCTGAAGAAGTGGCTGATACATAACCGGTTTCATCATAATCCGACCAGTTGCCGGGGGAGGCAAAGAAGGTGAAGGGATTGATTTCATCGATGTTCTCACCTGTCTCCTCCACGGAATAGAATGCCGTTACCTCTTCCGATCTGTTGCCTTCGCTCATGGCATAGGCCGTAATCATTGTATCCTCTGTGATTGGGGCTTCAGCATCGCCGCTGAATTCGACAAACTCGCCACCATTGATATTGACGAAGATTTTATCGGCATCTGCCGGTTTGATCACCTTGACGATTGTGCCTGCTATAAGGTCGCTGTTGGGTGCGATGCTGAAGGATGGAGTCGGAATGGCCTCGGAATAGGACCAGTTGAATTGAACCCTTGTTACAGACCCATATGCTCCTGATGCCTCATTGGGATCCTTTATGGCGAACGCCACATATTTATACTTGCCTTCGGGGACAATTTCATAATTTGTGACAGAATATTTGCCTTTGACAGTCTGATCCAATGAGATTTTCTCTGACGCAGAGTCAAGATTGTCCCATGTGAAGGGCGAGTTGGAGAAATATATGGTGAAAGGATAGGTTTTTGAAGAAAGCGTTACATTGAGCGATTTGAGAGAGCCCTTTGTATAGTGGCCTACTACCAGACCGTGATATATTGGTTGGAAGAATTGGTGATTCATGCCGCTATAAGAATATATAGCATCCTTTACGGTCCCTTTGAATGTGCCGGTTTCATCAGCCTGTACATTGTCGAATATGCTTCCCGTTCCATCCCATATAAAATTATCAGGTTCAATGACTTCGGCTCTAACGCCAATGATAACAAAGATAAGCAGAAGCGCAATGGAAAGGAATTTTTTCATGATATTGGAAAGGTTGTAAGAAATATTTGTGTAAACTTTTGAATATGAATATACTCTTCAGCCACCCTGAGAATGTTTAATCTCAAGGGGGGCGGAGAAGTGTATGCTGCAAAGGTACTTCTTTTTTACTGAATAAATATCAGTTTTGCTAATTTTTTTACAGCAGTTGCACAGATGTTATGGTATAGGTGTTAGATCGTGTTATAACAAATCATGGTTTTTGATGATTATGTCCGTCATCTCTGAAGTCAGACCTACTGTTTTGGCGAGTTCTGCAAAGTGCCCAACGGCTTCGCGGGCTGTGTTCAATATTTTGCGAGCGCCCTTTATATCAAATGAAGACGCCAGTTCGAGCAAATCATGTGCCGATAAATCATGATCTTTCCCATTAAGTGTCATGGAATGTCTATTGACATAAGAAGGTGCCGAAGGGTCCACTGTGAAGGTAAAATCGTAAGCCGGTGCCATTCGCCATTTCCCTTTACGATTCATTATAAAACTAAAATTCTTATTATGGTCATCGACATTACCAGCCATGAAATTTAAAGCTGTTTGGAGGAAAAGTCGCTTAATATCCTCTTGCGGTAGATCTAATTTGCGTGCTAGGGCAAATAGATCCTCATAGGAAGTTGATAGGGGATTCATGGCAGCAAGTGTCTTGACGTGCAACTTTTCATTGCCATTGCGGTCAAACCGTTGAGTTAGGAAATGAACTTCTGATTTACCCTCAAGTAGTCGCGACGGCATCATGTGCAAACCGGCTTCTTGTGCCATAAGATAATAAGCATATTCAATACGTGTTGTCGGCAAATCAATATGCTCATCAAATTTTATAATCATGGGTGTAAACCCGGGTAAGTCAGTTGCTACGTGTCCCGAATAACATTCTCCAGATACGGGGTTGACGTTGATTAAGGCCACCAAACATTTTCTCCTTTTCAGGATATATTGGCATTCCTTTTTGTGCAACAATTCCATTTATAGAAGCCCTTAAAGGAGCGATGTCAATACCATTCCGAATAAACGACGGATCATAATAAAAACAGATCTGGCGATTGCGACCGGTTCCTGTCTCAACAAGTGTGCCGACCGGTTTGCCCCACAAAATTACATTAATCGACGGTATCATGGCGGCGGACTCTTTTGGTATGAGTTTGTTTATTTCCCGTAGAGCCATCGGCGGCACGGGTAATTCCGGCAACACATCTTCCATACGTGATTCCATTCCCACCTGCCGCAGCAGCGAGATGAAGTTGTTCAGGGAAATATTGGGATGCTTGCCTTGCTCAAAACGACAAATGGTTGTATAACTTACTCCTGTTTTCTCCGCAAATTCCCGTTGGCTTAACCTTGCAGCCAGACGATACTCCTTCATACGTCTTGAAAGCAGTTGAAGGATGTCGTAATTTGACGTATAATCCAAATTTGTCATATTGCGTTATATGAGTATTTATGCCGCAAATATGCAATTAACCTACATTATTCATAGGGTGCCTTAACGTGCGGCACTGGGCTGAAACCA
>CAJLTZ010000111.1 GCA_905209725.1 uncultured Muribaculaceae bacterium
CGACCGACTTATACCCCAAAATTCGATGTCTTCAAATTTTTGTCATGTACTTAAAGATT
This sequence comes from uncultured Muribaculaceae bacterium, assembly GCA_905209725.1. GTDB lineage: Bacteria > Bacteroidota > Bacteroidia > Bacteroidales > Muribaculaceae > Lepagella. The sequence goes on from CAJLTZ010000111.1 coordinate 60, forward strand.
TTTTATATCTTAGCATCGAAATTATCGAATACAAACAAAGTTATATTTATTTTCTCCAATAGGCCAAAAGTCCTATATATCATACTTCATTCAGTCAATATCAAAGCTAAGTAGAGTGAGAGTAACTAAAAGTATGATTTATTATACTTTCGTTTGGCAGTTTCAGAAATTCTCCTTATTTTTGCAGAAAAGTTCATTATGTCAGACCATGGAACTGATGGATATAATGAAACAGCGGCGAGAAACTCTCGCTCTTACTCAACAAGATCTTGCGGAAATGTCGCAAGTGGGTCTTGCCACAATCAAGGATATTGAGCGTGGCAAGGGTAATCCCGCACTTAGCACCGTGAAGAAAATTCTTGATGTTCTTGGCATTGAAATTGAATATCGTATAAGGCAGACCGTATGAAACAGCTTGAGGTATATTTCAATGAAATAAAAGCGGGGATATTGACAGAGCAGCATCCGGGAATCGGATATTCTTTCCAATATTGTAATGATTATCTTGACTCCCTCATGCCCCCGATTTCCACGACGTTACCCAAAAGAACCGATGCTTTTTATTCTGAGCATCTGTTCCCCTTCTTCTCTAATATGATTCCGGAGGGAGCAAACCGCAGGGTGATATGCCGCTCGCTGAAAATTGATGAACAGGATTTTTTCGGACTGCTCGAAGCGATGGCCGACAGAGATTTTATTGGAGCCGTTAATGTAAGGAGAATTACCAATGATTGAACTAAAGAACTGTCCTTCTTCCCTTGCGGAGGGATTTGACACTTATAGCCTGAAGGCCGCCAAATTACTGTTTGGTAAAACAAAAGTGAATCCGATACTTGGATTTGACATTGACGAGTTCCGGAATGTCGGCGAGATTGCGGATGCCATGCACCGCATATCGGTTTCAGGCGTTCAGGAAAAATTCCCGGCCATAATAAATGCCGATGCAATCAATATAGCAGGCGATAATGAGCGTTCTACGCATATATTGAAACCTGCACCGTGGGACAAGACTCTTCGTGACCGCAAGATGATTCCCGCAAACGAACATCTTACGATGCAGATTGCCTCACAGATTTACGGCATACAGACCGCAGCGAATGGTCTATGTTTTACGCCCAAAGGTCAATCGGTATATATTACCCGCCGTTTCGACATCCTCCCCGACGGCTCAAAACTCCCGATGGAAGATTTCGCCTCGATAATAGGCAAGAATGAACAGACTGCCGGACTCCAGTTCAAATACAACGGTTGCTATGAGGATATTGCCAAAGCGATTAGGGCAAATGTCGCCGCGTGGATGGTTGATATGGAGAGATTCTTTGAACTCGTGGTCTTCAATTACATTTATGCCAATGGCGATGACCACCTTAAAAATTTCTCGTTGATTTTGACCGGGCACGATTACCGTCTGGCTCCTGCTTACGACCTTATCAATACCAGCCTGCATGTCAATGGCGATGACTTCGGTCTTGACGGCGGACTGTCTTCTGATATAGAAAAGAGCGACGTTTACGATAGAACCGGTCATCCCTGCCGTCTGGATTTTGAGAAATTCGGAGAGAAGATTGGTTTGGTAAAGAAACGCATTGTTAGAATCCTAAACAAATACACCGCTTTCCCTGAAAGTGCAAAGCAACTGGTTGACCGCAGTTTTCTCACCGACAAACTGAAACGCAATTATGTCCGCATCTTAAACGAGCGAATAAACCGTTTCAACAGATTATCAGAATAATATCAATTTAACTTATACCAAAATGTCAAAAGCAAAATTAAGAAAATATATGTCGGCTCTATCAAAAGAACAGGTTGTCGATATTATGTTCCAGTTATACGATGCGAGCAAGGAAGCGAGCGCATGGCTTGAGTTCTATATGGAACCCAATAGCGATGCCGAGCTTGAAAAATACAAGAAGGCAATCCGCAATCAGTTCTTTGGTCGTAACGACTGGCCTAAAGATCCGAGTTTCAGAGAATGCAATAAACTGATAACCTCATTCAAGAAACTTGTACCTGACCCACATGCCATTGCGGACCTGATGCTCTACTATGTGGAACAAGGATGCAGCTTGACTGCTCAATTTGGCGATTACGACGATCCGTTTTATACCGCTCTTGAAAACAATTTCAACAAAGCGGTCAAATTAATATCATCTAACGGACTAATGTCAGAATACTCGCCACGCATGAAAAAGATGATTAAGTCTGTGGAGTGTTGTGGATATGGCTTTCCGGATACATTGTGGGACATCTACTACGAATACGCAGAGGATTGATTAAATTCTTTTTAAGGCTTGGATTCTTCAATTGAGTAGAACAAGAGTTACACTTTTTCTACCGAATAACCATGCCTCCATTACATTTTTTCAAACGAATAACCGAGGATGTGCTACACTTTTTCAAACGAATCGATAATGACCTCGTATCGGCCGTTTGCACATCTTAGTTAAAACAGCTAACTTTGCTGGTACAAAAACACAGGCCCGGGAGTCTATTGGTCGGACGATTCTCCATAGCGGGATTGTTTTCCACAAAATTAATGAAAATCTTTCAATAATAAGACTTTCTGTCAAATTTTATTTTGGCTATAGTCCCTTTGCGCTTCCGGTCGGAGAGGTTTTTCGGTGCAAAGTTACTGCGGACGGGAGCAACGGCAAGTGTCGCCGTGCTTTCCGGCGGTGACTGCACCCTTGCCTTATACTCCCTCGTGTCCGCAGTGGTCACTTGCACGAAAAACGGTTCTCCCGACCGGGAAGCTCATAGGAGCTATAATTTTTCGATGGATTTTCAAATTGACTACTTTTGTCAACCTTTGTAAACGCATACTTTATAGGACAATTGTCTATTCTGTAGCACATTATGACTTTTCAACGTTGACTATCCCGAAACATATGTGTCTGATATTCCGAATATAGATGTTTCAAAAAGAAAAGGCATCCGGGGAATCCATACCCACAGGATGCCTGAAGACCGAACGATGCCGTGCTCATGCGTTGAGCTTTGTGACAAGAACCTTGAACCGTTCCGTAGCCTTTAAGGAATGTTTCACACCCGGTGTCATAGTGAGCGCATCACCCTCTTTCAACTCAAGTACTTTATCCTCAATGTTGAACTCCATGCTCCCATCTATTACCTGGACGAGCACGTCGGCATTAGCCGTATGTGTGGGAATCTCAAGTCCCTTGTCAACTGCCATAAGGAGCGAAAGCCCGCTATGGTTCTGCATGACAATCTCCTTCGCTATGGAGCCGTCAGCGTATGGAATTCTGTCTTTTAATCTGAACATGTCGTAAATTTATTTAGAGGTTTCTTATTTTGCGAATCTTCATAGTGATGACAAAGCCGATGCCGAATATCAGAAAATATAAAGCGGCAAAGACAAGCCCGAGGCAGAGGAACAGTTCGGATGATATTTTCATAGCTTTACAGACTGGATGGTTTCCTGCAAACGCGGGGGTATTCGCCCGTTCATATATTTCTGCCATCCGGCGTTAAGTATGATGAGGAGCAATATCCACCATTCGGGGTATTTCAGAAAAAGCAATGACAGGGTTATTGCTACCGCTATGTTCACGATAATCCATCCCCACAATCCGGCCTTCCTGAAATCAATCCTAACATCACCGGCAGCGGCCGCCACGCGCCATGTGCCCAGTCCGGACTCACAGACATATGCACAATATGCCATGAGCGTGGAGCCGAGAAGCGCCTCGGCAGCCGAATATCCGTGGTCAAGATGGAAATATGCGGCAAGAGACAGCGCTGCCAGCCAAAGGATGGCGTGCGCCGCCGCTATCACATATTTATGGATAAACCGATTCACATTCTGACCGTCCATTTCTTTCAACCGATAAGGGTAGCCAAATCTTCGTCAACGGTGGCGATGGTACCTATATTGAACTTCTCCTGAAGCACTTTCAGAATTTCGGGGGTGAAAAACGCCGGCAGCGTCGGGCCGGTGTGGATATTCTTCACTCCGAGGCTCAACAGGGCCAGAAGCACTATCACTGCCTTCTGCTCATACCATGCGATGTTGTAGACAATCGGCAGATCGTTGACACTCTCCAGGTCGAAAGCGTCCTTGAGAGCATTGGCAATCACGACGAGCGAATAGGAGTCGTTACACTGTCCGGCATCGAGCACGCGCGGAACACCCTCGATATCACCGAGCGGAAGCTTGTTGTAGCGGTATTTGGCACAGCCTGCGGTGAGAATCACGCAGTCTTTAGGAAGCCTTTCCGCAAATTCCGTATAGTATTTGCGCGAGGGCATTCTGCCGTCACAGCCTGCCATGACCACAAACTTGCGGATTTTACCGCTTTTGATGAGGTTGATAATCTTAGGCGCCAAAGCAAGCACCTGGTTATGGGCGAATCCGGCGACAATCTCACCGTGCTCTATCTCTGTCGGCGGCTGGCATGTCTGCGCCCGCTCTATGATTTCGGAAAAATCCTTTTTGCCGTCCTTCCCCTCGGGGATAAAATGTGTGCCGGGCATTCCGACGACACCGGTCGTGTAGACGCGGTCTATGTAGGTGGTTTTCGGACGCGGGGGCACGATGCAGTTGGAGGTGAAGAGGAACATGCCGTTGAATGTCTCGAACTCGTCAATCTGCCGCCACCATGCGTTGCCGTAGTTACCTGCAAAGTGGGGGAATTTCTTGAAGAAAGGATAGCTCTGGGCAGGGAGCATCTCCGAGTGGGTGTAGATGTCAACCCCTTTGCCTGCTGACTGTTCGAGCAGTTCCTCAAGATCCTTTAGGTCGTGACCGCTCACGAGTATGCCCGGACGGTTCCTTACCCCGATGTTTACCTTTGTGATTTCGGGATTGCCGTAGGTCGATGTGTTTGCCTTGTCAAGCAGAGCCATAGCCTTGACACCCCCGTCACCCACATTGAGCACGAGCGAAAACAGCTCATCCACGCTTATGTCAGGACGGCTTATCTCGGCAAGGGCGTTCTCTATCACGACATATATGTCTTCGTCCTCATAACCGAGATTACAGGCGTGGCGGGCATAGGCTGCCATACCCTTGCAGCCGTACATGGCAAGCTGCTTGAGACCTCTTATATTCGGGTTCTTGTCATGGAGCACACTTGTGATTTCTTCTTCAAGAGTGCCGCTGTGTTCGATTACCTCATGTACGCCATATTCCTCCTTTGGGATATGATACGACACCTCAGGCATGAAAGGAGGCTCCATGCTGCGCTTTTTCGACTCTCCTTCGAGTTCGTTTTTCAGGTCGAGGGCTTTTGAGATATAGCCGTCGAGCATATCATTGTTGAAGTTCGCGTTGGTAATGGTGGTGAACAGTGCGTCGACGATGAACCGGGATGCATCCTTGCTTGATGCGCCTTTCTCTCGCAACTGTCGGTTTACGATGGCCATACCACGGGCGATGTAAAGCAACTGATCCATTCTTGCAGACGTTTCGGGTTTCTTTCCGCATACGCCTTGTATCTCGCAGCCTTTGCCGCGTGCGGTCTCCTGGCACTGGTAACAGAACATTTTCATAAGTAGAGGATATGTTAAGAGATTATTTTGTCAATAAGTCGTAAACCACAATGGCATTGTTATGTCGTTCATCATGAGATGAATAAAGTAATGTTACTACAGATTTCTGTGCAAGAAGATGTCGCAATGCCCCAAACGAAGGGCTGGTCTCCAGTTCTTTGGAATATCGAGTCTCAAATTCAGACCATCGGTTATCGGGATCCGCATGAAACCATTCGCGGAGTTCTGTGGACGGCGCGATATCCTTATCCCACAAATCATAATGGAAAGTCTCGTTCGAGAGACCTCTCGGCCAAAGTCTGTCTATATATACCCTGAAGCCGTCTTCCGGAGAAGCGGGTTCGTAAGCCCGTTTTAATTGATATTGTGTCATAAACTGTAATATTACATATATTTACTCATTAGTGTCCACTAAAAAATCATAAGAACACTTTGAAATTATTGAAATTCAAT
>CAJLTZ010000112.1 GCA_905209725.1 uncultured Muribaculaceae bacterium
CTGCATCAAAAATCGGTCGCCCCTGCATTAACATTTTTTATGGGATGGGGTCTAATTACTTGACTTGACGTCTTCCACGATTAATTCAGCGGCGTATTCGGCAGCGACATAATTGCCGAGACGCCGCTGCATATTTTTATATCCGGAGATCTGCCAGTCGCGGCGCGGGGATGGCTGCAGCAGTGGTGCCAGTTCGCGGGCTATGGAGTCCACCGTGCATTTATGCACCAGCAGTTCGGGCACCACGGCATTCCCCACAATCAGGTTGGGCAGCGACACATATTTCACCTTCAGCAGTTTCTCCATAATCTTATAGGAGATGGCCATGCCGTTGGCGCGATACACCACCACCTGGGGCGTGCCGATGAGGGCAGTCTCGAGCGTGGCTGTGCCGGATGTGACCACAGCCGCCTGGCTATATTTCAGCAGAGTCGGCGTGCAACCGAACACCACCTTCAGCCCCGGGTCCTGAGCCACCTCACGGTAATACTTCTCGGGAACGGCCGGCGCGGCGCCCACCACATATTGGAAATCGCCGAATCGCTTCGCCGCCTCGAGCATCAGCGGCAGGTTGTTGCGGATTTCCCTCTTTCGCGAACCGGGCAGCAGCGCGATAATCGGGCGTTCGTCCTTAAGACCCTGTCGCTCCATGAAATGCTTCTTGGGCGGAAGATGGCCCATCGAGTGAGCCACCTCCTGCACCGAGGGATTGCCCACATATTTCACCTCATAGCCATGCTTCTTATAGAAAGGCACCTCGAAGGGGAGAATGGAATACATCCTGTCCACGCAGCGTTTGATTTTCTTGACGCGGTATTCTTTCCAGGCCCACACCTTGGGAGAGATGAAATAATGCACGCGGATGCCGAGTTTCTTGGCGTATGGGGCGAGGGTGAGGTTGAAGCCGGGATAGTCCACGAGCACGAGGGCGTCGGGGTGGAAATCGAGCAGGAGCGCCTTTGCCTGCTTCAGGTTGCGGATAAGCGCCGGGAGCTTGCGGAACACCTCGCTGAACCCCATCACATTCATCTGGTCGTAATGGAGGTCGGGGCTGCAACGGGCCTCACGGGCCATCAGGTCGCCCCCGAAAAAGCGGATATCCGCCTCTTCGTCGAATTCCTTCAGATATTTTATCAATTGCGAGGCATGAAGATCGCCAGAGGCCTCGCCGGCTATGATCACGTATTTCATCTCTTGAAATCAGTCTGAAATAAAATTGGCGCGCAAAGCGTTCTACAATTATGAAGAATACAATGCGCCTGTTTATATTGACCCTTGTGGCCGCGATTAGTTTAATGGCCGTCTCCTGCATCAACGACGGGATGACCACCTCATCGTCCGACACGCTCACCTTTTCGCGCGACACGGTGAACTTCGACACCGTATTCACCGACCTCGGCACCCCTACGGCACGCCTTATTGTTCACAACAAGGCGAAGAAGGGCATCAACATCTCCTCGATCCGTTTCAGGCGCGCCGACACGGAGTTCTCGCTCAATGTCGACGGACAGAGCGGCCGTGAGTTTCACGATGTGGAGATTCGCGGGCGCGATTCGATATATGTATTCATCGAATGCTTTATCCCCGAAGACGAGCGCAAGGAGCCCCATCTTGTGGCCGATGAGCTGGAGTTTGTCACCAATGGCGTCACGCAGACTGTGCGCGTTGAAGCCTATGGCCAGAACGTGGTGAGGCTTCGGGCGCAGACGCTTACCGAAGACACGCGGCTCACGGCCGACATGCCCTATGTGGTGTTCGACTCGCTGGTGGTGGAGCGTGGAGCCACACTCAGCATCGCTCCCGGCGCCAAGGTGCTTTTCCACGACGGCGCATCGCTCAATATCCGCGGCCGGATAGAGGCCAAGGGTGAGCCGGGCAAGATGATCGACCTTCGCGGCGACCGCCTTGACGACGTGCTTCCCGATGTGGGCTACGATATCCTCGCCGGCCAGTGGCAGGGAATCAGGATTGCCCCTGAAAGCTTCAACAACCGCCTTGAATATGTCGACATGCGCTCCACGGTGGAGGGCCTTGTGCTCGACTCCTGCTCAAATCTGGAGCAGCCCAAACTCACATTGCTCAATAGCTGGCTGCATAATTCGCAGGGCAATGTGCTGAGCGCCAAATATTCCAGAGTGGAAGCCACGGGCACATGCTTCTCGGAGGCTGCCGACGCTGTGGTGAGCCTCACCGGAGGCGAACACACCTTCCTGCAGTGCACCATTGCCAATAATTACCTGTTCTCGGCAATCATGAACCCGCTGCTATGCCTCTACCATCTGCTTCCCGACCAGGCTCTTGAGAACGACCTCCCTCTTATGAAGGCCACATTCGAGAATTCAATCATCTATGGTCTTGCCGACGACATCAACGAAGGCACGCTTACGGGCAGCGAGGTATTCTTCCGCTATGTGTCGCTCAAATCCGCGGGCAGCGACGATGAAAATTTCCTCAACTGCCTCTGGGACACCGACCCGATGTTTCTCACCGACCGTCCCATCTATTATTTCAACTATAGGCTGAAGGAGGATTCACCCGTAAGGCAGGCCGGCGATGCGTCGCTGGTCACTCCCGCGGCCCTCATAGATATGGATGGCACCGACCGTCTGTCGGCCGGTGCCCCATCCCTCGGTGCCTACGCCAAGTAGGTATCAAGCAGGTATTAGGTCAGACTTATTAAGTATCAGGTAATACTTAGTTTTCCTCCTTCATATTGTGGAAGACGTTCTGCACGTCTTCGTCCTCCTCGAATTTGTCGAGAAGTTTCTCGATGGCCTCGCGCTGTTCGGGGGTAACCTCCTTATAGTCGGTAGGAATACGCTCGAATTCGGAGCTGATAATCTCCAGCGAGTGGTCTTCGAGATATTTCTGGATATTGGAGAACTGGTCGAAAGCGCCAAAGATGATCCAGTCTTCGGCATCCTCCTCGGCTTCGAGTTCAGCCTCGAAGTCCATGAGGTCGAGCTCGAGTTCGTCGAGTGCTACATCGGCCGGTTTGATATGGAACACACTCTTATGGTCGAAGAGGAACGAGAGTGAGCCCTGAGTGCCGAGCGAGCCGCCGTGCTTGTTGAAATAACTACGCACGTTGGCCACAGTACGCTGGTTATTGTCCGTGGCGGTTTCCACCACGATAGCGATGCCATGCGGGCCATATCCTTCGTATACAATCTCCTTGTAGTCTCCGGCCTCCTTATCGGTAGCCTTCTTGATGGCGCGTTCCACCGTATCCTTAGGCATGTTGGCGGCCTTGGCGTTCTGCATGAGGGCGCGCAGACGCGGGTTGGTGTCGGGATCCGGACCGCCTGCTTTCGCTGCGATAGTGATCTCCTTGCCGATGCGTGTGAACGTGCGGCTCATGTTGCCCCAGCGTTTCAGCTTGCGGGCCTTGCGATATTCAAATGCTCTTCCCATTTATATAGTAGTTGTATTGTTTAATTGTTACCGTAATTCAGCGCCAAGGGCTTTGACGGCCTTGACGATTTTCTGCATCACAGCCTCAATCTGCTTGTCCTGCAGGGTTTTCTCCATATCCTGGATTGTCATCTTCACAGCGTAGCTCTTCTTGCCTTCGGGGAGGTTCTTGCCCTCGTAAACGTCGAAGAGAGCCACGGAGCGGAGCAGTTTCCTTTCCGCGCTGCGGATTGCGGCCTCGATGTCGGCGAAGCGCACGCTCTTGTCGACGAGCAGGGCGAGGTCGCGCTCCACGGGCTGTGTGCGGGGGATCTCTGTGAAGGTCACATTGCCATTGGAAGCAGCCTTGAAGAGGGCACTCCAGTCGATTGTGGCATATACCACATCGCGCTCGATGTCGAAGCGGTGAAGGATTTTGCGGCTCACGAGGCCCACTGATGCCAGGCGTTTTCCCTGACGGGTCTCGATGTCGAGTTTGGCGGAGAAGATGCCATCGCTGCCCTGCTTACGCACAAGCATGCCTTGCGGCACTCCGAGGCGCAGCAGGATGCCGTCAACGATGCCTATGAGGTCGAAGGCATCGACCTCGGCGGCCTGCACATTCCAGGAGGCGCGGCGCATGTTGCCGCTCAGCCAGAGCGCTAATTCAGGATGCTCCGAATAGGGTGCAAGGGGACGCTCCTTAGTGATTTCCTTCGAGGGGTCGAGGGTATATACGTTGCCAAATTCATAGAGCTTCAGGTCGGAGTTCTTGCGGTTGGCGTTATGGGCAATCGACTCAAGGCCGCCGAAGAGCAGCGTCTGGCGAAGCACGCTGAGTTCGCCGCTCAGAGGATTCATCAGCCTTACGCAATGGTCGGCCGGGAATTCGGCGCAGTCCTCATAATATGCGGTCGCTGTGAGCGAATTGTTCATTATCTCATTGAAACCGATAGCGGTGAGCTGCTCGGCGATGATCTGCTGCATCTCGTGGCTGCGGTCCACATCGGTGCGCTGCGAGATTGAGATATGGGCGTCTGAGGCTATCTCCACACTATTGTAGCCATAGATGCGGAGCACCTCCTCCACGATGTCGCAGGGACGCTTCACGTCGACGCGATATGTGGGCACGCAGAGATGCAGCACATCCTCATTATCGGTGGGGGTGACGCTGATTTCCAGCGCACGCAGGATGGTGACCACCAGATCCCTGGGGAGCTGCTTGCCGATGAGGCGGTTGCAGTAGTCGAGAGAGAAATCGAACTCTGCGGGAGCGATCGGCTCGGGATAGATGTCGGTGATATCTCCGCAAACCTCACCTCCGGCCAGTTCCTTGATAAGGCAAGCGGCCAGGCGTGCGGCATAGACGGTGATGTTTGGGTCGGTGCCGCGCTCGTAGCGGAAGGAAGCGTCGGTGCTGAGGCCGTGGCGGCGGGCAGTGCGGCGCACGCGTGTGGGATTGAAGTAAGCGCTTTCGATGAATACGTCGCGTGTTGACTCGGTGACTCCGGAGTCGAGGCCGCCGAACACGCCGGCGATACACATCGGTTTCTCTGCATCGCAAATCATCAGGTCGGCCTCATGGAGAGTGTGCTCATTGCCGTCGAGAGTGGTGAATTTCGTACCGGCAGGGCAAGTGCGCACGTGAATCTCCTCGCCTGCCACATGGGCAAGGTCGAAGCAGTGTAGCGGCTGGCCGATGCCGAGAAGCACGAAGTTGGTGATATCCACGATATTATTGATGGGGCGCTGGCCGGCTGCGATAAGCAGGTTGCGCAGCCATTCGGGCGACTCCTTCACCTCGATGCCGCGGATGGTGACGCCGCTATATCTGGGACAACCCTCGCGGTCGTCGACGTTAACCTTCACGGCGCCGTCGGCGCGGTCGGTGTGGAAAGCCTCCATGGAGGGGACGCTGATTTCGGGATATTCGCCGGAAGATTTTCCCATTGCGAGGTCGCACCATTGGCGGGCTTTCACGTCGCGGGCCACGCCGAAATGGCTGGCTGCATCCACGCGGTTGGGGGTGAGCTCCACTTCGAGGCGCCAGTCGCTCTCGACGTTGAAATATTTGGCTGCGGGGGTGCCGGGGCGCGCTTCATCACGGCTCTCGTCGAGCACCATGATGCCGTCGTGGGAAGTGCCCACGCCGATTTCATCCTCAGCGCAGATCATGCCATACGACTCCACGCCGCGTATCTTTGATTTCTTGATCTTCACCTCCTTGTCGCCGTCATAGAGCGTGCAGCCCACAGTGGCCACAGCCACCGTCTGGCCGGCTGCCACATTTGGCGCGCCGCACACGATCTGCACCGGTTCTCCGGTGCCAAGGTCTACGGTGGTGACATGCAGATGGTCGGAGTCGGGATGAGCCTCGCAGGTAAGCACCTTGCCTATCAACACGCCCCTGAGTCCACCGCGGATTGTCTCCACTTCCTCCACCGTGTCGCATTCCAGTCCGGTAGATGTAAGCAGAGCGGCAAGCTCGCGCGGATTCAACTCAATGTCTATGTAGCGTTTAAGCCACTTATATGATATGTCCATGTTTTCAGAGGAATTTTCCGCAAAATTACTAAAAATCTCTGGAATAACCTCGAAAAACGGGAGAAATGACGCTAAACGACTTAAT
>CAJLTZ010000113.1 GCA_905209725.1 uncultured Muribaculaceae bacterium
CTCGAAAATACGCCGCCCCTGCGTTAACATTTTTTGTGGGATGGGGTCTAAAAAAACGGCGGGGTCAAAAGAACGGAGCGGCTTAAAGATATAATTAAAGCATAAATGAAGAGCGTGGCCTCGGGAGGTCACGCTCTTGTATTCTTGTATCTTGGCTGCGGCAGATTACTTGCCGAGGTTGGATGCGGGTTTGAATTTAACAACCTTGCGGGCGGGAATCTCAATCTTCTCCTTTGTGCGGGGATTGAGGCCTGTGCGGGCCGGCTTGTCCTGCATGGCGAAGGTGCCGAAACCGATGAGCTGCACCTTGTCGTCGTTTACGAGAGCCTCTGCGATGGATTCGAGCACTGCGTCGAGGGCTGCCTTGGCGTCTGTCTTGCTGAGATTGGCTTTTGCTGCAACCTCATTTACTAAATCAGTCTTGTTCATGATTTTTGTATAACTTTGGGGTTTATAATTTAAAATGTCTGTGAAATTCCAGCCTTGGCAGTATCGCATTCTGTTACCTCGGCAGGGAGCTTTTACGGGGATATGTGTGTTATTTCAAAAGGTACTTCCAACCGGATGAGTTAAAGTCCCCTTTTTCAGCCACAAATATAGTGCTTTGAAATCGATTTACAAATTAATTGGGATTTTTTTTTGCCCAAGCTCTAAAAAAAGGTTAAATTTAGGGCCATGGGATGTGCATTTAGAGCGTTTTTTCGCGTTAATTTCTATGAATTCAAATTTAGACGATAATCAATGAACATCGGATCGCGCTTCGGGAGCATTCCTCCCGTCACCAAGAATCTCATCATCATCAACGTGCTGATATGGCTCGTGGAGATCATCTTCCCGGCATTCGGCACCAATGGCATTATCCGCCATTTAGGCCTCCATTTCTGGGGAGCCGACCAGTTCAACCCCATCCAGCTTATCACCTACATGTTCGTTCACGACCAGGGCACGGTGCTCCATGTGCTGTTCAATATGTTCACGCTATGGATGTTCGGCCGCACGCTGGAACAGGTGTGGGGATCGAAGCGCTTTTTCATGTTCTATATGGTCTGCGGCATCGGGGCGGCTGTGACGCAGGAACTTGTGTGGGCCTTCACATGGCGGCACGACTACATCGAGGCAATCGCACGTCTCAACGGTCTTACCTACGACAACATGAAGACTGTTGTGGACCAGGCGCTCGCTGCCGGCGACGGCAATTTCCTCTCGGCTGTGGCTGAATTCAAGAACTCATTCGTCACGATTGGCGCATCTGGCGCCGTGTTCGGCCTGCTGCTCGGTTTTGCGTTCGTCTTCCCCGACATGCCGCTCTATCTCTTCTTCATCCCTGTGCCCATCAAGGCCAAATGGATGGTGATAGGCTACGCGGTGCTGGAATTCTTCCTCGGCATCAGCGGCGGCGGAATCGTGGCCCACTTCGCGCATCTCGGCGGCATGATCTTCGGCCTGCTGATGCTCCTCTACTGGAAAAAGACAGGCACACTCCACGGAAATCGCTTCTGGTAATGTTGTATTTTGAATTTTGAATTTTGAATTATAGGCTATCGGTTTTCAATCATCAATATAAGGCGCTTGGCTGGCTTGTCGGGCTTAACTGCTTCACTGCCTTGCTTGTGCTGGTGGTGGCGCTGATCTCACTTTTGGCGCATACCTCCGATGTGTGGCTTCGCGAGGCTCTGCTCCTCCCCAGCAGCTGGAGGGAATTTCTCTTCCATCCCTGGACCATCGCCACCTATATGGTGACGCAGTTCTCGCTGCTGCAGTTCATCTTCAACACGCTCTGGCTCTTCTGGTTCGGACGCCTCGTCACTGATTTCCGCAGCAACCGCGCGCTGCTGCAACTATACATCGGAGGCGGCCTCCTCGGCGGTATATGCTATCTTGCGGCAGCATCGGCAGGACTCGGCGCCTCGATGTGGCTGGCCGGTTCGTCGGCCGCCGTACTGTCGGTGATGACGGCCGCAGCATTCATGTGCCCCAACCTCGAGATGCGCCTCTTCCTGATTGGCAATGTGAAACTCAAATGGATAGCGCTTGTAACCATCCTGCTCACGCTCTTTGCCGGGGGCGCCTCCGCGGCCACTCAATGCGCCCACATAGGCGGTTGCCTCTTTGGCGTCCTGTATATGTATCTTCCAAAACACAAATGGAACCCCGTGCGCTCCTATCTGACCCGCCGCCGCGAACTTGCCAGAGGACGCCGGATGGCCCGCGCTTTCTCTCCCACCGGCCGCCTCGACACCCTCCTCGACAAGGTGCGCACCTCCGGTTATAACTCCCTCACCAAGAAGGAGCGCGCCGAACTTGACGATATCTCCAAGAAAATATGAAATTACCCTTTGTCACCCCTATAGTGCGCAATGTGCTGCGCGTGCTGAGTTTTCTGCTCTTCGCCGTTACTGCCTTCTCCGCTTATGGCGGTCGCTTCGACCCGGACTTCTTCACATTCCCGGGAGTGATGGTGCTCTGTCTCCCCTATCTGGCCATCACCACGCTCATCGTGTCGCTGATATGGATTTTCTGCATGCGCTTCATCACCGGCGGCATCGGAATCCTCACCCTCATCATCTGCGCCTCCCCCGTAACCACAGCCTCCCCGCTGCATCTCTCGAAGAATCCTACGCCCGATGCCCGGCAGTTTACCGTGCTCACCTACAATATCCTCCACGGCCGCGACCAGCAGCAGAAAAATGGCCAGCAGGGCAACCGAGCCTTTGAATATGTTATCAATTCCGGCGCCGACATAGTGTGCCTCCAGGAAGTGATGCGCTGGCAGGAGGAGGAGATTCCAAACTACGAGAGTTTCCGCGACACCCTCTTCAAACTCTATCCCTATCATGCATTCGTGGAGGGACGCGACACGAAAGTGCTCTCCAAATACCCGATGCGCACCCTCGACGCCGAAACGCTAATAGGCAGCCCCGACTTTGACCGCAACCGCTACACATTCTATGAGATAAACATCAATGGGCGCAAGCTCGCGCTCGTGAATATGCACATGCGCTCCCCGATGCTTTCCGAAGAGGAGCGGAATGTGGTGAAGGAGATGAAGACCATCCGCGGCGCCAAGGAGAGCATGTCGGAGATGAAGGGGAGCATCCGCGAAAAGATGTCGGTATCGATGAAGAAGCGGAAGGTGGATGTGGAAAACCTGCGCCAGGCCCTTGCCCGAATCGACCTGCCACTGATTGTCTGCGGCGACTTCAACGACGTGCCCGAATCCTATGCCTACCGCCTTCTGCGCGGCGAAGACCTCCACGACGCCTATGTGGAGACCGGTTTCGGACCGATGATCACATTCAATCAGCATATGTTCTGGCTCCATCTCGACCAGATATTTTATCGCGGGCCCCTCCGGGCGCTCAGCGTGAAGAAGGGCACACTCAAGGCCAGCGACCATTATCCCCTGATTGCCGAATTCGAATTCACCGGCTCAGCCCGCTGATTCCTTCGCCGATAAAGAAGAAATAAAGCCGGATTTGCAAAAGGGAAATAAAAAGACTATTTTTGCAGTGAATTAGCGCATTCACAAAATCATGGCCTTGCGCGAATTGTCTCAACTCAAACGAACTAATCAATAGAATTACGATAAAGCAATTCAGAACAATGAAAAAAACAACCCTACTGGCGTGCTGCGCTCTGCTGCTCGCCACGCAATCTTTCAGTACCATGGCTGAAACACATGAGAATCCTTTCCTCAAGCCGTACGAAACAAAGTATGAAATCCCCACATTCGACAAGATCACCACTGCCGATTTCATCCCGGCAATCGAGGCCGGCATCAAGGAGCAGGACCAGAACCTCCGCGCTATCACGATGAACCGTGCCATGCCCGATTTCGACAACACAATTCTCCCGCTCGAGAATCTCTCCCCAATCCTTGAAAGAGTGCAGGGTGTGTTCTATCATTACCTTGAGGCTATGGGCACTCCGGATTTTGCCGAAATGTCGGAGAAAGCAATCCCTATGCTCAACGACGCCAACAACAAAGTGATGCTCGACGACCAACTCTTCCAGCGCATCAAGAGCGTCTACGACAATCGCGACAAGCAGAAACAGACCCCCGTTCAGAAACGCCTCACAGAGAAATATTACCGAATGTTTGCCGAGCAGGGCGCTGCCCTCAGCCCCGAGAAGAAGGCTGAACTGGTGAAAGTCAACGATGAACTCTCAAAACTCTACATCAAATTCAATCGCAACCTCCTCAACGCCACCAATCAGTTTGCCGTAATCGTTTACGACAAGGAGGACCTCGCCGGTCTTCCCGAGAACGTCGTGGCTATGGCTGCCGAGGAGGCCAAGAACCGCGGCCTCAACGGACTCTGGGTGTTCACACTCCATGCTCCGAGTCGTCTTCCCGTGCTCCAGTATGCCGACAATCGCGGCCTGCGCCAGGCCATTTATGAGGGCTACACCAACCTCGCCTCCTATGGCGACAACTCCAACTATCCCGTGATCAGCGAGATCGTGAAGCTCCGCAACGAGAAGGCCCACATCATGGGCTTCGACAATTTCGCCAAGATGATGACAAGCCGTGTGATGGCAAAGACTCCCGAGGCTGCCACCGACCTGCTCATGAAGGTGTTTGAACCCGCTGTGGCCCGCAGCGCCGAGGAGGTGAAGGATATGCAGGCTTACGTCGACAAGAATGGCGGCAACTTCAAAATCGCTCCCTGGGACTATTACTATTACGCCAACAAGGTGAAGAAAGAAAAATTCGACCTCGACGAGGCTGCCCTCCGTCCATACTTCTCCCTCGACAATGTGATGAAGGGACTCTTCGACACCACCGAGAAACTCTTCGGCGTAAAGATGGTGCCCATGCCCGACGCCCCGAAATGGATGGACGACGTGCAGGTGTTCGACGTAGTAGACTCCAAAACAGGTGAGCATGTGGCCGTATGGATGTGCGACTATTTCCCCCGCGACACAAAGCGCCAGGGCGCCTGGATGGAACAGATGCAGAGTGCCGGCCTCTATGGCGACGGCAAGATGAAACGCCCCATAGTATATAACATCGGCAACTTCTCCCGCCCCACAGCCGACACTCCCGCGCTCCTCACCCTCGACGAGGTTGAGACCACTTTCCATGAGTTCGGCCATGCTCTTCAGGGCATGCTCACCCGCGCTCCCTACAAGAGCCTTGCCGGCACCAACGTGGACCGCGATTATGTGGAGATGTGCTCGCAGATCATGGAGCACTGGGCTTTCGCTCCCGAAGTGCTCAAGGGATATGCCAAGCATTACAAGACCGGCGAACCTATTCCTGACGAACTCGTGAAGAAACTTTCCGACGCCGGCACATTCAACCAGGGCTTCATCACCACCGAACTCGCAGGCTCCGCACTCCTCGACATGAAATATGGCGAGACTCCCGAGGTGAAGGACGTGAAGAAATTCGAGGCTGACGTAGCCAAGGAGATCGGTATGCCGGAGGAGATCACCTTCCGTTATCGTTCACCCTACTTCAAGCATATCTTCGGCGACGACGGCTATGCAGCAGGTTATTACACCTATCTCTGGGCTCAGGTGCTTGAGGCCGAGGGCTGGGAACTCTTCAAGCAGAAGGGCATCTTCGACAAGAAGACAGCCGCTTCCTTCAAGAAGAACATTCTTGAGGCAGGCGACACCGAAGACGCCATGGTGCTCTTCCGTCGCTTCCGCGGCCACAACCCCGACGCTGCCGCCCTTCTCCGCCTCCGCGGCTTCGCAAAATAGCTCTAAATTATAAATTATAAATTAAAGAATAGTGCAGTTGCTCAGCGACTGCACTATTCTTTTTGTCTATGCAGCGAGATTTTATTAACTTTCCTCTAAAACGTATTTGTCAACATCATTCAGGAATAGCATCAAAAAA
>CAJLTZ010000114.1 GCA_905209725.1 uncultured Muribaculaceae bacterium
TGCATCAAAAATCGGTCGCCCCTGCATTAACATTTTTTATGGGATGGGGTCTTATCCTGGGGATTTCGATAATCTCGGTTAATTCTGATTATTTATGTTTTTGCGGAATCGGCCGAAGATGTAGGCGGCCGATTCTTTGAGTTCGGGGGCGTTGATGGCGCGCATGCAGATGAGGTATACGGCCATTCCGGCGGGAATCATGGCCACGAGCTGCAGCCAGGGATTGGCGAGGAGCTGCGCGGTCATCAGCGCCGCGCCGCCGCAAAGAGTGCCCGCTATCAGGAAGGGGAACATGTCGCGGAGCATCTGACGCAGGCTATAGCCGGTGGCGCGTGTCATTATGGTCATCACCACGGCCACAACCACCAGCGACGCGGCGAACTGCCCCCACACGAGCAATTCCACGCTGCGAAACCAAACCGTGCAAAGTATCGCCACAAACACCAGTCCATCCTTCACAATCTCCACCACAATCATCCTCCTGCTGCGTCCCAATGCCAAGAGATAATTATAGCAAAGC
Organism: uncultured Muribaculaceae bacterium; assembly: GCA_905209725.1. GTDB lineage: Bacteria > Bacteroidota > Bacteroidia > Bacteroidales > Muribaculaceae > Lepagella. The sequence goes on from CAJLTZ010000114.1 coordinate 521, forward strand.
GACACAAGCACCACCAATATTCCGCGCAGGGCGAGAATCTGGAAAAGGGGGATGGCGGCATCCCATTTTGTGCCGAAAAAGGCATGGAAAAGTGGGGCGCCGATGCTCGCCAGACCAATCATCGCCGGAAAGAGGATGAAGGCTGCGAACCGGTTGAGCCGCGCCATGTAGCGGCGGAAATTGTCAGGGTCATCCTGTACGCGCGAGAGCAGCGGCACGAAGGAAGCCGTGAACACCTGAGCCAGCGAGGCTGTGCCCATCTTGCTCCATTTGTCGGCCTGGGTGTAGACACCTAAGGAGGCGAGATTGTAGAAGGCGCCAATCACGAAGGAATAGGCATGCAGGGCCAGCATATCGAGCGCCGAGGCTGAGAATACGCTTGTGCCCACCTTCCAGAATTTCTTCAGTACCGGGAAATGAAAACCGCAGCGGGGGTGCCAGTGTCCTGTGGCCCAGAGCCATGCCGATTTCACAGCCGAGAGCGTCACGGCCTGCCACACAAGAGCCCACGGGCCAAAATCATTGAATGCCAGCACCATGCCGAGTGTCCCCGATATGGCAAGCGCCACCATGTTGGCCATCGCCACCATCTTGACGTTCATACGCTTCATCAGCCTCGTGACCTGCACCATCGACAGCGCATTCAATATGAAGGTCAGGAACATCACCCTCGAAAGGGGGATGAGCCGCGTGTCGCCCTGGAATATGTCGGCAATCAGGGGGGCACAGAAGAAAAGAATCACATAAATGGCGCAGGCCACTATGAGATTGAACCAGAACACGGTGGAGAAATCCCGCTCATCGGGATCCTTGCGCTGTAGCAGTGCCGAACCGAATCCGCTGTCGACGAAGAGATTGCCGAAAGCCTGGAACACCACAAGAGCGCCCACCAGGCCGAAATCCTCCTTGGAGAGGAGATTGGCAAGCACCACTCCGACCACAGCATAAAGCACCTGCGTGCCAAGGCGGTCGAAGGTGTTCCATTTGATGGTGCGGGCTGTCTTCAGCTTCAGCGAGGGTTCCTCTTTCTCGGCCATCTTCGCATTAATTCATTAGTCGAGGCTCTCCTCTTTCTCTATGCTGGGAGCAGCTTCCTCCTCCTTAGTAAGGGGGAAGATCTTGGAGCCACCCACTTTGTGGACCTCGGGATCGCCCTTATAATATACTTTCGTGGTACCGATGCCGCGCACGTCGAGCGACTCCTGAGCCCAGCAACCGATTGAGCCTGTGCCCATCACATTGCAGTTGACATTATCGGCGCGTAGGCCATCGGCCTGCACTGTGCCTGTGCCGAGCATGCTGATGCCGAGTTTCTCGCACTGGCCTGTGGCCACGATTGTGCCATTGCCTGTAGGAAAATTGATGCTGACATCGGTGGATTTTATGCCGTCAACAATCAGTTTGCCGTTGCCTATCAGTTTTGCGCTGAATTTAGGGGTGGCAATGGGGAGCACCACAGAGAGCGTGCCGCATCCCTCGTAGTCGACCGACGTGAGGAAATCGGAATATACATATAGCGTGGGGGCTGTCACAGTGCCGTTTCCCGGTTCCGGGGTCTTCACCTGAAGCTTCCCCTTCTTCACATAGAGTTCGAAGGGCTCCTCCTTGGCGCGGGAGTCGTCGTAACGCGCAAAACCGGTGGAATCAGGCACACAGCGATACACCACATTGATGTCGCCGCGCACCGAGAGGCGGTCGAAGGGTCCCACCTTGTAGAATACATCTTCGGCCATGGCAGGCAGAAGCGCTAATACTGCGGCAGCCGCAGCGCATAGAATCTTTTTCATAATCAATTATTTTGAGGAATATTATTATCTGTTTCCGACATTTCTTCCACGCGTTGGCGCGCATGTTCGATGATTTCGAGGAGGGAGTCTTTTGTGTCGGCTCGGAGCATGGCGATTCGGGTCTCGCGGAAATTGGGAATTCCCTTGAAGAGCGGGGAGGCGGCGAGATGGCGGCGGATATGCAGGATGCCGCGGTATTCGTCGATGCGCTCGATGCTCTCCTCAATCTGACGGCGCAGCAGGAGGAATTTCTCATCGAGCGAGAGGGGCGTCCAGACGCCGGTGTCGAGCATCTGGCGCATGTCGTGAAACACCCAGGGGGCTCCGAATGAGGCGCGACCCACCATTACGGCGTCAACACCATAACGGTCGAAGGCGTCGCGCGCCTGCTCGGGAGTGCATATGTCGCCATTGCCAATCACAGGAATCTCCATCCTCGGGTCGGCCTTGAGGGCGGCGATGGGGTTCCAGTCGGCAGTGCCGTTATACATCTGCGAGCGTGTGCGGCCATGCACTGTGATGGCCCGGATGCCGCAGTCCTGAAGCATCGGCCCCAGGTCGCCTATTATCTTGTTCTCACAATCCCAGCCCAAGCGGGTCTTAACTGTGACCGGAATAGAGACGGCATTCACCACATCGCGCGTGATGCGCAGCATCTTCGGGATGTCGCGCAGCATGCCGGCGCCGGCACCCTTGGCCGCTACCTTCTTCACCGGACACCCGAAATTGATATCGAGGATATCGGGTCCGGCCTGCTCCACAATCTTGGCCGCCTCCACCATTGCATCGGGTTCGCGGCCATATATCTGGATGGCCATGGGACGCTCCCGGAAGTCAATCTGTAGTTTGCGCGTTGTGGAACGTATATCGCGCACGAGAGCCTCCGCGGAAACAAACTCCGTGTAAACCATCGCTGCCCCCTGTTCGCGGCAGATAAGGCGGAAAGAGGGGTCGGTGACATCCTCCATCGGCGCAAGCACCACAGGGCGCTCTCCAAGATCTATATCGGCTATCTTCACCTTTTTGATTGATGATTGATGATTGAAGATTGAAGATTGAAGATTGAAGATTATGCCAGCGTGAGCCGGCATAGTGGGGATGAGGCTATCAGTTCGGCGGCGGCGCGGAATTGCTCGCGGGTCACGCCCATCGCGCCCTCCACCATCTGCTCCAGTCCTCTCACCTCATTATAATATATAAGGTTTTTTGCAAGCGACATCGCCCGGTTTTCCCGATTCTCATAGCCCACGGTCAACTGTCCGCAGTATTGTCGTTTCACCTGCTCGAAGGTTTTCTCCGGCATCAACGAAGAGGCTGCCGCATGAATCTCGCGCGTTATAAGCGAGGCGCATTTGTCGGTGGCCTTCGGTTCGCAACCGTAATATATCTGCATTTCGCCGGCGTCGGAATAGAGGGCGAGCGAGGAGTCTACGGAATATACCAGGCCTCGGCGCTCACGGAGTTGCTGGTTGAGCCTGGAGTTCATGGCGGGACCGCCGAGCCAGTTGTTGAAGAGAAAGAGAGCGTGGCGGCGGGAGTCGGTGCGGCCGGGAAGCCGCGTGCCTATGATGGTATTGTTCTGGTGGTTGTCGCCGTCGCGCTTTTCGCAGAATGCTTCCGCGAGCGGAGCGGGGGTCTGCCGGAAGATCTCAGCCTTGCGAGCCGGAAACCGGGAGAAATAGCGTTCGGCCTTACGGATGTTGCGCTCGGGGTCGTCGGGATCCACAATATATACCACCATCCGCTCCGGCGCGTAGCGGGTCTCTATGAAGCGACGGGCATCGGCGCTCGTAATCTCGGCAACGCTCTGCTCTGTACCTAAGATATTGTGGGCCAGCGGTGAACCGCGGAATATCAGTTCGTCGAATTCATCGTAGACGGCATCCACGGGATTGTCGCGGTAGCTGAAAATCTCTTCGGTGATTACATTTCGCTCCGTGTCGATTTCTTCGGCGGGGAAGCAGGCGTTTTCGAGGAGGTCGGCAAGGAGGTCGAGAGCGCGGTCAACATAGCCTGCCGGCGCATTGGTATAGACGAGGGTCTCCTCCTTGGTGGTATAAGCGTTGAGTTCGCCGCCGATGCTTTCCATGCGGCTGGACACCGCGCGGCTTTTGCGCGTGGGGGTACCTTTGAATAATGTGTGCTCCACAAAATGCGCCACTCCCGGAAGCGCCTGGAAGTCGTCGCGGCTACCGGCGTTGACAGCCACGCCCACATAGCTAACGGGGCTGTGCTGGCGGGAAGCCACTATGCGGATGCCGTTGGCAAGGGTGGCTACAAGTGGAGATGTGCTGGCGATAGGTGTCATCGTTATAAAGAATTAATCTTTATAAGAAAAGGGTCATGACTCGAAAGTCACAACCCCTTTTCATAAAATAAGCAATTATGTTTTATTATTTTATGGATGTGCTTATTTGAAGATACGGCGATTACTTGCCGAGGCGAGCCTTCTCGCGCTCGATGTAAGCGTCGACTGTCATGCCGTTGCCAAACTGGAATGTGGGGTAATCCTTCTTGATTGCCTCATAGCATTCGAGAGCTTTGTCGAATTTCTTCTGCTCGTCGTAGATGTTGGCTTCCTTGATGAGGACGCGCGGCACAATCTGGGGGTTGTTGTCAGCTTTCTTCACAGCCTTCTGGAAGGCGTCGAGAGCCTTGTCATACTGCTTGATGTTGACGTAGCAGTCGCCGGTCATCACCATAGCGTTGGCCTCAAGCACGGGCTCTGAGGAGCTGAACTTGTCGAGGTAAGTGAGGGCCTCTTTGTACTTGCCCTGGTTGTAATAGCTTTCAGCAGCGCTGAGGGCTGCGAGCTCGCCGGCGGTGGTGCCGCCATATGTGTCAGCCACTTTCTTGTAACCGGCAGCGGCCACAGAGTCATTGCCCATGGCGCTAATCTCCACCTGGTCGTAAGCCTCGAAAGCGCGGTTGAGTTTCGGGTTGCGGTAGATGAAGAAGTAACTGATCACGAAAGCTGCCACGATGAGCAGTCCGCCGATTGCCCAGTAAATTGCCTTTTTATTTTTTTCGATTTTCTCGCTTGCCGATGTGAGGCGGTCATTCAGTTTCTCGACTGCGTTTTCCTCCTCGACAGTTTTTTTGTTTGCCATTTCGGTGAATTGATATTTTATGAATCCCTATTAAAAGGGCGGTAAATATTTAACATTAAGAGAATTAGCCACAAATGGCGCGAAAGTGGGCGCTGAATTGGCCTATTCAGACTGCAAATTTAATATAATGAAGTTGTTTAAACAAATTTTTATGGTAAGATTTATTAAGATTTTGGAGTGGATTTCTTCGATTGAGGAGCCAGCGACCTCTCGGTCGGTGCCGACGAAAGCGGAGAAATACGCCCAAAAGATTAATGAAGTTTGCTATAAAGTTTACACATCTTCAGTAATTTTATTAAACGTAAATTAGTTTAGACCCCATCCCATAAAAAATGTTAATGCAGGGGCGACCGATTTTTGATGC
>CAJLTZ010000115.1 GCA_905209725.1 uncultured Muribaculaceae bacterium
TCACTCGAAAATACACTCAAAATATGCATTAACTAATTTGCGGGTCATACTTAATTGAAAAACGCAATCTGCCTGACACACTGAATAATCCGTTAACCAAAGATTCAGGAACTCAGATAACCCGAAACAATTGATGAAAATAAAGAGAACGTTACCGTTTGTACTTGCCGCCGTAGCCTTTGGCGCAACGGCCGCCGACCGCACCACCACCGACTTGAAAGAATGGGAATTTTCCCGCGACTCGCTGAAATGGTCGAATGTCACGATTCCCCACGACTGGGCCATCTATGGGCCGTTCGACCGCAAATATGACCTTCAGAAGGTGGCAGTGGAGCAGAACGGCGAAACCGAGGAGACCTGGAAAACGGGACGCACCGGAGGCCTGCCATATCTTGGCAAAGGCTATTACCGCACCACCTTTGAACTTGCCGACACCGCAGGGCGCGCGCAGACGCTCCTTTTCGACGGCGCTATGAGCAATGCCCATGTGCGAGTGAACGGCAAGGAGGTGGCCTTCTGGCCCTATGGCTACAACAGTTTTGAGGCCGACCTTCGCGGGGCCGCCCGCCCCGGCACAAATGTGGTGGAGGTGTCATTGGAGAATAAGGAGCGCCAGAGCCGCTGGTATCCGGGCGCCGGCCTCTACCGCAATGTGCACCTCATCGACCGCGACCGCGTGCATGTGCCCGTGTGGGGCACCCAGCTAACCACCCCCTATGTGTCGAAGGATTACGCCACAGTGAAACTGATGACCGAAGTGGAGGGCGTGAAGAAAGGGGAGAAAATCCGCCTCGTCACCCTTATCAAAGATGCCAACGGCAATGTGGTGGCTGAGGACACGCGCACCTATAAGGCCTATCCCGGCGAGCGCCTGCAGCAGAATTTCCGCGTGGAGAAGCCCGCTCTCTGGAGCCCTGACAGCCCTTCGCTCTATACGGCCGAGACTTCCGTATATGACGGTGACCGCCTTGCCGACACCTATACCACCCGCTTTGGCATCCGCAGCGTGGAGGCTCGCAACGGCGAGGGATTCTTCCTCAATGGCGAGAAGATAAAATTCCGTGGGGTATGCAATCATCACGACCTCGGCCCGCTTGGTGCGGCTGTAAATAAGGCTGCTCTCCGCCATCAGATCGAACTGATGAAGGATATGGGTGTCAATGCCATCCGTACATCCCATAATATGCCGTCTCCCGAACTCGTGGAACTCTGCGACGAGATGGGCATGATGCTTATGATCGAACCCTTCGACGACTGGGGTTTCCGTCCCAAGTCGCTCAATGGATATGGTTCCCTCTTTGCCGGCTGGGCTGAGAAGGATATGACCAATATGATCCGTCACTTCCGCAATTCTCCGGCTCTCGTGATGTGGAGCACCGGCAATGAGGTCCCCTCGCAATGGGGCGAGAACGGCATCGACGAGCTCCGCATGCTCCAGGACATCTGCCACGAACTCGACCCGACCCGCCCTGTCACCAACGGCATGGACCAGTTTGACGCCGTGACCTACAACGGCTTCGCCGCCCACACCGACATCCCCGGCTTCAACTACAAGCCCCGCCGCTATAAGGAGGCTTACGATGTGCTGCCGCAGAAGTTTATCCTCGGTTCGGAGACCGCCAGCACCGTTTCGAGCCGCAGCCAATATTTCTTCCCTGTGGAACTCGGAGCCGGAGTGACACGCCCCGGCAATCAGAGCAATGGCTACGACACCGAATATTGCTTCTGGAGCAACATACCCGATGAGGACTTTGCTGCCGATGATGACTATCCCTGGACTATGGGACAGTTTGTATGGACCGGCTTCGACTATCTCGGCGAACCTTCTCCTTACGACACCGACGCCTGGCCTTCTCATTCGAGCTATTTCGGCATCGTGGACCTTGCATCCCTTCCGAAAGACCGCTTCTGGCTCTATCGCTCGAAATGGAATGAGAAAGACCGCACCCTGCATATCCTTCCCCACTGGAACTGGGAGGGCCGCGAAGGAGAGGTGACTCCGGTATATGTCTACACCGACTCCCCTCGCGCCGAGCTCTTCATCAACGGCAAGAGTCAGGGCATCCGCGAGAAGCGAGTGAACACCACCGGCGATGCCGACCTTGTGAACCGCAACGACACGGCGCTGATGCAGCGCTACCGACTGATGTGGAACGATGTCCGCTACGAACCGGGCGAGGTGCGTGTGGTGGCCTATAACGCCGACGGAAGCGTGGCCGGCGAGAAGACAATCCGCACGGCAGGCAAGGCCGACCATCTGGTGCTGACCCCCAACCGCAAGACAATGAACGGCAACGGCGAGGATCTCGTATATGTCACCGTGCAAGTGGCCGACAAGGATGGCAACATCGTGCCCACGGATTCACGCGAGGTTAAATTCTCGGTAAAGGGCGACGGTAAGTTCCGCGCCACAGCCAATGGCGACCCCACGAGCCTGCGTCAGTTCCATCTTCCCGTGATGGATCTCTTCAGCGGTGCGGCCACAGCCATCGTGCAGGCCGGCTACCGTCCCGGCACAGTGACCCTCGAGGCCCGCGCCAAGGGCGTGAAACCCGCAAAAATCACTATCGCAGTAGAATAATCATAAATAACCCTAAAACCTACATAAACATGGAAATGCAGGAGAAAATCCGTAAAGTATTCAAAGAGCGTTTTGGCACCCCCGGCATCCTTTATGCCTCGGCCGGCCGTATCAACCTTATCGGCGAGCACACCGACTATAACGGCGGCTTCGTGTTCCCCGGCGCAATCGACAAGGTGATTGAGGCCGAAATCAAACCCAACGGTCTGAAGAAGTGCCGCGTATATTCGATCGACATCGACGAATATGTGGAGTTCGGCCTTCAGGAGGAGGATGCCCCGAAGCAGAGCTGGGCCCGCTATGTGTTCGGCATCTGCCGCGAGATCATCAAGCGCGGCGGTAAGGTGGAAGGCTTCGACGCCGTGTTTGCCGGCAATGTGCCCCTTGGTGCAGGCCTGAGTTCGAGCGCCGCCCTTGAGAGCTGCTTCGCATTCGCCCTCAACGATCTCTTCAACGATAACACCATCGATAAGTTCGAGCTCGCCCGCATCGGCCAGAGCACGGAGCACAACTATTGTGGCGTGAACTGCGGCATCATGGACCAGTTTGCCAGCGTGTTCGGCCGCAAGGGCAACCTGATGCGTCTCGACTGCCGCTCGATGGAATATGAATATTTCCCCTTCAATCCTGACGACTATCGCCTGGTTCTTGTGGACAGCCGCGTGAAGCATGAACTGAAGGACTCCCCCTACAACCGTCGCCGCGAATCCTGCGAGCGCGTGGCAAAGCGCCTCGGACTCGAGACTCTTCGCGACGCCACTATGGATATGCTCAATGAGGTGCGCTCCGACATCACGGCCGAGGATTATTTCCGCGCAAAATTCGTGATTGAGGAGAAGGACCGCGTGCTTGCAGTGTGCGACGCTCTCGAGAAGGGCGATTATGAGACCGTGGGCGAGAAGATGTACGAAACCCACGCCGGCCTCTCGAAGGATTACGAGGTGAGCTGCGAGGAACTCGACTTCCTCAACGACCAGGCCCGCGAACTCGGCGTGACCGGCTCGCGCATCATGGGCGGCGGTTTCGGCGGCTGCACAATCAATCTCGTGAAGAACGACCTGCACGACAATTTCGTGGAGACCATCGTGGCCCGCTTTAACGACAAGTATGGCCATGAGCCCAAAATCTATGATGTTGTGATCTCCGACGGCGCCCGCCGCGTGGAGGAATAAAGGATATTATGATCAAGATTACAAAACGCTCAGTGCCCTCTGCCCAGGGGGGACTGACTCTTTTCCGGATGAAGAATGAGAGCGGCGCATGGGTGGAGGTTTCCTCGCTTGGCGCCGGAATCATCGGCGTGGGTGTGCCCGACCGCGAGGGCAAGATTGAGAATGTTGCGCTCGCATATGCCGACCCCGCCGACTATATGGCCGATGGCCCATGTCTCGGCAAATGCCCCGGCCGCTATGCCAACCGTATCGCCCGCGGACACCTGGTGGTTGACGGCAAGGAGTATCAGCTTGCCATCAATAATGGTCCCAATGCGCTGCACGGCGGCCCCGCCGGTTTTCAGAACCGTATCTGGCAGGTCCGCCAGCTCGAGGATGGCGTGGAGTTTTCCTATCTCTCGAAAGATGGGGAGGAGAATTACCCCGGCAATCTCGAGGTGAAGGCCATCTATAAATGGAGCGACGACAATGTGCTCACGCTTCATTTCGAGGCAAAGAGCGACAAGGATACGGTGGTTAATCTCACCAACCATGCCTACTGGAATCTCGGCGGTGCCGACTCCGGCAGCGTGCTTGAGCATGAGATGCGCCTCGCGGCTTCGGGCTGGTTGCCCACTGACGATACGCTTATCCCCTTGGGAGAGATAGATCCAGTGGCCGGCACTCCTATGGACTTTATGGAGTTCAAGAAATTGGGACGCGACATCAAGGCTGATTTCCCGGCGCTGAAATATGGCAAGGGCTATGACAACTGCTGGACAATCGACGGCTGGCAGCCCGGACGCATGAGCGAGGAGGCCGTGACGCTGCGCTGCAAGGAGAGTGGCCGCGAACTTGTGGTAGACAGCGACCAGCCTGGCGTGCAGATATACACAGGCAACTGGCTGGCCGGAAGCCCGAAGAATCGGGCGGGCCGCTCGTATGACGACTATGACGGCGTGGCGATAGAGATGCAAGGCTTCCCCGACGCACCCAATGAGCCTGCATTTCCGACACAATTCGTGAAGGCCGGCGAGCCCTACGAGCGCACCATCCGCTTCGCCTTCAAAACCATATAAAGTAGCGGCTTCAATCACTGAAAAGTCGCGGAGCGACTGCTCTATTTTTGGGGAGCGACTTCACTGTTAGACCCCATCCCACAAAAAATGTTAACGCAGGGGTCGCAGATGTGCCTCATATTCGGTCTTGCAGGCGAAGGAGCATAGCGGGCTATGCGACTGAGACAAAAGGCCGAAGATGAGGTGCAGCTGCGAGACAGGCGTAATTTTAAAGGAAGCAAGGCGCCTGCGAAAATTTGCATTGTTTCACAAACCTGCAACTGCCAATCGTTTGCGGCACGACAATTGTCTGAATACAATGTTAAAAAAGATTGCAGAAAATTAATTCGGAGAGCAGCGCGTATGCGACAGACCTCTCTGCCATGCAGGCCGTGCTTGTCAAGGCCTGCCTTGACGGGCATCTGTCGCGACTGCGCAAATATAAGGCGACAGACATCCTGAACGCCATCGCATATGTGGTCAGGAGCGGCTGCCAGTGGTCGATGCTTCCGTCGGGATTTCCCGGATGGAAGACAGTGTATCATCATTTCCGGTCCCTGAGCGAACGGGGCTGGTTCATCTCCTTTCTGAGCACATTGGTTGAGGCAAAACGCGCCTCGATGGGACAGGCTCCCGAACCGCAGACAGGTGTCATGGACAGCCAGAGTGTAAGGTCGGCATTACCCCACTCGGAGAAAGGAGTTGACGGCAACAAGAAAATAAAGGGAATAAAGCGTCATGTAACCGTAGACTCCAACGGCTATGTGATTGGCGTGTCGGTCACTACGGCAAACGTCCATGATTCAAAGGGCGCGATTCCATTGATTGCACAACTCGTTGTCAACCATAGGGATATCCACCTGTTAAAGACCGACCTCGGGTATGTTTCTTTAGGAACCGCTTTATCGAACATTGAATCCCCAGTGCTTGAATGCATCAAGTCTAATTTCG
>CAJLTZ010000116.1 GCA_905209725.1 uncultured Muribaculaceae bacterium
GAGGCACATCTGCGACCCCTGCGTTAACATTTTTTGTGGGATGGGGTCTTAGATTCAAAATTATGTGCCGGCACCGGTGTCGGCGACAGCAGGAAAGGGAGTTACATTTTCGACTTGTGACCGAGGTATCCTCCATGGTGGCGCTTGGCATACTCCGCTTTGGTGAAGCGTATTGTCTTCATGGTGCCCACCACGAGCACATCTCCCATCACGGTCATCATCGTGGTGGAAGTAGTGGGAGTGAGGCCTAACGGGCACACCTCGGGATAGGGTGCTGTGACGAGCGTCACATCGGCATTGTGCGCCAGAATGCTCTCGCCGTCACCCGTAATAACAATCACTGGGATATTCGGGTTCAATGCCTTAGCCAATTCTATGAGTTCGATGATTTCGCGCGTTTTGCCGGAATTGGAGAGGAGGAGCATCAGGTCGTCGGGCTGGATGATGCCCAAGTCGCCATGCTGAGCCTCGGAAGGATGGAGGAATACGGCGGGAGTGCCTGTGGAGCAGAATGTAGTGGCGATATTCATGGCTATCTGGCCGGCCTTTCCCATGCCTGAAGTGATGAGTTTGCCGCCACGCAGGGCCACATGCTCCGTGATCAGGTCAATGGCGCGGGCATAGCCGTCGGTGACGGGGATATGCAGCACAGCCTCAGCCTCATGGCGCAGGATGTCGCGCATCAGCGCCTCGATGTCCTGCACCTCCAATTCTCTCTTATGCGGTTCAATTGTGTTTTCTGCCATCTCAAAAAAAGTTATATATAGATTGATAAGGTTAGTTTTTAATCTCTAATTGATTGATGCGTGGCTTCGGTGAGCGCCTTGCGCCAGCGCGCGGGCATCTCCATCGAGGTGCGTGCCACGGGGTCGAAGGCCACCATCACTGTCTCCGCAGCCGATTTCACGCGGCCCGTGTTCTTGTCGACCAGTATCTGCTGGAGCACGAAACTTCTGTCGTGAACCTCCTTGCAGCGGGTGTAGACCGCAATCTCGTCGCCGAAATATACGGGCTCGATATAGCAGCAGTCCACATTGGCAAGCACTGTCTCCACCTTGCGCCAGTCCATTCCTCCGTTGTCCTTGAGGATATGCTCGAAATAGTAGGCTTTGCCGGTGTCGTAGAATGAGAAATATACGGTATTGTTCAGGTGACCGAGGATGTCGATGTCGTTGAATCGGATCTGGAGGTCAACCGAGTGGTCGAAATCTGAAACAGGTGGAAGGGTATGGGGATCCATTCTTTTCTGATTTATGATTCTTTTTGATTGAGGATTGAGGATTATGAGGTGAAGCGGATGTCGGTGAGGGTGCTTCGGCCAATGGCTTCGTTGATGGCCGCCACGAGTTGGGAGCGGCTTGCGTGAAGTTCCTGACGCAGGGGAGCCGATGGTACGCTGACGGTCATCACGCCGTTGCGCACGTCGGGGCGCCCTGTGAGCGCGGCAAGATGCCTGCCGATTATGGAGGGCCATAACTGCACGGCCTTCCTTTCGTCGAGCCTGGGGAGCATGTTCTCGCTCTCCACAAGCTTGCGCATCAGATCTCCTATCGCCTCAGGATAAACGCGTTTCACCTCCTAATGATTGATGATTCTTTATGATTGATGATTTATGATTGAGAATTTGCCTGAGTCTACGTGGAATAACTTGCTTGGGCCTTTCACCCGGGCGAGGGTTTCGTTGAGGTGCTGGCGGTTGGTGTCGGTGATGAATATCTGGCCGAAGGTGTCCCGGCCGCTGACAATCTCCATGATTCTGCCCACGCGCTCGGAGTCGAGTTTGTCGAAGATGTCGTCGAGCAATAAGATTGGCGTCAGTCCGCTCGACTCGCGGAGGTAGTCGTGGATGGCGAGGCGCAGGGCGATTGTGAAGGATTTCACCTGCCCCTGGCTGCCGAGGCGGCGCATGGAATACTGGCCGAGATGGGTCACGAGGTCGTCGCGATGCGGGCCTGCCGATGTAAAACCGAGTGCGAGGTCGCGTGCCCGCTGCGCGTCGAATACTTCTGCGAGGGTGGCGTCGCTGAGTACGCTGCGGTATTCGAGCGAGGCCGTCTCCGCGTCGCCGGAGATGCGCGAATAGTAGGCGGCAAAACCGGGTGCGAGCTGCTCGGTCCATTTTTTACGGGCTGCGAACACTCCTGCGGCGGCTTCGGCCATGGTGGCCTCCACAGCCTCATAGAGCAGCCGGTCGCCGATGCCGGCACGCAGCATCTTGTTGCGGCTCTCCAGCGCCTTGTTGTAGCGGATGAGGCGCGGCAGATAGGTGGGGTCGGCCTGCGAGATCACCATGTCCATCAGGCGGCGGCGCACTTCGCCGGCACCGGTGACTATCTCGCTGTCGGCCGGAGTGACCGACACTATCGGGAAACGCCCGATATGCTCCGATATCCTGTTGTATTCCTTGTCGTTGCGCCGCAGCGTCTTCCCCTTTCCCTTCACTATGCCACAACTTACGCTCTCCTCCTGGCCGGCATCCATCCTGTAATGCCCCTTCACCATCAGCATATCCCCGCCGTGGGTGATAAGCGCCGACTCCGGCATTGAAGTCATCGGCCGGGCCATGCTCAGCAGGTGGATGGCCTCAAGAAGGTTGCTCTTCCCCATACCGTTCAGGCCGATGAGGCAGTTCACCCCGCCGCAGAATTCCATCTGCGCTTCGGGGATGTTCTTGAAATTCACTATCTCGAGATTGGTGAGCTGCACGGCTTTTCAGGTATTAGGTCAGAAGTCAGAGGTCAGAGGTTAGAGGTCAGAAGATTATTCCTTTTCGCCGTAGGCGAGGTCGCCGGCGTCGCCGAGACCGGGCACTATGTAGCTGTGGGCGTTGACCTCCTCGTCGATGGCGCCGCACCAGATGGTGGTGATGTCCTGCGGGAAATGCTCCTCCACATATTCCACGCCTCTGCGTGAGGCAATCACCGACGCCACATGAATCTCAGCCGGCATTCCTTTCGAAAGCAATGCCCTGTAGGCGAGTTCCATGGAACTTCCTGTGGCGAGCATCGGATCCACGAGCAGAAGTGTCTTTCCCTCGATGGAGGGGGAGGCAAGATATTCTATCAGCACGTCGAATGTGTCGCCACCCTTCTCCTTGTAGCGGCGATAGGCCGACACGAAGGCGTTTTCGGCATGGTCGTAGAGGGAGAGGAATCCGTGGTGAAACGGGAGGCCGGCGCGCAGGATGGTGGCGAGCACCACGCGGTCGCTGATATCCTGGCATGTGCATGTGCCGAGGGGGGTCTCCACATCCACGTCGCGATAATGCAGGCGCTTCGAGATCTCATAAGCCATAATCTGGCCGATGCGGTCGAGATTGGTGCGGAATCGCATCGGGTCGCGCTGGATGCTGGTGTCGCGCAATTCCAGCATATAGCGGCTCACAAGACTCGGACGGTCTGCGAAATTGATTACTTCCATCATAATCTTCTATCTATTTTGTCTAATTAGTCTAATTAGTCTAATTGGTCTAATTAGTCTAATTGGTCTAATTCCCAAAGTTAATAAAAAATTTGCAACGGGGCAAAGTTTTTTAAACTCTCGAGATCGCGCGCGATTTGCGTGCTGAGCGAATCGAGGGAGTCGAATTTCACCTCCTCACGTATAAATCTTTGAAACTCAATACGCAAATGTCGGCCATAGAGGTCGCCAGAGAAGCCGGGGATATGGGTTTCGATGGTGATGTGGCCATTGCTTTCCACGGTGGGACGCCGGCCGATGTTGACCAATGCGGGGCGGGGCAGGTCGGCATCCACCCGGGCCGAGGCTGCATAGACGCCCGCGCGGGGAGTCAGCAGGCCGGGGGCGGGAAGGATGTTGGCGGTGGGGAAATGGATTGTGCGTCCGATGGCACGGCCATGCACCACCTCTCCCTCTCTGCTGAAGGGGCGGCCAAGCAACAAGGCGGCCTCCTCCACGTTGCCCTCGGCAAGCAGGGCGCGGATGCGGCTGCTGCTCACTCCGGGCAACGCCGTGGCACGCTCCACGCGTACCCCCTCTTCGGCGCCGATGCGCTGGAAATCAGTAAGTGTCAACTGCTTGCCGTCGCATCCGAAAGTGTGGTCGTGGCCCATCAGAAGGAGGGTCACGCCCAGGTCGCGGCGCAGGCGCGCCAGCCATTCGCGGGCCGTGAGCCCCATCAGCTCACGAGTGAAGGAATAGACGCTTGCCTCCACACCTGTGGCGCCGAGAAGGTGCAGGCGCTCGGCTGCCGTGGTGAGAAGCGATGGCACACGCTCCGGCGCCACCACCTCCAGAGGATGACGGTCGAATGTGACCACCACAGGCTCGAGACCCTCTTCCGAGGCGCGGCGCTCCAGCTGCCCTATCACGTCGAGATGACCGCGGTGCACTCCGTCGAATGTGCCGATTGTGGCCGCGCGGCCATTCGGTTTCCGATTTTTTTCGCAAATCATGCTGCAAAGTTAATAAATTTTGCTTACTTTTGCTGAATCATCCGTTGCATCCGGGGCCATCACCGCAACCCAAAGCGCCCCGGGAGTGTTAATCTAAGAAAAGAAGCATAAAAACACCACTATGAATAACGTCAAGTCAATCGGTATCCTCACGTCGGGCGGCGACGCTCCCGGCATGAACGCAGCCATCCGCGCGGTGACCCGCGCAGGCATCTTCGCAGGTTTCAAGGTCTATGGCATCTACCGCGGCTACCGCGGCCTCATTTATGACGAGATTGAGGAATTTTCCACGCAGAATGTGTCGAACATCATCCAGCGTGGCGGCACCATACTTAAGACAGCCCGTTGCAAGGAGTTCCAGACTCCGGAGGGACGCCAGTGCGCCTACGACGTGCTGAAGCGCCGCGGCATCGACTCGCTGGTGGTGATTGGCGGCGACGGCTCTCTCACGGGCGCCCGCATCTTCGGCAATGAGTTCCAGATTCCCATCGTGGGCCTCCCCGGCACTATCGACAATGACCTTTACGGCACCGACACCACCATCGGCTACGACACCGCGCTCAATACCATCATGGAGTGTGTGGACAAAATCCGCGACACCGCCACCTCCCACGAGCGCCTCTTCTTCATCGAGGTGATGGGACGCGACGCCGGATTCCTGGCGCTTAACGGCGCGATTGCATCCGGAGCCGAGGCGGCCATCATCCCCGAGATCTCCACACAGGTCGACCAGTTGTCGGAACTCATCAAGAACGGCTTCCGGAAGTCGAAAAATTCCTCGATAGTGCTTGTGGCCGAAAGCCCGATCACAGGGGGCGCGATGGGACTGGCACAGCGTGTGAAGGAGGAATATCCGGGCTACGACGTGCGCGTCACCATCCTTGGCCACCTGCAGCGCGGCGGATCGCCTACGGCCCACGACCGCATCCTCGCCTCGCGCATGGGAGCGGCAGCCGTTGACGCGCTACTCGACGACCAGCGCAACGTGATGATCGGCGTCAAGAACGATGAAATAGTTTACGTGCCCTTCACCAAGGCCATCAAGAACGACAAGCCCATCAATCCCGAGCTCCTCTCCACCCTGCGAAGACTCTCTATTTAGACCCCATCCCACAAAAAATGTTAACGCAGGGGCGGCGTATTTTCGAGGAA
>CAJLTZ010000117.1 GCA_905209725.1 uncultured Muribaculaceae bacterium
ATTGAATTTCAATAATTTCAAAGTGTTCTTATGATTTTTTAGTGGACACTAATGATTATATGTATATCCTTGAGTTGCTGAGATCCTGTACGGATTTCGGTTTCTTTATATTTTACATTTGACTGCTGTGATATATCCTGATGATTTCGAAGCCAAGATAGGTTTCGACTCCATACGCGCCACTCTTATCTCTTACTGCAAAAGCCGTCTTGGCAAGGATGAGGCAGGCGCTTTCTCCTTCTCCTCCGATTTCAACACCATCCTACACCGGCTCAATTGCGTGGATGAAATGATGAGCATACGCCGTGGAGGTATCCCTTTCCCCTCGCCTTCGCCCCATGATGTGATGCCATATCTGGCGGAAATCAAGGTGCGAAATTCCTTCATGAGTGCGGAGCGCCTTTATAAGTTGCTTCAGGTGTTGCTGTCGTTTGCCGACATTGACGCATTTTTCCGCAGCCGAACCGACGAGGACACCGATAAACCTGAATTTCCCGAACTCTCCGGCGAGGTGGAGGCTCTGCATGCCTTCCCGCAGCTTACGGCCGAAATATCCCGCGCCATCAATAAGTTTGGGGAGATAAAGGACACTGCTTCTCCGCAGCTCTATGAAATCCGTCAGCAGATAAAGCGTCAGGCCGGCTCGATGCAGCGTGCCATGCGCAGGGTGCTCGATGCGGCTGTGGCCCGGGGCATTGTGGATAAGGATACCACCCCCTCAATCCGCGACGGCAGGATGGTGCTTCCGGTGGCTGCCGGTAACAAACGTGAACTTAATGGCATTGTTCACGATGAAAGTGCCACCGGAAAGACTGTCTTTATCGAACCGGCTGAGGTGGTAGAGGCCGGAAACCGGCTTCGTGAGCTTGAGATGGACGAGAAGCGTGAGGAAACAGCAATCCTGATTGCCCTTGCCAACACTGTGCGCCCCCTTATCGACGATATATCGCAATGTTGTTCCATCGCCGGGACTATTGATTTTATTGAAGCCAAGGCGGCCTTTGCCATAGAATGCGACGCAAGGATGCCGAACATCAAGGATGTGCCGCAGATTGAATGGTATCACGCCGAGCATCCCGGACTCATGCTTGCGCTCCGTGAGCAAGGCAGGAAGGTGGTGCCGCTCAACATCACCCTTTCCGACAAGCAGCGCATCCTCATCATCTCCGGTCCGAATGCCGGCGGTAAGTCGGTATGCCTCAAGACTGTGGCCGCCGTGCAGTATATGATGCAATGCGGCATTATGCCCACCCTCTATGAGAATTCGCATTTGGGCGTGTTCCGCAATCTCTTTATCGACATCGGCGACGAGCAGTCGTTTGAAAACGACCTCTCCACTTATTCCTCCCACCTCGCCAATATGCGTTTCTTTCTTCAGCATGCCAATTCCCGCACGCTTCTCCTCGCCGACGAGATGGGCTCCGGCACCGAACCGCAGATTGGCGGCGCGATGGCTCAGGCTATCCTCGACTCTCTCGGCAAGAAGCATTGCTTCGGCGTGGTGACCACCCATTATCAGAACCTGAAGACTTTCGCAGACAATACCCCCGGATTTGTGAACGGCGCCATGCTCTACGACCGGCAGCATCTCGCGCCGACCTTCGAACTCTCCATCGGTAATCCCGGAAGTTCATTCGCCCTCGACATCGCCCACAAGATGGGTTTGCCGCGCGATGTGATTGAACATGCCAAGCAGATAGTGGGGGAGGACTATGTGAATCTCGACAAGTATCTTTCCGACATTGCCCGCGACCGTAAATACTGGGCCAATAAGCGCCAGAACATCCGCGAGAAGGAGTCGAAGCTCGACAATCTTCTCTCTAAATATGAGGATGTGGCAGGCGATCTTAAGCACCAGCGCAGCGAGATTCTCAATGATGCCAAGCGTCAGGCAAAGGAGATTCTCGCCGAGGCTAATGCTCGCATCGAGCGCACTATCCTCGAGATTCGCAAGAGTCAGGCGGAAAAGGAACGCACCAAGGAGGTGCGTAAGGAATTGCGTGATTACATTGATGCTTCCGAGTCGGATGCTGTTGATGAGAATGTCGCCCTTCCGTCGCCAATCAAGGAACTCAAACACAAGAGCCGCAAGAAGCGCGTACCACAACCAGCCCCTGTGGAGAAGCCGCAGGAGAAGCGTCCGCTGCAGAAGGATGATTTCGTAAAGATGGAGGGCTCCTCCGTCACAGGTCAGATAATGTCGATTTCAGGCAATAAGGCGGAGGTGGCGTTCGGCGCAATACGTACGATGGTGCCCCTTGACAAACTAACGCCTGCCAAGGCTCCCAAGACTTCGGCGCTCGATTCGTCTGCTTCCATATCGGCCCAGACCTTCTCGCAGAGCCGGGAACGCCAGTTGAATTTCAAGAATGAGATTGATGTGAGGGGAATGCGTGCCGACGAAGCTTTGCAGGCCGTTACATATTTCCTGGACGACGCGGTGCAATTCTCTGCACAGCGCGTAAGAATCCTGCACGGAACCGGCCATGGAATACTTAAAACTCTAATCCGTCAGCAGTTGAAGGCCAATGGCGCTGTCAAATCTTTCGAGGATGAGGATATCCGCTTTGGCGGTGCGGGAATCACCGTGGTCGACCTGGAATAAAAAATATCGATTCTTATGATGATTATTCGCGATTATATTTTGCCATATCGTCGCGATATAGTAATTTTGTTCCCGCAAATTCTATAAGAATTCTTCACGATTCTCTTTACGATAATCATCAAGATGTCGAACACTCCGCGATATATCGGCCTATGGCTTCTGCTTGCCGTGGCTCTTACCCTCATAATTCTCTTTTCCTTCTCGGATATCGACCTGAAAATCGGGTCGTATTCAATGAAGAAGGCTCCATTCCCGGATACTCTGCTTGCAGAAAGACTGGCAGAAGATTCCCTTGTAATGGATTCCCTTGAACTTCAGGAAAAACTGCTTGCCGAGCAGCCCGTAAAGACTGATTCCACTCCTCAATCGCTCTTTATCTTCGGCGACTCCATGACATATAATCTTGCCCTTCGCCTTGCGCAGTATGCCAAGGCAAACGGGCATACCATCCATGCCGTGAACTGGGATTCAAGCAATACAAAAATCTGGGCCGAGCACGATACTCTCCGATTCTATATGAACAAGTATCATCCCACACAGATTTTCGTGTCGCTCGGCAGCAATGAACTCTATCTCAAGAATCCTGATTCCAGGATTCCATATGTGAAGAAAATCATAGAGATGATTGACACTGTTCCGTTCGTGTGGATAGGTCCTCCCAACTGGCAGGAAGATTCCGGCATCAACGATATGCTTGCGCGCATATGCGGTCCCGGCAATTTCTTTCGTTCCGCAGGGATGAAACTCCAGCGCAAGGCCGACCATATCCATCCCACGCGCCAGTCGTCGGCCCTTTGGATTGACAGCATCATGCGCTGGCTTCCGGCTTCGCGGCATCCCTTCGTGGCCAATCTCCCTGCCGACACAATCGGGAAATGCAATCCCAACATAGTGTTCCTTAAAGCACTCAACAAGTAGTTACAGCGTGCTGACTTCAGATTTCTGACGCAATGACAATCGATTTCCCTACTATATTTTCCAATTTCGGCAATCTGCTGAAGTTTGACCCTGAGGCGCCGCTTCTCTTTTCAAGCGGTCTATTCTGGGTGCTGTTCCTGATTTTCATCCCGATTTATGCCCTGCTGAAGAGAAACCGCTGGCAGATGATTATCTTTGTGGTGCTCTTCTCGCTATATTTCTATTATAAGAGCAGCGGCCTCTTCTTCCTGATGCTCACAGGAACTTCCCTGCTCGACTGGCTCATTTCCAAAGCAATCCATAAGTCGGAACGACGTTCCGTGCGCCTCGCCCTTATGTGGGGCTCGATTTGTGTCTCCCTTTCTATCCTCGGCTATTTCAAATATGCCAACTTCTTCCTCTGGAACTGGAATGCGATGGTGCAGGGCAATTTCCAGCCCCTCGACATCATCCTGCCTGTTGGCATCTCCTTCTATACGTTCCAGTCGATATCATATGTGGTGGATGTATATAAGAAAAAGATTGCTCCCACCCACACCTGGCTTGAGTATCTCTTCTTCCTCAGCTTCTTCCCGCAACTTGTGGCAGGTCCTATCGTGAGGGCTGACTATTTCATTCCGCAACTGGAGGAAAACCGGCGCGCCTCCAACACTGAAATATGGAGCGGACTCTACCTCATTATCATTGGTGTTATCAAGAAGGCCGTTATTGCCGACTATATAGCGCAATATAACGACCTTATCTTTGGAGAGCCATCTCTTTATACCGGTGTGCAGACCCTGATGGGAGTGCTCGGATACACGATGCAGATCTATTGCGACTTCTCCGGATATTCCGATATGGCCATCGGCATCGCGCTGATAATGGGCTTCAAACTCGGCATCAACTTCGACTCTCCTTATCAGAGCCGTAACCTCACGGAGTTCTGGCGCCGCTGGCACATCTCGCTTTCCTCCTGGCTCCGCGATTATCTTTATATCCCTCTCGGCGGCAACAGAAAGGGTACGATTCGCACATATGTCAATAACTTCCTGACGATGCTCATTGGCGGCCTCTGGCACGGAGCCGCTTGGAAATTCGTATTCTGGGGTGCGATGCATGGCGTAGGTCTTGCCGTGCATAAGGCCTGCAAGCCCTGGTTGAAAAAGATTCCCGACAATTTCTTCACAATCTTCATCAGTTGGTTGCTTACATTCATATATGTGTCTTTGCTGTGGGTATTCTTCCGCGCCGCATCCTTCTCCGACTCCATCGCAATCATCGGCAACATCTTCGTTGACTTTCAGTGGGCGCAGATTCCTCAGTTCTTCCAGGCGAGAATGGTATGGTGCGTGATGATGATAGTGCTGATAGTATGCCACTTCATTCCACAGAAATTGGTTGATACCATTCAGTATGCGTTTGTGAAAAGTCCCTGGATAGTGAAGTTGCTCGTATTCCTCGCTGCCGTCCAGTGCGTGATAGAATTCATGAGCGAGGAAGTAGCCCCCTTCATCTATTTCCAATTCTAAGAGTGGCAGCGTTTTGTAATATAATCCATCTGCTCGTGCCATCTTAGAAATTATTCGTTTCACTATGCAATATCAGGGTCTCCACTATTTGTGGAGGCCCTTTTATTATATTTATGTCTATTTTTTCTGCTGCGTCAGTTTTACTCATATCCTCAATACAATCTATCTTATGGTAATTAACAGAATGAAATATATTTTAACATTTATTGATTTCACGGAGTATCATAGTGTTAACCATATCTATTCACGATTTTTGCATTTTTCTTTCGGAAAAATTTGCACAGCGGCCGGATTTGTTATAATTTTGCAATCGCGTTTGAGAAACGACGCCTCCCACAAAGTCAGTCAGGACAGCGCGGGAGCGGCGCTCAAAAAGCAAGAGAACATTGACGTAATGCCATCAAGACAAAGCAGCGTAAAAGTTGTTTGAAGAGTACAGGGACATATAAACAAAGT
>CAJLTZ010000118.1 GCA_905209725.1 uncultured Muribaculaceae bacterium
AACTAAATTTCAACGATTTCAAAGTACTCTTCCCGATTTTAATGGGACATTAATGTTCATAGACAATTTAATATGATACTATTGGCTCGGTCAACGACGGATGTGTCGAGGCTGGCGAGGTAGATTTGGGTGGTGGCTTCGGAGTCGTGGCCCATGCCTTCCGAGATTACTGACAGGGGTATGCCTTTGGCTTTGGCGGCGGAGGCCCAGCTGTGGCGTGCGACGTAGAGGGTCAGAGGGATTTGGACTCCTACAATCTTGGCTATTTTTTTCAGGTTGTGGTTGATGTTGTAGCCCATGTTACGATAGGTGCGTCGTTCGTTTGTGCCGGGATTCTTGATGATAGGAAGTAGGTAGTCGGTGGCGTTTTCGGGATACTTATCAAGAATCATCTGCATTTCCTTTGTCCATTCGATAATCAATTGTTGGCCGGTCTTGCGACGACGGTAAGTGACATATCCGTTTTTGAGGTCTGACTTTTTGAGAAATGCCATGTCTATGAAGCTCATGCCTCTGAGATAAAAGCTCATAAGGAACATCTCACGTGCATAGTCAAGCGAGGGATTGAGGGACAAGTCCAAAGCCTTTATTTTCTTGATGACTGGCAACGGCAAAGCTCGTTTGACCGTCTTGTCAACGCCGGTGTAAACGTGCTTGAACGGATTGCGGTTTTCGATGATGTCATCATCGACTGCACGGTTATAGACCGCACGGAGTATGCGGGTATAGAAAGAAATGGTGTTGGGAGCAACACCACGATTCTTGTGCCATGCCTCGTAAGCCTCCATTATCTCAGAGGTGAGGCAGTCGAGCATTATGTCCTCATCCTGACGGAACTTTTTGAAACTGCTGAGTGCAGACTTGTAGGTCTCGGAAGTCCGAACCTTGCCGTTCTGTTTGAGTCTGACAATAATACTCTCCATGAAATTGAACAGGGAATATTCATTGGCGTAGCGGTTAAACTCGTCGATTACATCATCGGCAGTGTATGTCAGACCATTGGCATCAAGTTTCTTGTCGATTTTGTTCAGTCGCTCGACATCCCAGCGGATACGCTCACGGATTGAGAGAATAAACGCCTTGCGTTCACTTTTCTGGGTGGTGGTGACCATTGAGCGGGATTCATACCACTCAGAGGGAAATACCTTGTAGTCAGAAAGGAGTTGTCGCACCTTCCTTTCGTGGATAATCTGATAGTAGATTGTACCCTCGTGGTCAGCGACAGTCGAGGGTCGGAACTTTACTTTTATCGAAGCCATTTGTTTTTGGTGTTTTGATTTGTCTATAAGATACGGCGGAGGAACACACTCCGAAAAGTGCATCCCTCCGGCAGTAAGTTATGAATTAGCCACCGATGCGATGCTTGCGGAGGAAAGCGTCGAGGTCTGCGCGGTTGACGTAGATTTTGCGACCGATCTGCGAGAAGGGAATAATGCGCTGGTCGCGGTAGTTCTGCCATGTCTTTGGAGAGACTCCGAGGATTTTGCGTGCATCTTCGGATTCTATCCATTCGCTTCTGGAGTCGTCGGCGTTGCGGCGGGTGATCAAGTCGATGATTTGCTTCAGCGTATCATGGAGGTTGCGCCATTCTTCTTCAGGTACGACAAAAAGTAGGGTTGATGAGTTGATATTGGGGATGGTGCTTTGCATTCGGGTGTGAGAATCTGATTCTATCCTTGAAGGGACGGAATCGGGTTAATAATTCAGTTGTCTAATCGCTTGACCGCTCACTCAGTTGATTACATGATTGAGCATCCACACAATCAATCGGACAGGCAGGCGACTGACTGATTGGTTGAAGTGCTGACTAATCAGTACGTCAACCAATCAACCGGATAATCGCGCAACTGCGCAGTCAGATGATTGGGTGGGCGATTGATTGGGTATGGCTTCAGTCAATCAGGCGAGCGATATTCTGATGGTTCAGTCAATTGGTCAGTTGCAGTTCTGCCACTTTGAGCATTAGCTATACTGAGGTTCTGACTAACCAATCAGTCACGCAATCGCTTGTTTGGCGAGGCAGGCTATCAACCAATCGGTTGATGCTTTACCCGGTCAATCAAACAGGTGCATAATCAGTTGGGTGAAGTGTCGATTGAAGTGCCGTGGGACCGCATGGGCGGCAGCAATCGACGGTCAAAGGGTCGGTAACATTTACCATCCACGCATAGAGCTGAGTCTATCGCGCTGAAAATCAATAGTGACTTGACGGAAATCCGGTTGCATGTCTGATTGGCTAATCAGTCAATCACCGTCCGATGTCATAGTATTATTAAGAGACGTCTCGTGTCATCGACTCGGATTCAGAGCCTTCCGTCGAAGGCATTCCGTGTCGTTGACGGTGCAAAGTAAGGGATTATTTCTCGTTCCGACCAAACATTTTTGGTCGGATATAGCACAAGGTCGTACATGTATACCTCAGTATACACTTGATATTTCGTATTCAATTCCACTCCTCAGATGATGGTCATACGACCACAGCAAGGTGTCCAAACAGTAACCGTTTGGATTTCGGGTAACTCTGCCGTTACCACGAAATGACCTTGCCGTGCCGGGGCTTGGGACTGCTCCGAAGTCGCAGTCCCCATGTTTTCTTATAGTTTCACAGCCTCAAAGCATCCATTAAGGCATTCGCCAAATCAGATGAGACCATGCGGATGACGTTGGTGTCGGCAAGGGAACGGCCCATGAGATTGACGCTGCCGTACCAACCGATACATTGGTCGATGATGGCGCATTGCATCTTACTGTCTGGTCGATGAATGATGTTGAAGCCCATCGCCTGAAGTTCGGCTTCCCGATGACCTGTTTCAGAAATGACGATTGTGACACTGACACCGCGTAGTAAGGTGGTGGCGAGCAGGTCGATGATTCGAGGTGTCTTATTCCAGCGCAGACGCATTGTCGATATTACGATGCTTTGTTTCGCTGATGCAAGGTCGTCATGGAATGGTTTTTCAAAATCCGACGCATCGAAGATGGTCTCAGTCGTCGGTTCGGCAAACAATCCTTCGTTAGCGACAGCGATGGAATAGCCTACAGCTTTGTAACCATGGAGACGCTTGCGATACATCGAATCACAGACCGGAACGCGCAGATCAATGTAGTCGTAGATGCGGGTTTTGTTTTTACCGGGATAGTTGCGATGCAGTCGTCCGGTGTATTGTGCAATAAGTCCTTTCCACGACACAGGGAGGGCGAGCATCAGAGTGTCAAGCCGCGGAAGGTCAAATCCTTCTCCTACGTATTTGCCGGTGGCGACAACAATTAAGGGCTCATTCGCCGGAATATCGTTCAGTCGGGACATCACCTCTCGCTTGGCTTTTGCTGAATCATTGCCTACGAGTCGTATTACATTCGGACAGATTTTGCGACACTGTTTAGTAAGAATGTCAACGTGAGCCGTGCGTGCAGTAAGAATTATCGGAGTGCGCCCTTCGGCAAGGTTGGAAGCAACATCATCCAGTATGAGCTTATTTCGCGATTCGTTTTCGGTTAACTCTTCGAGAATCTGCGCGTAGTTGCTGCCATCGGCATTGAGATTGCGGTGAGAAGTAAAACGCGGGATAAGGAGTCGCCGGAAGGATTGTTGAGCCTGTTGTACTTTGGGATCGGACGTATAACGGATTTCACCGCATTGCATAAAGATGATTGGTTGATGACCATCCTTGCGTATTGGCGTAGCAGTAAGGCCATAGACATAACGGGCGTTCACCTCACGAAGAACGTGCTCAAAGTTGAACGCCGGGGCATGATGGCACTCATCAACTATCACCATGCCATATTCTCGCACAAACGGTTTCACCTCATTGTCGTTAATACACGATTGCAGTAGTGCGATGTCAATATTGCCATTGAGTGTGTTCTCAGTAGATGACAATGCTCCGAATTGTTGGAATTTCTTGCGTCGGCCACGGCCTTTAGGTTGTTCTTCCGGTTGAAAATCTGTTATCAGGTATTCCGATAGACATTTGCGCCATTGGTCGAGCAAAGCCTTGGTGTGTACCAATATCAGGGTGTTGACTTTCTTCCGGGCTATCATGGCAGCGGCGGTAACGGTTTTGCCAAAGGCAGTTGTGGCATATAGAGTTCCGCAACGATGCCTGGCAAGTTCCTCAATCGCGTGTTCTTGCTCAGAATACAGCTGACCATTGAACTCTACCGTAATCGGCATTCCCGGATTAGCCTTATCCTGAATTTCGACATCCACATTATTTTCTCTTAGGAAATCTATCGCGGATTCCTCACAACCTCGCGGCAGAATGAGATAATCGTCGGTTATCTCCGAGCATGAGATTATGCGCGGAAGATTATAGACAGGTAGTCGCATTCCGAGTTTCGCATAAAATTCAGAATTCTTGAAAGCCGCCAGACGCTTAAGATGATTAACGGCCTTGGCAGACAATCCTTTTGTCGGAATATAAATGCCGGATGAACGTACGATGGTGATATGTTTAGGAAAGTCCGCCGTTGA
The DNA here is from genome assembly GCA_905209725.1 of uncultured Muribaculaceae bacterium. Lineage (GTDB taxonomy): Bacteria > Bacteroidota > Bacteroidia > Bacteroidales > Muribaculaceae > Lepagella. The sequence continues at coordinate 4,475 of CAJLTZ010000118.1, forward strand.
CATAGGCTTTGGCAACGGGCGTTCCCATGGCGCGGATTCGCTGGACTTTGACAGTTCGCCAAGCGGCTCTCGGTCATATCTCGACACTAACTTCTCAACCTCTGCGGCTGTCATCTTCGTCATTCTTTGCAGATATTCCCATTGGTCGGTTAACGGGATGAAGTCTTCATCAACAAACACGCTGTTACCGTCTTTACGAGCTCTCCCTTGCAGCGGCAAGGCAACGAGATTGCCGAATCCGCCCGTAGGCATAAAGTCCTGGTTTGGGAAGAAACGGTCGTATGACTTGAACGACATCCGGCCTTCTCGCTCCATAGCTTCTGTCAGAATTGCATTACCCAATCGCCGTGCCGTCTGAGCTTTGATATGTTCGTCAAACAGAATCCAGACATGAGCGCCATTGCCCGACCGCGACCGCTCTATATAAGCCGGAATTCCCCAGTCGCGGCAAACACCGACGTATGCCATAACATCCTTTTGATAACCATGCTCGCAATTCTTGTCATCGAAATCACAACATAGGAATCTGCAGGTATTGTCCGGCAATATGGCATATACGCCAACAACATCGCGTCCATTTGGATCCTTCCCTTCGAGGTGACGGTATATGTCACTGTATCCCAAAGGTTGAAATTCGCGGTTCGGACATTCGGCGCATTTGAATTTTTTCTTATCGCAATACTCACGGCTCCACTCCCGAGCGCACACAGGTTGATAGCCGCTCTTGCCTGTCGTTGGGCTGAACCATCGCCGAGCAAATACATCCTCGCGCCCCTGAAACAGGTTGCGAAAGAGCGCGACCTTCTCCTCCAAAGATAGCACCGATTTTTGTGGAGACATAGGTTCCGGCTCGTCAGCTGCAATTCCGTGACAAGCCAGTAACGTCCGCAAGCGTGCATTCTCGGCCCGCAATCGGCTTAGCCTACATTATTCATAGGGTGCCTTAACGTGCGGCACTGGGCTGAAACCAC
>CAJLTZ010000119.1 GCA_905209725.1 uncultured Muribaculaceae bacterium
CATCAAAAATCGGTCGCCCCTGCATTAACATTTTTTATGGGATGGGGTCTTAATGTATTGATTTTACAAGGAATATCCGAGTAGTTGCAGAATCATAGGAGCGAGAAGAGCTGTGAAGAGGCCATTAAGGGTAAGGCCTATTGACGAAAATGCACCATAACGTTCGCTACGTTCCATAGCGGCAGAAGTGCCCACTGCATGGGCCGCGGTACCAATCGACAACCCTTCCGCGATGGGGGAATGTATACGGCTCATTTTTACTATCCTGAAACCAGTCATGCCCCCAAAAATTCCGGTGGCCACCACCACAGCAGCCGTAAGAGGAGCAATTCCACCCATGGCACTCGATATTTCCATGGCTATTGGTGTGGTGACAGCCTTGGGTGCAAGAGAGATCACCACCTCTCGTGAAGCGCCAAACATCTCGGCAAGAAGCACCACGCTCACCACACCGGCCACACATCCGGCAAGTTCGGACAGCAAGAGCGGAATAAGTTGCCGTTTTATTGTAGACAGTTGCTTGTAGAGCGGCACGCCGAGCGCAACCACAGCCGGCTTGAGCCAGAAGTCGATGTAATCGCCCCCCTGCTTATACGTGTCATAATCAATGTCACAAAGAAGCAGAAAAATAATCATCGCCGCAATGGCAATCAGAATTGGATTGAGCAATTTGATGCCTGTGCGCCGCTGAAGGAACTGCGCCACGAGATAGAAGCCGAAGGTCAGCGCTATCAGGAAAAATTTGTTTTGCAAGAAATCCATCATTCAGCCTCTTTAGCGATTTTATGTGACAACTTGGTGAACGCTGTGCGTGTAAGTTGGTGAACCCATCCTGTGACAGCAATGATGATGATTGTGCTAATAACGGTAGCGCACACAATGGCCCCCCACTGGTCGGCAATCAGTCCCAGACAATTCATGAGTCCGATACCGGCGGGGACAAAAAAGAAACCGAGATTATGCACGAGAAAACTGGATAATTTTTCCACCCATTCCAGTTTCACAACACCAAGTTTAAGGGAGGCGCACAAGAGCACCATTCCGATAATGCTTGAAGGGATAGGGATTCCGGTGAATCTGACCATCAGTTCGCCGGCTACAAGAAATGCAAACAAAATACCGAATTGTAGTATCATATCCTTAATATGAATTTTGCCGCAAATTTACTAAAAAAGCAGGAGATAGCCTCTACTCCGTGAAAAAATGTTATTTTCGAATCTTGATGCAAACAGGTCAACGTCACGCTTAGCCGCTATGCACCTTCACCTGCAAGACCGAACCTGAGGCACTTCTGCGATCCCTGCGTCGTACATTTTTTTTGGATGGGGTCTAAAAACTATTGATTGAACTTTTCAGAAATTATGTTTGAGCCTCACAACAATCACACTGTGGGACTTTTGGTGTAATTTTGCAAAAGGTTTGTGGTGAGGCGGCTTGGGATAGTTGGTGGCGGCCACATCAACGGAGCGTTTCTGCAGGCTGGCCTCCTTGACGAAGTCAGCCTCATGATTGGCGCCGGCATTGACGGACGCGAGCAAAAATCCGCTGCTCCTGCGCTATTTTATCCTCTCAATAACCTTTTGTAGAAAAAGGCAGTCTACTTTTATGATACACGCATAAATGTGCAAAATTTTAACTAACTTTGCGCCTTACTTAACTGGTTAAAAAAATGCTCGTTTTATCGAGTTAATGGCTGATCTTCAGTTTAACCTTAAAAGAATGACTATTTTTAATGGATACACGTGAAAGAAAAATTTATAAGGTAACAATAATAGGTACAATTGTCAATGCCTCGCTTATTGTGTTGAAGCTGCTTGCCGGGATATTTGGCCGCAGCTCCGCCATGCTTGCCGATGCAGTGCACTCTCTGAGCGATTTTATTACCGATGTAATGGTCATAATATTCGTCCGCATTGCCGGAAAGCCCTCCGATAAGGATCACGATTACGGTCACGGTAAATATGAGACCCTCGGTACGCTTCTGATAGGTATTTTCCTGGCATTGGCCGGCATCGGACTTATGATTTCCGGTATAGGGAAGATCATAAGCAGCATCCTTGGCGAACTTCTTCCCTCCCCTACAATGTTTGCCCTGATAATCGCCGTTGTCTCGATTGTCTCAAAGGAATGGCTCTACCGGTTTACCGTAAGGAAAGGACGTGAACTCGACTCGCAGGCAGTAGTGGCAAATGCCTGGCATCATCGCAGCGATGCCATCTCCTCCATCGGCACCCTTATAGGCATCGGCGGAGCCATGGCCATGGGTGGAGGCTGGAGGATTCTTGATCCTATCGCGGCGGTGGTGGTCAGCTTCTTTATCATTAAGAGCGGATACGATATCGTTCGCCCATGTCTCAATGAGCTCCTTGAAGCATCTCTTTCCGACGAGCAGGAACACGAGATTATCAGCATAGTAAACTCTGTAGACGGAATAGAGGGTGTGCACCGATTGCGTACGCGCCGAATCGGCAATGCGGTAGCCATTGACATTCACGCCTTGATGGATGGGAATCAGACTCTCTCTGAGGCTCACAACAAGGCATCGGAAACCGAACGTGTGTTACGCGCCCGGTTCTGCCCGAATGCCATCATCAACATCCATATGGAACCCGTCGACAAGAAACGCCATCCAATCAGCTGACCGGTATTTGGGTCTGACGCATAATCCCAGCACCTTAGACCCCTCTCAAAATTATTATCCGCTAACGCTATATCACGCTGATAGTCAGTGATGTATGGTCTTCCTTCCCTCCTTCGGTTTTACTGAAAGATTGTTTCGCCATTTCACAATTCCGGATTTTCGAAGTGAAGGGCTTCAAGAAAACGCTCTACGGTGGCTCTACTCCCAGAGTATTTGCCGGATTCCTCGCTTAGCTTGCAGGTATCGCAGAAGAAGGGCCATGACTCGGTGATCTTCACGGCGATGAGCTTGATGACTATATTCATCGGCCTTGTGCCATCGAAGTCATTCGTGAAATGTGTCCCGATACCGAAAGATGGTATGCACCTATCCTTTGCATATTCCTGAATCTCGATGGCACTGTCCACATTGAGGCCGTTGCTGAATACAATCTGTTTGGTCCGCGGATCGATGTTAAGGCTGCGGTATTTCTCGACAATCATGTCAAGTTCCTTGAAATTGTCACCGCTGTCCACGCGCAGCCCCTTGAACATATTCGCATAGTCTTCCGAGAAATTCAGGCTGAAAATCCGCCAGCCGTATGTGTCATAAAGGAAAGTACCTAACGCGCCTCTGTATGTGTTCGACCATGTTTTCATGGCGAGATAGTTGGCCATCTGGGGGCCATACATGCCGGCAATGGCGCATATCAGTTCATGAGCCATGGTGCCGACTGGGACAAGGTCATACTTCATGGCGAAATATACATTGCTCGTACCTAACAATTTCCCCGGGCCCGCCATGTTCGCCTGACATTCTTTCATGGCTTTGACCGCAGTTTCCTGCGCCTGGAAAGAGGCGCGCCGCCGCGTGCCGAAGTCGCTGAAAACGCAACCGGCCTCGATCATCCTCCGCGCCTTCTCATAGGATTTTGTATAATACGAATCATAATCAAACAATCTGTCCTGACCGGTCATCATGTAATAAAGCTCGGAGATTATGGCCAGCACCTTCACCTCCAGAAAGATTGTATTGCTCCAGCATCCTTCGAACTCTATGTCGAGATGTCCTGCATCATCCTGACTGATCTTCACCCAACGGCTGTCATATCGGAAGCCTTTAAGATAACTGTAAAACCATGCCGGGATATATCGGCAACGGCGGCGCATGAAGGCAATCTCCTCTTCGGTGATGACAACAGATTCAAGCATTTTGATCTGGCGGCGAAGTTCATCGGCAAATCCCGGTGGATACACCGTATTGTTGCGGTCGTTGAACCTGTATCTCACCTGTGTACGGGGAAAATTCTTTATCACCGCGCAACACATCGTGAACTTATACAGGTCATCATCCGTGAAATGTCGTATAATCTGGCGCATAAGAGTCTGAATTTGGAGATTAATGATACTTCTTATTGAGGTGTTATATTGCATTATAACAATTCAATTGCATTTTTGTAGCATGAGATCTTACCTTTCCAACCAAAATTACTAAAAATCGTGTAATTATCGTTAACTTTGCGGGGCTGTGTAAACGACGAGAAACAAATCCAAATTCAAACAAGGAAATGATTGAAACAGAAAGACTGATTTTGCGGCCGTGGCAAGAACAGGAGGCAGAAATCCTATATAAATATGCACGCGATCCGGATATAGGCCCTATCGCCGGATGGAAGCCGCATACTTCTGTAGAGTATAGTCTTGCAATAATCAGAACCGTATTTGCAAATCCGGAAACCTATGCCGTTGTACTGAAAGAAACGGGTGAGCCGATTGGCAGTTGTGGCCTTATGTTTGGCAATGTGCTAAATACTGCCCATATAAGGAATGACGAGGCTGAGATCGGCTATTGGCTTGGCAAGCCATTCTGGGGACATGGTCTGATACCTGAAGCAGTCAGGGCACTGTTGTGGCGGGCCTTCAATGAGTTAGGCCTAAGCACTGTATGGTGTGGATTTTATGATGGAAACACAAAATCGAAGCGTGTCTGCGAAAAATGCGGATTCAAATATCATCATACCAATACTGATATAATATCCCCTCTTGGAGACATACGTACTGAACATTTCTACAATAAGAGCGAATGAATATCGAGGAGCTGAGAGAATATTGTATGTCGATGGAAGGAGTGACGGAGAAAACGCCTTTCGGCAAATTTGCAAGGCGTTTTGACTCCATTCTCGTGTTTTATATCCTTGACCACATGTTTTGCATGACCGACATAGACGATTTCAATGCAGTGACGGTAAAGGCGGATCCGGAGGTAATCGATGATCTGAAGATGACCCGTACATCGGTAAGCAGCCACCGGAACATGAGTGAACGGCATTGGATACAACTACACCTAAACGGTGATATTTCTGATCGAGAAATCTACGACTTGATCAGCCAGTCGTATGCGATAGTAAAGGCAAAATACACCAAGCCCCGACAAAGGAATAAATGATGGATTCAGTCGCTATCCCTAAAAAGCCGGGGCGGTGTATTTTCCAGGAATTTTTGCTATCTCTCCTCTAATCGGGCAAATATAATCCGCAGATTCCCGACAGAATGCCGGCCACAAGACAGACCTTTTTGCCTGTGATGATTACTTTCTTATCTTTCTTGATTTCCATACTGTTTACTCTGCGATTGATATTCTCCTTGCCATTGTATCAATTTTATCGTGATAGGTCTGCTGCAAATCATCGGGCAGGAAAGAGATTCCTATCAACGCGAGTTCGGGATAAGCGATCCCCCAAGAAAGTTAAATCGGCAACTTGAAAAAGTTGCCGATTCTTTTGGTAATATCACTGATATGTAGTAATTTAGAGGT
>CAJLTZ010000120.1 GCA_905209725.1 uncultured Muribaculaceae bacterium
GCATCAAAAATCGGTCGCCCCTGCATTAACATTTTTTATGGGATGGGGTCTAATAATTATACCAAAACGTTTTTGAATTATGACAACAGCAAAGCATCATGCCTCCTGGCTGGCATTAGCGGTAACGCTTGTTATGTCAATTTTGTGCCTCCCCTCTTGTTCGGGACCCGACTATGCAAAACTCGCCGACCGCGCCTCACACGGCGAAAAACTCTCACAGAGCGACTATTCCGATATGCTCGATTATATCGACGAGGGAGCCACGAAGTTACTCGCCGTGATGAAGGACGCCCAGAAGAAGGGACTCGACCAGGAGCAACTGATGAATGAGGTAGACAAACTCGACAGCAGTTATCCGTATATGGAGACCTTCCTGCAGGCAGTGTTCACATCAACCGACCTCGACGAGTCTAACCGCACCCGTCTCAAAGACCTACAGCAAAAGTTGACAAGCATCCTTCAACCCAATCCCTAAAAAGAAAAAAATCCCGCCGGCAAATCTGCTTGCGGGATTCTATTCTTTGCGGAGCGACCGAGATTCGAACTCGGGATACGCTTTTGGCGTATACACGCTTTCCAGGCGTGCCTCTTCAGCCACTCGAGCATCGCTCCTTAGGTTGTTTTTTGTTTTGACACCGCGAAGTTAATGCTTTTCCGCGAAATGACAATATTTTTTTCTAATTATTTATTAATTTTGTGAAAATTTTTGCGTCTCCCGCTTCTACCCGAGGCGCCGACCATTGAGGCAACAAGCGCCTGTCGCAGGCTTTTAGCCTCTGGACAATAACATTTTACGCTCTATGAAGAAGCTTATATTCGGTGTTTCCGCCATTTTGGCAGCTCTTTTGTGCTCTTGCGGCGGCAACAAGAAAAGCGCCTCCGACTATCCGGAGAATTTCGCGACCATCGGCGATGCCGGCCGCGTGCAGTATCTGATGGCCCGCGTGGAGCCTGATTCCCTCGCCCGAATCATCATCTACGGCGCCCTTGGCGAATCGGAGGGCGTCAAGTTTGACACCCTCGCCATCGCCACAAATTATGCTTACGAACATCTCCAGGGCGATAAGCTCGACAAGTTCGCCCTCGAATATGACGGCCTGATCGAGCGCCTTCCCCTCCCGAAGAAGATGCGCGTCTATGCGCTCGCCGGCTCGGAGGATCCCCAGGGCCTCGGCTATCAGCTCGGCCTCGAATATATCTCCTCCATCCGCGAAGACCATAAGAAAGTGGCCGATGTGGAAAAGGAACTCGCCGAGTTCAAGAAAGCCTGCGCCGCCGACAAGGACACATACCGTCGTTTCATAATAGGCTTCAAGACAGCCCTCAAAGTGGACCACGGCAAGGATGTGTCGGAGGAGATTTACCGCAGATTCATTAACGAACCAGAACAATGAAAAGATTTTCCGATTATACAGTGCTTGCCGAGCAGCGTCTTCGCGGCCTGAATTTCCCCGAAAGCCGCGTAGCCGGCCTATATTCCCCGATTGTCTACGCCCTCTCGGGCGGCGGTAAGCGACTTCGTCCCGCCCTGATGCTGATGGCATGCGAGGCTTTTGGCGGCGACGCCTCCCAGGCGCTCGATGCCGCTGCCGGCATTGAGATGTTTCATAATTTCACTCTGCTCCACGATGATGTGATGGACTGCAGCGACACGCGCCGCGGCCGTCCTTCGGTGCAGGCCAAGTTTGGCGTCAATTCCGCAATCCTTTCCGGAGACACCATGCTCACGCTCGCCACGCAGGCCATGATGAATGTGCCCGACCAGGCGCTCCGCCGTGTGCTTGACATCTTTAATGCGATGGCTATCCGCGTTTATGAGGGCCAGCAGATTGATATGGAGTTCGAGAACGATGACAATGTGACTCTCGACGACTATCTGCGCATGATCAGCGACAAAACGGGAGCCCTGATTGGAGCTGCGGCTCAGATTGGCGCAATAATCGGCGGTGCTTCCGAGCGCGATGCCTCCCTGCTTTATCAGTATGGCATGATGTTAGGACTCGCTTTCCAGATTCAGGACGACTGGCTGGATGTGTTCGGCGATGCCACAACCTTCGGCAAACCGATTGGCGGCGACATCAACAACAATAAGAAATCCTATCTCCTTCTGTCGGCCCTGAGCAAGAACACTCCCGATTCCGAGGCTCTCCGCGAAACAATGAAGATGGCTCCGGGCGCCACAAAGGTGAAGGCGGCCACGCGCATCTATGAGAAGATGGGCATCTCGGAGGAGGTCCGCAATGATGTGACGTTCTATACCTCCAAGGCAATGGCGGCCCTGCGCTCCACATCCCTTTCCGACGAGGCCCGCGAGCCTTTCCGCCTGCTTGCCGACAAACTCAGCGGCCGAAAGAAATAGACAGCGTATCCGCCTGCAGGGCCACACGCATTCCCTTCAATCATAAATACTACATCTTATGACAGACACCCACACCCATATCTATATGTCGGAATTCGAGCGCGGCGGCATCGATGCCGTGGAGCGCGCCATAAAGGCCGGAGTGGGAAGATTTGTGTTTCCTGGAGTCGATATGGCAAGTCTGTCGGAGGTGAAACGTCTGCATGAGTTGTACCCGGAAATCAGCATTGCCGGAATCGGGCTGCACCCTACCGAACTTGGCGAAGATTTTCGCGGCACACTCTCCGCAATGGAGAATATGCTCGCGAAGGGAGGATACGGCGCCATCGGAGAGACAGGCATCGACCTCTACCACGATGACTCTCGCCGCGACGACCAGATGGAGTCTTTTGCAATCCAGGTGCGCTGGGCGGAAAAAACAAACCTTCCGCTCATTATCCATTGCCGCAACGGCCTTGATGAGACGCTCAGTGTGCTTGAGGCTCACAAGGGGAATCTGCCCAAGATGGTGTTCCATAGTTTCACAGGAAATGTGGAGGATGTGCGCAGAATCCGCAGCGTATGCGACCCCTGCTTCGGCATCAATGGTGTGGTTACTTTCAAGAACGCGCCCCTGCTTCGCGAGGCTCTACCGGAGATTGGAATTGAAAAGATTGTGCTCGAAACAGATGCGCCATGGCTGGCACCTGTGCCATTCCGCGGTCAGCGCAATGAGAGCGCGATGATTCCGATGATCCGCGACAAGGTGGCCGAGACGCTCGGCATCTCACCTCAGGAAGCAGAGCATGTCACCGACCTCAACGCCGCCCATCTCTTCACATTCCCCTGACATCAGGAATTCTTCTGACCTCATAACTCTGACCTCTGACCTCTAACCCCTCTGACCTAAACCAATGTTTCCGATTTCCAATCCCGTAGCCATCATCTTCGTGGTTCTGCTGATAATACTGGCAGGCCCGGTGGTGTTCCGTCGGCTGAAGATTCCTTCGGTGGTGGGATTGATTATCGCGGGCATTATGGTAGGTCCTTATGGTTTTGGCTTGCTCGAGCGCGACGCGAGTTTCAAGATTTTCGGCGAGGTCGGCATTCTCTACATCATGTTTCAGGCTGCCGTGGAGATTGATATGTTCCATCTCAAGCAGAATGTGAAGCATGGCGCAGTGTTCGGACTGATGTCGTTTCTATTGCCGATGGTGGCTGGCATCTTCGGCTCCCGCTATGCCTTCGGCGTTGGCTGGGACACGGCGGTGCTCATCGCCTCGATGTATGCTTCCCATACGCTTGTGTCGTATCCTGTGGTGAGCCGTTTCGGTCTTCAGAACACACGCGGAGCCGTGGTGGCTGTCTGCGGCACGATTGTGGCCGTGCTTCTGGCACTTTTCTGTCTGGCCGGAGTGGTGGATATCCGCGTCAACGGTCATTTTGATGTGTCGCGCCTGCTCTTGCTGCTTCTGTGGATGGCTATATATATGGTGGTGACAGGCTATCTTTTCCCGAGGCTCACACGCCGCTTCTTCCGCAGCAACAGCGACCCCGTGGCGCAATACATCTTCATCCTTGCGCTTGTGCTCGCAGCCTCCCTCATAGCTCAACTCATCGGGCTGGAGGCGATTTTAGGTGCGTTCTATGCCGGACTCGTGCTCAATCCGATGATTCCTGCCCGATCGCCGCTAATGAAGAATATCCGATTTATGGGCGACTCTATCTTTGTGCCCTACTTCCTTATTGGCGTCGGGATGCTTATTAATGTAGGAGTAGTGGTGAGAGGATGGGATGTTGCATGGGTGGCGCTCAATATGTCGCTGGTGGCACTCGTCACTAAATGGCTGGCGGCATTCTCGGCTCAGAAATTATTTGGCTTTGATGCCTGCGACCGCCGGCTGATGTTCGGCCTCTCGAGCGGCAAGGCGGCTGCCACCATCGCCGCAGTGATGCTCGGTTGGCAATATCATATGATTTCGGAGGATGTGATGAATGGCGCCGTGGTGATGATCCTTATCTGCTGCATCGTGGCATCGCTGGTGACGGAAAATGCCGCCAAGCATATCCGTATCCGCATCACGGCCGAGAGCCTCAGCCACGACGAACTCGGAAGCACCGAACTGGCCCGGCAGGTGGTGTCGGTGTCAAATCCCCTTACCTCTGAGGGTCTTATGCGCATGGCCGTTGTGATGCGGGCTCGTCGCAACCGCAATCCCGTCACAGCCCTCTTCGTACGCACCGACAGCGACCTACGCCACACCACCATGGGCCGCAACGCACTTCATTCCGCCGAACTTGCTGCCGAAGATATGGATGTGGAAGTCAATGCCATAGAGCGGTTCGACATCAGCGTGGTGTCGGCGCTGAGAAATGTGGCCATGGAGCAGAATGCCACCGAGATAATCATCGGCTTCCACCGCAAATCAAACATCGTGGATTCTTTCTTCGGAAGTCTTGCCGAACAACTTGTATCCTCCACCGACAAGATGATTTTCCTTTCGCGCTGCTTTATCCCGGTGGATACCCTTACACATATCCATGTATATGTGCCCAACAAGGCTGAATTTGAAACCGGTTTCCATCTCTGGGTATCTCGATTGTCGATGTTTGCCGCAAACATTGAGGCCGCTCTGACGTTTATATCATATAGAGCAACGGAAGATTTCATCCGTGCCGTGATTGCGGAAGACCGTGTGGAGGCCGACTTCAGCTTCAAGACCATGGAGGCTCCCGACGATTTCATCCTCCTTTCAGGGGATATCAGCGACGACGACCTTCTCGTGGTGGTGGGCGCCCGCAAAGGGTCAATATCCCACGACAGCGAGCTTGAGGCTATACCCGGATTCCTTGAAAAACACTTCAGCCGGCAGAATCTGCTGATGCTCTATCCTAAACAATTCTAAGACCCCATCCCATAAAAAATGTTAATGCAGGGGCGACCGATTTTTGATGC
>CAJLTZ010000121.1 GCA_905209725.1 uncultured Muribaculaceae bacterium
CGGTGTCCAGCCATAGCCATGTTCATCGACCTACCCCTATGAATAATGTAGGCTATAAACAATGAAGTTGTCTAAACTTCAATTTTTATAACAAATTTATGATGGAGTAAGAGGGGGTAGGGGTCTAAAAAATTGGGTAGTAGTCTAAAATTTGTTAAATCGACCACAAAATTGCGGAAAAATTCTTATATTTGCAACCTGAAAACGCCCCATAAGCGTTTGAAATAATGCAGAGACTCTGCTACAGGCAAGCGATTAAGCAGGTAAAAGATTGAAATAAAAGAAATTACATATAAACACAGTTTAACCCTAATAAACAGAATTAGAAATGACAAAGATTGGTATTAACGGTTTCGGCCGTATCGGACGTTTCGTATTCCGTGCTTCAACGAAGAGAGACGACATCGAGGTAGTTGCAATCAACGACCTTCTTCCCGTAGACTATATGGCCTACATGCTGAAGTACGACACAATGCACGGACGTTTCGACGGAACCGTAGACTACGATCTTGAGAAGAGCCTTCTGATTGTGAACGGCAAGGAGATCAAGGTATCTGCATGCCGCGACCCGAAGGAGATCGCATGGGGCGAGAAGGGTGCTGAATACGTTGTTGAATCCACCGGTCTCTTCCTTACAAAGGAGAAATCTCAGGGCCACATCGACGCTGGCGCAAAATATGTAGTGATGTCCGCTCCTTCCAAGGACGACACCCCTATGTTCGTATGCGGCGTTAACGAGGACAAGTATGTAAAGGGCACACAGTTCGTATCGAACGCAAGCTGCACCACCAACTGCCTCGCACCTATCGCAAAAGTTCTTCACGAGAACTTCGGCATCGTCAACGGCCTTATGACCACCGTACACTCGACGACCGCTACTCAGAAGACAGTAGACGGTCCGTCGATGAAGGACTGGCGTGGCGGTCGCGCAGCAAGCGGCAACATCATCCCCTCGACCACCGGCGCAGCCAAGGCAGTGGGCAAAGTAATCCCCGAGCTCAACGGTAAGCTTACCGGTATCTCCATGCGTGTCCCCACTCTCGACGTTTCCGTAGTTGACCTCACAGTCAACCTCGAGAAGCCCGCTACAAAAGAGGACATCTGCAAGGCTATGAAGGCTGCTTCCGAAGGCGCACTCAAGGGCGTTCTCGGCTACACAGAGGATGCAGTGGTCAGCTCCGACTTCCTCGGCTGCCCGCTCACTTCCATCTTCGACGCCAACGCAGGCGTTTACCTGACTGACAAATTCGTGAAGGTGGTAAGCTGGTATGACAATGAGATTGGCTACTCCAACAAGGTGCTCGACCTCATCGCCCACATGAAGAAAGTTAACGGCTAATTTCCTTCCGCACTAAGAAACAAGAGGCATTCCAGATTCGGAATGCCTTTTTTTGATTCTTTCTGATTGACTATTCGGCTTCCGCCTCATCCCAGTAAGAAAGGACCTTCGGATTGAGGATTGAGGATTGAGGATTGAGGATTGAGGATTGAGGATTGAGGATTCTCACGAATTCAAAATTCAAAATTCAAAATTAATTGAGATTCACTTTTAAAGGGCTATGATTATGAAAAAGAGACTTGTAGTGAGCACGGGCGCGGGGATGAGCGCCGAGAGTGGCATCAAGACTTTCCGCGACGCGGGAGGACTGTGGGAGAACTATCCCGTGATGCAGGTGGCGTCGGCCGACGGATTCCGTCGCGACCCGGAACTAATCCACAAATTCTACAACGCGCGGCGCCACGAGCTGGTGAATGCCCAGCCCAATGCAGCACACCGCGCCCTTGCCGAACTTGAGGACAAATTCGACGTGTACGTGATTACTCAGAATGTTGACGACCTTCACGAGCGCGCCGGCTCGAGCAAGGTGCTGCATCTCCACGGAGAGCTGATGAAGATCCGCTCCATCAAGCATCCCGAATATACTGAGACTCTCGACATCGAGCATCTCGACACCACGCCCGAGACGCGCGGGCACAACGGCGACCTGATGCGCCCGCACATCGTGTTCTTCCAGGAGCCTGTGCCCAACATCGAGAAGGCCGTGGAGCTTGTGGAGAGCGCCGACATCTTTGTGGTGATAGGCACATCGCTGGTGGTTTATCCCGCCGCAGGGCTTCTGAACTACGTTCGTCCCGGGGTGCCTATCTACTATATCGACCCGAATCCGGCCGACGTCAGCGGCATTCCTAACCTGACTGTAATCAAGGCCACAGCCACCGAGGGAATGAAGAAACTGGCGGATATGTTGCAAAACATATAAAATTTCCTGAGGAAAACGATTGACGGGATAAAAAAAAATAGTAAATTTGTGGGAATCTAACCTAAAAACACAACAATGGCAAAAGTAAAAGGAGCAATCACGGTAAACATCGAAAGATGCAAGGGTTGCAACCTCTGTGTTGTGGCCTGTCCGACAAAGACTTTGGCTTTGCAGCCCAATGAGGTGAACGACCGCGGCTATCATTATGCGTATATGGCACAGCCCGACAACTGCACCGGGTGCTGCTCGTGCGCTATGGTATGCCCCGATGCATGCATCGAGGTTTACAGAGTGAAAATCGACTAACTAACCCCTAACCGTCACGGAGCGCGTCACAGGAACGTCTCCGGGTCTAAAATCAGAAAACACAAAGAGATATGAAAGAAGAGATAAGGCTCATGAAGGGCAACGAGGCGATAGCGCACGCCGCTATCCGCTATGGTTGCGACGGATATTTCGGATATCCCATCACGCCGCAGAGCGAGGTGCTTGAGACGCTCGAGGAACTCATGCCTTGGGAGACAACCGGAATGGTAGTGCTTCAGGCAGAGTCAGAGGTTGCAGCCATCAATATGGTATATGGCGGCGCAGCCACCGGCAAAGCAGTGATGACTTCCTCCTCCTCGCCTGGCGTCAGCCTCAAGCAGGAGGGTATTTCCTACATAGCAGCAGCATCGCTGCCGGCACTCATCCTTAATGTAATGCGTGGCGGCCCGGGTCTGGGCACCATCCAGCCCTCACAGGCTGATTATTTCCAGGCAACAAAGGGTGGCGGTCATGGCGACTATCACCTGATTGTCCTCGCCCCGAGCACCGTCCAGGAGATGGTAGACTTCGTAGGCCTCGGTTTCGACCTCGCTTTCAAATACACCAACCCCTGTATGATTCTTGCCGACGGTATCGTAGGCCAGATGATGGAGAAGGTGCAGCTTCCCGAGCAGCGTCCGCGCCGCACAGAGGAGCAGATCCGCGAACAGTGCCCCTGGGCCGCCGACGGCCGCAAGGGACTGCGCAAACGCAATATCATCACATCCCTTGAGCTCGAGAGCTCCAAGATGGAGATTATCAACCACCAGCTTCAGGCCCGCTATCGCGAGATTGAGAAAAACGAGACCCGTTGGGAAGAGATCGGTGTAGAAGATGCCGATTATCTGATCGTGGCATTCGGCTCAATCGCACGAATCAGCGACAAGGCACGCGAAATCGCAGCAGAAGAGGGCATCAAGGTCGGCATCATCCGTCCTATCACACTCTGGCCTTTCCCGACAGAGGCAATCTGCAAGGCAGCCGAGGGCAAGAAGGGTATCCTCGTGGTCGAGCTGAATGCCGGCCAGATGATCGAGGACGTACGCCTCGCAGTGCATGACTCTCTCCCCGTGGAGCACTTCGGTCGCCTCGGCGGTATCATCCCCAGCCCCGACGAAGTTGTTGTCGCTCTTAAAGAAAAAATCATCAACCGTTAAATTCCTAAAGAGCTCATAAAGATGAATATAGAAGATATTATCAAAGAAGAAAACAAGGTCTATAGCAAGCCCGAGCTTCTTGAGGAAGTGCACATGCACTATTGCCCCGGATGTAGCCATGGTGTGATCCACAAGCTTCTTGCCGAGGTGATTGCAGAGATGGGCATCACGGAAAAGACTGTCGGCGTATCGCCCGTAGGTTGCGCCGTGTTCGCATATAATTATATTGACGTTGACTGGATTGAGGCAGCTCACGGACGTGCACCCGCAGTGGCCACAGCAGCATCGCGGCTCTGGCCCGAGAATGTACTCTTCACGTATCAGGGCGACGGCGATATGTCGGCCATCGGCACAGCCGAGTCGATCCACGCCGCCAACCGTGGCGAGAACATCGTGATGATCTTCGTGAACAACGCCATTTACGGTATGACCGGCGGCCAGATGGCACCTACCACCCTCGTAGGCCAGAAGACAGCCACCACACCTTATGGCCGTCGCGTCGACCTCAACGGACACCCCCTGGAGATCACCAACCTGATGGCAATCCTCGACGGCACATGCTATGTGACACGCCAGAGCGTTCACACTCCGGCCAATGTTCGCAAAACCAAGGCAGCACTCAAGAAAGCCTTCGAGAATGCTATCGCAAAACGCGGAACATCTGTAGTTGAGGTTGTTGCAACCTGCAACTCCGGCTGGAAAATGTCTCCCGAAGCCGCCAACCAGTGGATGGCAGAGCATATGTTCGAGAAATATCCTCTCGGCGACCTTAAGAACGTCTAAGTCTAAACCGAAAAACAATGAAAGAAGAAATAATCATAGCAGGTTTCGGCGGCCAGGGTGTGCTCTCGATGGGCAAAATCCTCGCTTATTCCGGCCTTATGGACGATAAAGAGGTGACCTGGATGCCTTCCTATGGTCCCGAACAGCGCGGCGGCACAGCCAACGTCACCGTGATTCTCTCCGACCAGAAGATTTCGTCGCCCGTCCTCGACAAATATGATATCGTAGTGGCCCTCAACCAGCAGAGCCTCGACAAGTTTGCCCCCAAGGTAAAACCCGGCGGCACACTCATCTATGACACCAACGGTATCCACAACCGTCCCACACGCGACGACATCAAGATCTATCCGATCGACGCTATGGACGCTACCCTCGAGATCGGCAACTCCAAGGCTTACAACATGGTGGTTATGGGCGCACTGCTCAAAGCCATGGACTATAAGCTCCCGATGGAGAATGTGATCAAAGGTCTGAAGAAATCGCTTCCCGAGCGCCATCACAAACTCATCCCCCTTAATGAGAAAGCCATCGAGAAGGGCGAATCGCTGATCTAACACGCAAATATCTCACATTACTGAATATCTATTGGGCGTTCCCAATCCACGGGGACGCCTTTCTTTAAACAATTATACCCGCTTCGGGCGTTATAAGTATGACACCGAAATTATTTAATGTATTGATTAGTCAAAGCATCTTTTGGCG
>CAJLTZ010000122.1 GCA_905209725.1 uncultured Muribaculaceae bacterium
TATGAACAGAGAAGTAAAACCTTATCACGCCGATGTCCGTGCCTATGTATTGGGCGAAAGCGGAAGAATAGGTAATCGCCACCTTCAGAGGCTCCGAGAGATCGGAGCCTTTTTTATTGCACGAGGAGCGGTGTCCATATCGGAAGGGCGGCGTCCCCGCCGCTCCAATGGCTTGGCTCTTGTTTCTGTTGCTCCAGGAGCTCCACGCCATTATTGGCTGTAGGGCACTAAAAAAGCCTTCCGAAGGGATTCGGAAGGCTCTATCGGTTGGGGTTTTGTTTGTGCTTTACTTGGGCATGTCTGCGGGAGTTTTTCTGTCTTCGTCAGTTCTCGGCTCTGCGGGAGCTGCTGCAGGTTTTGCTGCGGGCTTGGCGGCCGGAGCTGCGGCAGGTGCGTTGGCAGGAGCGGGAGCTGCCTGTGTGGGCGCAGGCGCTGTGGTCTGAATGCTCGATACATTCACCGGTGCCTTCACTGTGAAGGAAGCCAGGATGCTGCACACTACAATCACAGCTGCAAGTGTCCATGTGGCTTTCTCTATGAAATCTGTTGTTTTACGATAACCGAGATACTGGTTGTTCTGCGAGAAATCGGAGGCCAAACCGCCACCTTTGGATTTCTGGATGAGCACAGCCCCGATCAATACAAGGCTGGCTACAATGATAAGAATGCAAAAAAAGATATACATTTTTGTCTATAATTATTTTTCTTTTCTCTCCGCAGCTCTCTGCTGATTCTCTATCAGTTTGTTGAGAAACCGCATTTGGTCTGCAAAGTAAATACTTTTTTTCGGATTTTTCAAACTTAAGTCGGTAATTATTTCAAGAGCTTTGCGATAATTGCCGTTTTTTACCATAATTCGCGCCAATTCTTCGGAAAGCATGGGCGTTTCCCTCTCCGTTTTGTCGGGATGGGGTTCATCTTCCTCCTGAATCTCTTCAATCACTTCGGGCAATTCCTGCACTTCCTCAGCCTCTTCTTCTTTTACTTGCCCGGCGACTTTTTCTTCGGTGTTCTCTTCGTGTTTCACAGCCTTCATGGCAGCCTTTTTCGGTGTCTTCGGCGGCACGCTCTGCAGGAAGGCTGAAATGGCGTCGGAAGTGGAGTCAGCGGGCATCTCGTTGTCATCGTCGGCGGGGTCGAGGGCATATGCGGCATATTCCACTGCGGGAGCCACCGGCACCTCTTCCATCGGGGGAGTGGCAGGAGCGAAGCGGTCGATGAAAGTGTCGATGGTATCGGCTGTGGAGGGAGTCTGAGGCATCATGTCGGGATAGAATGAAGCGAACTCCTCGGGGTCGATGCCAAGCAGGGTGCGCAATGTGGCCTCGTCGCCCACGGCGGCGGCAATGCGCCGCAGCAGCACGGGGCGCTCCTCCGGCGTGGCCTCGGCCAATGCGTCGAGTTGCGTATTGATGAAATATGGATGCCGGCGGAATTCCTCTTCGGCGGTCTGGAATGCGTTCATTGCGGAAGGAATTGAGAGGGTATGGGTGTTTTTACCAGTTGCCAAGGGTGGCATTGAATATCAGGTTCACGAGTTCCTCGCTAATTTCCTGACAGAGCTGGTCCTGCACATCGGTGAGCATCATCGAGGCGTCAAACTGACGATAGGCCGAGAAACTCTGGTCGATATCATTGGCGGGGTTCTTCGAATCGGTATATTTCACGTGCACCGTGATGGTGAGGCGGGTTTCGGTGGCGTAAGCGTCGGTGCCCACGGCCTGCGGTGAGAGGGAATAACCGGTGATCTCGCCGGTCATCTTGAGGTCGGCGTTATTGGCATCCACCTCCTGGAGGCGTGTATTGCGCGTCACATAATTCAGCAGTTCATTCTCGAAAGTCTGCTGGAGGGGAGGATACACGAGCGAGGCCCTGATAGGGAAATCGCCGATGTCGATGGTCTTGTAGATATCGTAATTGATGGCCGAGCCATTGAGGGTGTATCTTGGCACGCATCCGCCGGCCGCGATCATCATCACGGCGGCAGCGAGCAGGGCGAATAATTTGTGGCGTAATCCCATAGATTAGTTTCCTATTTTGAATTCGCGGATTTTGCGATAGAGAGTGCGGAGGGAAACTCCGAGTTGGGCGGCGGTACGGGCTTTGTCGCCACCGTTTTTCTCCAGGGCCTCGATGATGGCCTGGCGTTCGGCGCGGTCGAGGGGGGAGGTGGTGTCGTTGCCGAGGTTGCAGCCGATGAGGTCGGTCTCGGGGTATTTCACGAGCGTGGTCACCGAAGGCGTGTCGTTGCCTTCCGGATGGGCCATATGCGGGAACTCCGATGAGATCTGCGAGCGGAGCAAGTCAAGGTCGGCTTTGAGAGAGAGCACAAGATTCCAGAGCATCTTCCTTTCCACATCGGAATCAGGATGGCTGATGGGGGCGGGGATGGAATTTCCGGAATGGTCGAGGGGGAGCGCCTCAAGCAGAGTGTCGCGTGAGATCTCGTCGCCTGAATGGAAGAGGGCGAGCTGGTCGACGATATTCTTGAGCTGGCGCACATTCCCCGGCCAGCGGTAAAGCATCATCGTCTTCACGGCGTCCGGGGAGAAGGTGATAGGCTCCGTCATATATTTTCTGGAGAAATCGGAGGCAAACTTCCGGGCGAGGAGATGGATGTCGTCGCCACGGTCGTGGAGGGAGGGGACCTGGATTGTCACCGTGGAGAGGCGGTAATAGAGGTCCTCGCGGAATTTGCCGTCGCGCACTGCGCGGAGCAGGTCGACATTGGTGGCGGCCACGATGCGGATATTTGTGCGAAGCACCTCGCTGCTGCCCACGCGGAGATATTCCCCCGTTTCGAGCACGCGCAGCAGGCGCGCCTGGGTGGTGAGCGGAAGCTCGGCCACCTCGTCAAGGAAGATTGTGCCGCCGTCGGCCTCCTCGAAATAACCCTTGCGCGACGAGATGGCGCCTGTGAAGGAGCCCTTCTCGTGGCCGAAGAGTTCACTGTCGATAGTGCCCTCGGGGATGGCTCCGCAGTTTACGGCTATATATTTCTTATGTTTTCTGGCACCAAACTGATGGATAATCTTCGGGAAGAACTCCTTTCCGGAACCGCTTTCGCCGGTGACAAGCACGGAGAGGTCGATTGGTGCCACGCGGATAGCGCGGGCTATGGCCATGAGCAGCGCCGGGGAATTGCCCACAATCGAAAAGCGCTGCTTGGCCTGCATCACATCGGCCTCCATGTCGGGAGTATACAGGAAATCATCTTTCGGCATAAAGCATCGTCTATATAATTAGAAACAAAATTAACAAAAAAAAGTGGATGCAGCCGAAGACCGAATCCACTTTTTTCAGATGAAGTTGTTTAAACAACTTCGAAATGTGCTCTAATAAGGAGAATATTATGCGCGAGGTTCTTTCTTATAACGCATAATTCGCTAATTGGATGGTGTGCTGAAAGTGATGTCGAAGGGAGTGTGGAAGAAGCGGGCGTCGGAGCGCAGGTGGGGAGCGAGACCGGGATGCACGCCGGCGATGGCCGCGATGCGCGCCGGAGTATAGAACTTGCGGATATTGGCCGCATCGGCCTCAGCGCCGGCGAGCATAAAGTCATCGAAACTGCGGAGCAGGTCGGCAAGCGCCGAGAGCGAGTTTTGCGTCTGCTGGCTGTAGAGGGTGCCGCTCATGGAGGTGTTATCGAGTTTCCCCTGCAGCGCTCCGTTCACGCCGGAGATATCCTCCATCATCTTCATCTGGATGGAAAGAAGCTCGGTGATGCCGATGTTGGTGGAATTGGAGCTCACCTGCTGCGGAATCGGTATGCCGGGGCGCGGGCGGTAGATTATCACGCCGTTGAAACGACTCCATTCGTCGGCTATGTCGGCCATATCGGTGCCCTCGGGGAGTGCGCCCTCCGGGAAAAGAAGCACACCCTTGGCCGAGGCGCGGAGAATCCAGTCGTACATGGATATGAGGCGGTTGGTGATTTTCTGCTGGTCGATGATGTCGCTCACGAAAGAATGAATCTCTCCATCCACAAATGGGTATGCCTTGATGATATACGGATGGCTGCCTCCGGGATAAGGGGAATCGGCGCGGGCGAGCACCGCTCCGCTGGGTGCGAGGAAAGTTACGTTCCACACCTCATCCATCTGCCAGCGGGCGTGGATAAGACGGGCGTTCGTGCCGATGGCCTCGATGCGTGTGGCATTCGCCGCGCTCACTCTTTTTCGGAAATCCTCTTCGGGAATGATGAATCTGATTCCATGGAGGGAATCGTGGCAATGGTAGCGTGGAGTGTGGGAGCGGGTCCATACCTCCGTGAGGCGGCATTTCACACCCGGAGCGGGACGGCGCCAGTCCACGCCATAGATTCTCCCAATCTCCTCGCGGCGCTCCGGCGATGTGGCGAAGGCTGCGCAGAGACGGTCAAACTCGATATCGTGAATCTCCCCTAATATAGAGAGGTCGTGGCCACGGAAATCGCGGGCCTCGCGGTCCATGAAAAACTGTGTAGGGGAGATGAGGTCGGTCCAGCAGTCGGCCATTCCTCCCCGGCGCCCATACCATTTCTTGTGCACCGCCAGGCCGCTGATAAGAAATTCCTCCATGGTGCGGGCATAAAGTTCCTCCATACGGTTGAGTTCCATATTGCAGCGGAGCAGCATGGAGAGGGTTGCAGCCTGCGGAGCCTCGGCCGCATCGCGCGCCTTGCAGAGTGGCATCTTCCACCGGTTGCGGTAAACGCCTAATACATTGCGCACAAGGCGGCGGATGAGATTGTTTTTCAGCGGCAGGTTTCCCTGACTTATGAGGAGTTTTTCCTCTGTGGTGCGGGTGAAGCCATCGTCCACAGTGTCGCTCCATTGGTCGCCGTAAGTGAAGCGTTTGCAGCGGTCGCGGTCTTCGCGGAAATCATTCCAATTGTCCCAGCAACTCTGGGCGCGGGCCAGCAGTTCGGTGTCGTAATCAAGTGTCTGCATACTCTTTTTTCTGCAAAAGTATCCCGCAGAGGAGGATGGAAGCACTTATCCGTTTACAAACTTTAACGCCCGCTATCTTGACAATTAGGAAATAAAATCGTATCTTTGTGGTTATAAGACCCCATCCCACAAAAAATGTTAACGCAGGGGTCGCAGATGTGCCTCATAT
>CAJLTZ010000123.1 GCA_905209725.1 uncultured Muribaculaceae bacterium
GCAAAATTACTGCGATATCAATGGCCGGTCAATGCGTCATCGCGGAGACAGATACCCCCATTTGTATCAAAAGCCGATACAGCATATAAAAATTATAGCGGTCCTGAAAATTTTTTGACGTGGTTGCCACGTTCAAGGTTGTCGTGATTGCTCCAATGGCGTGCCTGGGAATCGGCGAGAGTTTTTTCGTTAATCTCACGGAGCTTCAACAGCAGTCGTTCTCTTGCAAGTGTTTTGTTTTGCGACTGGGAGCGCTCGTCAGAGCATTTGACCGACAGTCCGGTCGGGGTATGAGTCGCCCGCACTGCGGTCTCAACTTTGTTGACGTTTTGCCCGCCCTTTCCACCTGAACGACAGGTTTCATAAATGATGTCTGATTCATCAATCTGCGGCAGTTCAACCTCATCGAAGAAGTTGACTCCGACAAACCAGTTGCTGCGCTTGTGTCCCGGACGATATGGATTTCTGGTTGAGCGCCAAAGTATGGTACCTTGCCATTCTGCTACAATAGACTGTGGGATTGTCTCGTTGGTAGCAAAAGTCATTGACATGAAGCAATCGTCCCGCTGATTGTGTGGCTCGCAATCAGCAAGTTGCAATGTCGGGATAGTTTTGAGAAGTTCGCGAGCCACCAAAGTGACTGCTCTTGCACATTCCACCGGACCCCGACCGGCAGTAATTTGTATATAATGTTTCATTCCCCGTTGTCTTTGATGTTGAGTTTCGGTTTTATCATGGCAACGACCTCTACTGTCGGCTGGATAAGTTCAAGTATTTCCTCGGTGGGTTTGTATGCCATTGGAGATTCATCAAGTGTGCCGGTGCAAACCGATGACGAGTAAATCCCGTTCATTGCATTTTCAAATTCGTTCATAGAAATCTGCTTTTTGGCTTGCGCCCGGCTCATAATGCGCCCGGCTCCATGTGGTGCGGTGTTTAGCCACTGACTATTCCCTTTGCCGATGCAGATTGCTATTCCATCGCGCATATTGAATGGGATTGCTACCTTTCTACCTTCGGATGCGTCAATAGCTCCTTTGCGCAGTATCGGCAACTCGTCAGTAACCGATATATAGTTGTGTGTCGTAAAGATAGACTCCACGCATTTCGCCTTACACAACTTTTTGAGTACGGCGAATATTCGGTCGCGGATAATCTGATGATTGTAGAACGCGTATGACTGTGCTATAATCATATCTGACAAATAACCGCGTAGAACATCTCCCCATAGAAAGCCTATGTATTTGGCTCGTTTGGGATTCTGAGCTATGATATGCCAGTGGTATGCCACCTTTACACCAAGATTACGGGAGCCGCAGTGAATTGTGAGCCAGCCATCACCGGAGTTCTCATCCTCTCCGTACTCAATAAAATGGTTGCCACCGCCGAGTGTGCCGATACTCTTATAGAATATGCCTTCCTGTAGTTTTATCCGGCGGCAGAAGTCGGTGATGAAACGCGCATCTATCCGTGGAACTTCGTTTATCAGCTCAGGAGCGGCGGAACGTGCTTTCTGATACTGAGAATTGAGGAAACGGAACAGTTCCTTTTCATTGAGCGAGTTTTTCGCGCAGATTTCCGTTCCCATAGGAATTGCCTCCCTGGTACGATGGTCGAGAAGGGGAAAATCCTTGAAATTGACCGTACTCGAAAGCCGATGCATGGAAATGGTGCATCCGATGTCAACGCCGACATGGTCGGGATTGACATACATACCAATAGGATACGCCGTGCCTACATTGCAGTTGTTTCCAGCGTGTACGTCCGGCATCTGAACTATCGGCACACCCTCCATCGCCGGATGGTCGCAAAGTCCCTTAAGCCAGTCGAGGGCCGGCTCTTCAATATTATCGGTGAAAATCTCAGCCGATGTTGTTTTTCCTTCTACTATCATATTATTCTATTTTGACTGCAACGGCGAAGCTCTCGCGAGTGAACCGAAAGCGCATGTCGGCTTTGCCGGTGCGCGGTGGCTTGCCATTCGGATTCACCGCAAAATTGAGAAGTGGGTGCGCAACTGATTTGCGCACCATGAGGAAAATCGTTATTTTTGCGTAAAATTTATTCTATGCCACTAAATAGAGCCACACTTATCCGTATTTCGACGATAGACAAATGCCTACAGAATCATTATCGGCGTTGGACCATCAACGACCTGATTGATGCGTGTACCGATGCTCTCGCGGAATATGAGGGCAGAAGTAATCCGGTAAGTCGGCGCACTTTTCAGAACGATCTTGCACTGATGCGCAGTGACCGACTTGGCTATAACGCGCCGATAGTTGTGCGCGACAACAAATATTATGAATACGAAGACCCTGATTACAGCATCACGCATCTGCCTTTGAATGACGAAGGTCTGGACGCTCTCAATTCTGCGCTTGATATTCTCCGGCAACTTCAGGGCTTTCCGCAGCTTGCCTCGTCAATCGACATAATCAGCAAGCTTAACGAGCAGATTTCCCGTCAGACCGGTACTTCGGTTCCCGCTATGGATATGGAGCATGTTGACGGTTACAGAGGTGCTCAATTCATCGGTGTCATTTATGATGCTGTGCGCAAGCAGCAGACTTTAGTTATCGAATACCAGTCGTTCAAGGCTCGGCAACCGGGAGTTCTGGTAGTATATCCTTATTTGCTGAAGGAATATAGAAACCGATGGTTTCTGATTTGCGAGAAGTCTACAAACCGTTCTCCGCAAGTCAATATTTTTGCACTTGACAGAATACATTCCGTCAGACCGGATAAAGAACATCCATTCAGAAAATGCGTAGACTTTGACCCGGAGCATTTCTTCGACGACACAATCGGAGTCACCAGGCAGATCAGCGACAAGGCGCGTCGTGTCGTCATCAAGATTGATCGGCAGCAGGCTCCATACGTCGAGTCAAAACCATTCCACAAGTCGCAGAAAGTGGAGCAACGCTTCCGCGACGGCAGTATCCAGCTGTCATTGAAAGTGGTAATCAACAACGAACTTGAACGCCTTATCCTCGGCTACGGCGGTCACGCCGAGGTCATCGCTCCGCCCGAATTCCGCGCCCGCATTGCCGAAAGCGTCAGGATAGCCACAGGTCATTACTCGGATGTATAGAGCCTCCCCATGCGTGCGATTATTGTTGAAATTTCATTTCTCAGTGTCTTAGGTTCCAATACTTCCAGCTGGTCTCGGTGAAGAAGAAGTTCTTGAATGAAATCGAATGTCGGAACCAGTATTAGAGAAAAATCCGTGTAACCGTCTTTTGACTCCAATTCTCTCTGACTATGATGCATAGGCAGCGAACGGAGATAACCGGGTAATTCCGCATAAGTCCGGATTCTGATGTTTTCTGTTTTCTGTTCAACTCCAGCAATGATGCCGAAATAGTTTTGAAAATATTCGGCAGGAACGAAATCTTTCGGGTAGTTAAATGTCCGGTCTGAAATCGTCAGACTTCTGATACGGTCAAGAGAGAATATACGCTTCTTATCATTGTCGATAAGCGTAAGGACATACCATCTGCGCTTGAATAGTTTAACGCATAGAGGTTTCACTCTGCCGGTGAATTTGACACCGACAAAGTTCTCATACTCTATTTCCATCTCCTTGTTATGCTGTAACGCATGAAGAGTGGGTTCAAGCCATTCGCGCCCGGAGGGTATTTCCTCAAGAAGAATTTTATCAGAAATAGCACTATTACCGAGGAGCAACTCTCCGAGAGAAAAGCTGTCGAGAGCCCATTTGGTCAGAGAGTTTTCCTCTATCGCTTCCGGATTGGCAATGCTATATAGGTTGAGTCCTCTTCCTCGGCGGCACTCTATAAAGATTCCGAAATGACGCGCCACAGCCTGACAATGATTGTAGAATGTCCTCTGTGTAAGTTTGGAACCATTGTCATTTGCAGAGGATGAATCCCATTTTGCGGAAATTTCCTCAAATGTCAACTCGACGTTTCGTTTCAACGTATCTATAAGCCATAGATAGCGTTTAAGCAGCAGTTCAACCATTGATTATTTCCTCCACAACTTCTTTAATGGTGAATAATGAAAGATTATCATCCTGCGGAAACCACATTGCGTGAGGGAAAACAGACTGAAACCGCTCATAATCCTGCTCATGCAGGTCATCAAAGAAGCCGTATGTATTCTCACGGTCATACTCCGGGACATTGTTGAGATGTTCGTAGCTGACTTTCGGGTTCAGCAATATTTTCTTTTGTCGGCATATTCCTAATGTGACAGTTGCGCACTTTCCAACCGCGATAATCCAATCCGGGTGTTTGGCTTTAACTTCCTGAGGGATGAATGTTTCCAGTTCTTTGCCATAGAGTTTGTCGTTGTCATACATCTCGCCAAGAGAAGCGCACTCCATCTCGATGAAGATTTCATTCATCATGAAATCATTCTGCTCGTCAAGTGTCGGATTCTTAATTGAGAATGGTTTGAGAAATACTAAATTCTTCATGTCGTTTTGTTTTTACACGGCAAAGTTAATGCTTTAATCGGAAACAAGATTGCCGATTAAAAAATAAAACAAAAAATTCGGCAAAAATTTCTTTTGCCGAACCTTTCTGATGCGTTGGGATCAAAGCTTTTCGACAGTGAAATAGCCCGTTGAAACGGATATGCCTTTGATCTCGATTCCATGCTGATTCTTAAAAGCTTCAAGAATGGTCTTGATTTGCGGTGATGAAATGGATTTCTCCACACACTGCACACTCATACCTTTGGCAATGCCTTTGCTGCCGCCGATATTCTGCTTTGCTGTTACTTTGAATGCGTATGGCATAGTTTTAAGTTTTAGTTCACCGGCAAAGATAGTCCTTAGAGATGCAACATTCGTTCCGATTAAATATCAATTAAATTTGACTCTGACAAATTAGCCTGAATAATTCATAGACCCACAAAAAAGAACGCCCCTCTTGCATATGTGCAAGA
>CAJLTZ010000124.1 GCA_905209725.1 uncultured Muribaculaceae bacterium
TCTTGCACATATGCAAGAGGGGCGTTCTTTTTTGTGGGTCTATGAATTATTCAGGTTAGAAGAGTTTCCCCAGCGCCTTGGCCACGCCGTCGCACGTCACGTCATCGGTGACCATATCCGCAGCAGCCTTCACGTTCTGCGGCGCATTCCCCATCGCCACTCCCACTCCGGCGGCCCGAAGCATCGCGATATCGTTGTCGCCGTCGCCGAATGCCACCGACGCCTCCATCGGAATTCCGAAATGCTCCATCATCTTTCTCATTCCCACTCCCTTGTTGCTTCCTTTGGGCACAATGTCACAAAAAAGAGGATTCCAGCTTGTAGGCTCGCAATCAGTGAGAATCTCAGTGAAAAGTTGCTGCGACTCCCCCCGCAATTCCTTCGGCCCGAACGCCATCATCTGCACAATCTCATGTCCCAAGGCCGACTCCAGCGGTTTCTCGGGGATAGGCGGAAGCCGCAGGAGTTTGCGGGAGTCGTCCACAAATCTATTGGTGTGGTTGATGAATATGCCACCCTCCTTAGGAACCACCACATAGACCAGGCCGCTCTGCTCGCCGCAGTTCACAAGCCGCTGCAGGTCGCCATCCGGAATCGGACGGGTGAAAATCACCGTCCTCTTGTCGGCGAGGGTGCACATGGCGCCATTCACGGTCACGTAGCCGTCCACCTCCATGTCGCCTATATTGTCAATCCATTCGATGTGGCGTCCCGTGCAGATGAACACCTTCACCCCCTGCTCGCGAATCCGGGTTATTGCCTCGCGCGTGGATGCAGGCACCTCGTGCATGCCGAAAGGCACCAATGTGCCGTCGATATCGAAAAATACTGCCTTATATTTCATTGAGTTAGTGATTCTTTAGAATATTCGCCGTCAGAACGGACTCTTTTTCAGTTTGCAAAATTACCAATATCCCTGCTTCCCGGCAAAAAATGCGCCCACTTATTGCGGCGCTATAAGGGATTTTTTGTAATTTTGCAATTTGAAACGCATGGGCAAGCACGCTTGCCTGACGCTTCTTAAAAAGATAACATTTTATGTTTACAGCATCAGAAAAGAAACGCGAGAACATCGCAGAATATGTGCTCTACATGTGGCAGATAGAGAACCTCATCAGGGCCTATTCGCTCGATCTGGACCGCATTCAAAGCGACATCATCGACCGCCACACAGGGCTCACCGCCGAGCAGCGCCAGCAGATGCGCGACTGGTATGAGAGCCTTATCGACATGATGCGCCGCGAGGGCAAGGAGAAGTCGGGCCACCTGCAGATTGTGCAGAACACTGTCGACGAACTCGAGAACCTCCACCGCCGCCTGCTCAACGACCCAAAGTTTGCGAAATATTCCACTGAATTCTACGACATCCTTCCCGTGATTGTAGAGTTGCGCGCCAAAGCCGGAGAAAACAAGAAGGAGGAGATCGAGACCCTCTTCGACGCCCTCTACGGTCTTATGCTCCTCCGTCTTCAGGGCAAGGAGGTGTCGGCAGAGACCCTCGAGGCCTCCAAGAGAATCTCCCGTTTCCTCGCGATGCTCGCAGGCTATTACAAAAAAGATTACAACAACGAGCTCAAATTCTCGGGCGATTAAGCCGTCATTTTTGTTATTATTCCAGAATCCCAGTATTTTTCAGACATGAAGATATTAGTTACAGGCAGCTATGGCCAATTGGGAAGATCCCTGCAGGATGTTTTCAGCAAGAACCCCGAACTTGAAGTGGTATATACCGATTATGACTCACTCGACATCACCGACCGCAACGCCGTGTCGACATTCCTGAAAGAAAACCGGTTTGACATCGTGGTCAACTGCGCCGCCTATACGGCTGTGGACCGCGCCGAAACCGACGAAATACTCTGCTCCAAACTCAACACCGAGGCTGTGGGACATCTTGGCGAGGCAGCGTCGAAAACGGGCACAAAGGTGATCCATATTTCCACCGACTATGTATTCTCCGGCCAGGGCTACCGTCCCTATGCCGAAAACGACGAGCCATATCCTCAGGGCATCTACGGCCGCACCAAGCTCGAGGGGGAGGGTCTGCTCACATCCTTCTGCCAGGATGCCATGATTATCCGCACAGCATGGCTCTATTCCGAATATGGCAAAAACTTTGTGAAAACGATGCTCTCCTTGGCCGAGAACCACAACGAGCTCAATGTGGTGTGCGACCAGATAGGCACCCCCACCTATGCCGGCGACCTCGCCGAAGCCATCCACGCCGTGATCCGCCACGGAAGCTGGATGCCCGGCATATACCATTTCACCGATGAGGGCGTCACGTCCTGGTATGATTTCTCGAAGGCAATCTTCGACATCGCCGGCAAGAAGGTGAAGGTCAACCCCGTGTCGACCGCCGAGTACCCCACCCCGGCCAAGCGCCCGCACTATAGCGTGCTCCGCAAGTCAAAAATCAAGCAGACCTTCGGCATCGAAATCCCTTATTGGCGCGACTCGCTGAAACGTTGCATCAAGATCCTCCAGAACCAGAAAGACTGACGAATGGCAGAGGAACTCACCAAAGAGATTGCGCGCCGGCGCACCTTCGCAATCATCTCCCATCCTGACGCCGGCAAAACCACTCTTACCGAAAAGCTGCTTCTCTTCGGCGGCGCCATCCATGTGGCCGGAGCCGTGAAGAGCAACAAGATCCGCAAAACCGCCACCTCCGACTGGATGGAGATCGAGAAACAGCGCGGCATCTCTGTGGCAACCTCGGTGATGGGCTTCAATTATGGCGACTACAAGATAAATATCCTCGACACCCCGGGGCACCAGGATTTCGCCGAGGACACTTTCCGCACGCTCACGGCTGTGGATTCCGTGGTGATTGTGGTCGATGCTGCCAAGGGTGTCGAAACGCAGACACGCCGCCTAATGGAGGTGTGCCGCATGAGGAAGACGCCGGTAATCGTCTTCGTCAACAAGATGGACCGCGAGGGCCGCGACCCATTCGATATCCTCGACGAACTCGAAAAGGAACTTAAGATTGGTGTGCGTCCTCTCACCTGGCCCATCAATATGGGCGAGCGTTTCAAGGGCGTCTATAATATCTATGAGCATGGCCTCGACCTCTTCACCCCCTCGAAGCAGACTGTGAGCGAACGAATTGCAATCTCCGATGTCAATTCTCCCGAGGTGGATGAAATCGTGGGCGAGGAGGATGCCAATAAACTTCGCGAAGACCTGGAACTTATCGAGGGCGTCTACCCCGATTTCGACAAGGAGGCCTATCTGCGCGGCGAGTCGGCGCCGGTGTTCTTCGGTTCGGCGCTGAACACGTTCGGCGTCAAGGAATTGCTCGACACTTTCGTGGAGATAGCGCCGAGTCCGCGCCCTGTCACGGCTGTGGAACGCACCGTGAATCCCGAGGAGGAAGCTTTCACCGGCTTCGTGTTCAAGATTCACGCCAATATGGATCCCAACCATCGCAGTTGCATCGCCTTCGTGA
Organism: uncultured Muribaculaceae bacterium; assembly: GCA_905209725.1. GTDB lineage: Bacteria > Bacteroidota > Bacteroidia > Bacteroidales > Muribaculaceae > Lepagella. Next base: position 3,455 of record CAJLTZ010000124.1, read on the forward strand.
AGGTTTGCTCCGGAAAGTTTGAGCGCAATGTATATTACACTCATGTGCGCCACGGCAAACAGATGCGCTTCGCCGCCCCCACTGCTTTCATGGCACAGAAGAAGAGCATTGTGGACGAGGCATATCCGGGCGACATCGTGGGTATTCCCGATACCGGCAACTTCAAGATTGGCGACACGCTTACCGGAGGTGAGCAGTTGCATTTCAAGGGACTGCCCTCCTTCTCTCCGGAGATGTTCAAGTATATCGAGAATGCCGACCCGATGAAGCAGAAGCAGTTGGACAAGGGTATCAACCAGTTGATGGATGAAGGTGTGGCACAGATATTCGTCAACCAATTCAATGGCCGCAAGATTATCGGCACAGTGGGTCAGCTTCAGTTTGAGGTGATACAGTACAGATTGCTGCATGAATATGGGGCGCAGTGTCGTTGGGAACCGATCAGCCTCTACAAGGCGTGCTGGATAGAGAGCGACGATGAGGAGGCGTTGGCAGCCTTCAAGAAGCGCAAGCAGCACTTCATGGCGGTAGACAAAGAGGGGCGCGACGTGTTCCTTGCCGACAGCAACTATGTGCTTCAGATGGCGCAGAGCGACTTCCCGAAGATCCGCTTCCACTTCTCCAGCGAATTTTAAATTAGCAGAGTTACTGCCAATAAAAGAGCATAAAATAATTTTTTGCGCTTTCGCAGATTTTTATTAACTTTGCAACTGCAACTGAGGCATGCACGCATTTCGGTTGCAATTCTGCCGCAATAGCTCAGTTGGTAGAGCATTTCATTCGTAACGAAAAGGTCGTGGGTTCGAGTCCCACTCGCGGCTCTCGGAATCCCTTCTAACTTTCTAAGTTAGAGGGGATTATTATTTTAAGAGGTGTACTAAAAGTGTACTAATAGAATGTCTCATACTGCTCTTGTCCGGCTTGCGTGGTCGATATTCCGTTTTGGGTCATTCGTGTCATAATCTTGGGGGATTGTGACCACCGCCCGGAGGCGGTGGTCAGTTAAACTTATGCTCTCTTGCGCTCTGCAATCATCCTCTTGTTGGCGTTGATGATGTCAGCTATCTGCTCGGCATACTCGCAGACTTGATTGGCGAAGGCTCCAACCCTCGGTCAGATATGTCTGATAGAAGAAAGTTATATGCATGATAAAACCTTTCCTCTAAAACGTATTTGTCAACATCATTCAGGAATAGCATCAAAAAAGGCA
>CAJLTZ010000125.1 GCA_905209725.1 uncultured Muribaculaceae bacterium
ATGAGGCACATCTGCGACCCCTGCGTTAACATTTTTTGTGGGATGGGGTCTTAATGAATCTTACCATTGAAAAAAGTTTAAATCACTTCTTCTTGTTAACTCGCAAAGTTAATAATTTTTTCCAATCTTTAAAAATTTATTTTAGGTCCCTATACTGAAAGCAGGAGACAAACATCTGTTTGATGGTTGTCTCCTGCAAAGAGAATTGTCATGTGCGACCTGAGTCGCATCGGCATTACCTGCGTATCACCTTCTCGGCCTTATTTCCCTTGACTTTAATGTAGAGACCCTCGCCGGGATTGTTCACATGCGTGCCATTGATGTCAAGATAGATTATCTCACCCTCTTCTGCATCAATCGCAGCAATGCCAACATAAGGATCGACATTGTAGGTAAGTTTTACCTCATCGTTGCCGGTACCCTCCAATACTTCAGGAAGGCCCTCTCCAAATTCTGCCATATACACAGAGTTTGCAGCAATTGTCACTGTGAATTTACCCTTAATGGCGATAGGTTCGGAAAGTGTAACAGTTATGCCCTCGTCCACAATTGCCAGGCTGCCGTCGGTGATGGCCTCGCCTGCCTCATTTGTGACTGTCACGGCACTTTTCGAAAGATTGCAGGTCTTAACAAGTTGTGATTTATCTTACAATCACCTTTCTGCCACCCTGAATGAGTATACTCCCTTTCGCGGCATTTTTCACTTGTCTTCCCCAAAGGTCATAAGCAGGCACCGATGGATCATATCCCGTTTTCACGAATGTTTTACCTTCACCTCCCGGCAGCCCTTTAATCCCCGCAGCATTACGTCTGAAATCCTTCTCGGTAAATATCACCTCGCCATTAAGCCGACAAACTGTCATTTTAAGGGAGTAACATGTTGTAGCCAGCAGACTCAAACTACTGTCACTGCAACCTATCCCTTCCACCATGGCATAAGATGTTTTCTCACTCTCATGGAAAATGATTCTCTTCAACTTGCCGATAGAAGTGTCATATTCATCCTCATATTCCACGACAGGCAACCGCTCCGGATAAGATTCGTCATATTCATAATTCATATATGGCCAATATTCATCCCCGAGATTCAAATTCATATCAACATATATCAGGCTGTCCGTGTTCCAGACCACTCCATCCTTCTCCATCATTACTTCAGTTTTTTCTGTGCGATGAGTTTCAGGATTATCTGTATCACTATTGTCGACATACTCGCTGACAATATTCAGTATCTTGGCCGGTTGTCCATCGAACACTGTATCACCCTTTACGGTTACTGTATATTTGGAGTTGAGATTATCTGAAGGATGATAAGAATAAAGTTCATAGACCCATTCCTTACCATCCGTAAGTATTGGTTTGTACTCCCTTTTCTGCGCCTGCGCATTTCCATTGCCAAGCAAAGCAAAAGCCGCCATGGCAACGCTGATCATAATCTTCGCTTTCATATTCTCTGGTTTTTTAAAGTTAAACAAATTACCGCATAATATTGATGGAATCGTGTATCTTACCATCAACAATCAACGACAAATATTACTGCACTATCAATATACAGGATTACCCTAATAACTATCCACTTTTATTTTATAATTTTCAATAATTTTATTACTTAATGAATATTGCCCCAAATTTACACTTTTTTTTTAAAATTTCCAAATCATTATAAAGTTTTTTAATAAAGCATGCACATCTGATATATCCTTCCAAAGGCGAAGAATACCCCATTCCCCCAATGCGCGTTTCGGATTTTTTTGCTAATTTTGCCAATTGTTGCGCTTCAATGCGCCTATTCATATTTGAAACATCCCTTATGAAAGAACTCTTCGGCTTCCTGAAAAGATACGCAAGGCCTTATTCCTCGAATATCGCCCTGAGCATACTCTTCAACCTGCTCACAGCTTTCTTTACCCTCTTCTCCTTCGCATTCATCATGCCTATCCTCCAGATGCTCTTCGGCCTAAACACCGACCATTACGCATATATGGAATGGGGCTCCGCCTCCCTCAAGGATGTGGCATTCAACAATTTCTACTGGTATGTGAGCGAGATGATCCAGCAGCGCGGCCCCTCCGCCACACTTGCCATCCTCTGCGCCTTCCTCGTGGGCATGACTTTCCTCAAGGTAATCACAGCCTACCTCTCCGAATTCTTCACTATCCCGATGCAAAACGGCGTGGTGCGCGACATCCGCCGCGAAATGTACGACAAAATCATCACCCTTCCCATCGGCTTCTTCACCAATGAACGCAAGGGCGACATCATGGCCCGCCTCTCGGGCGACGTGCAGGAAGTGCAGTCGTCGGTAATGGCCTCTCTATTCTCCCTTGTGAAATACCCCATCATGATTATCGCCTGCCTCGCTATGATGATCGTGATAAGTTGGAAATTAACCATCTTCGTGTTCCTGATGCTCCCGATAGTGGGACTCGTGATGGGCGCAGTGGGCAAGAAGCTCCGCTCCAAATCACTTGACGCCCAGAACAAATGGGGCGAAATCCTCTCCAACACCGAGGAATCGATCGGCGGCCTCCGCATCATCAAGGCCTTCAATGCCGAGCGCAATATGAAGCGCCGCTTCGGCCAGCAGTGCGAACAACTCTTCGAAATCCAGAACAGCGTGAGCCGCCGCTATATGCTCGCCCACCCCATGAGCGAATTCCTCGGCACAGCAGCTGTGGCCATCATCCTCTGGTTTGGCGGCACGCTCATCCTCTCCGGCCACTCCGAAATCGACGCCGCCTCATTCATCTACTATATGGTGATGTTCTACAGCATGATCAATCCTGCCAAAGACCTCTCCAAAACAGCCTACACCGTAAAGAAAGGCATGGCCGCCAAAGACCGTATCGACAAGATTCTCGCCGCCGTGAATCCCATCGCCGACCCCGAGCATCCCACGCCCCTCCCCGCCTCTGCCAATAACAGCAGCGTGGAATTCCGCAACGTCACCTTCGCTTATAATGAGGACGACCGCGACGTGCTCCGCAACATCAACCTTACCGTCAACCCCGGCGAGACGGTGGCAATCGTAGGCCAGTCGGGTTCCGGCAAGTCTACTCTCGTCGACCTCATCCCCCGCTTCTGGGATGTGGAGGAGGGCGAGATCCTTGTGGACGGCATTAACGTAAAGAACCTTAAGGTGAAGGACTTGCGTTCATTGATGGGCAACGTCAACCAGGAGGCGATCCTCTTCAACGACACCATCTTCAATAACATCGCCTTCGGAGTGGAGGGCGCCACACGCCAGCAGGTGGAGGAGGCCGCCCGCATCGCCAACGCCCATGAGTTCATCATGGCCACCGAGCATGGCTACGACACCTTCATCGGCGACCGCGGCTGCCGACTCTCCGGCGGTCAGCGCCAGCGAATCAGCATCGCCCGCGCAATCCTCAAGAACCCGGCAATCCTCATCCTCGATGAAGCCACTTCCGCGCTTGACACCGAGAGCGAACGACTCGTGCAGGAAGCCCTTGAAAAACTCATGGCCAACCGCACCACCATCGTTATCGCCCACCGCCTCTCCACAATCGTCAACGCCGACAAAATCTGCGTACTCCAGGAGGGCCGTATCGTGGAACAAGGCACCCACGCCGAACTCATCGCATCCGCCGGCATGTACAAGCACCTCGTAGACATGCAGCAAGTATAATCCGATTGATGATTGATGATTGATGATGTTTGATTTCTATTGCATTGAACTCGCTTCCCGCCAATAGATTAACAATAAAGGGTTGCATAGATTGTTATAATATTATATATTTGCAAAAATTGAATTAATTGTAATGGCAACAACTATAAAGACTTCACCCGAATTATGGGGAGATTCAGCTATGGAATTTGATTTGCTGGCGGAACAAAACAGCAAAAAGCCTACCCCACGCCTGTCGACTGAAGAAGAACAAAAACTTAGGGATTTCTTCAGACGCTCAAGAGAATTTGTATTCCCCTGGCAAAAGAAATCCTAATGAGTTCTGTTCTAAAGCTTGAAGAAGATTGTGTCATGGTAAAACTGAACCATGACATTCTCGCTCATTGCCATAAATTCGGATGTGGCAATGAAGATCTCGATGAATTTTTTAACAAGGATGCTATTCATTATGACAAAGAACTTTTAGGAAAGACATATTGCTGGATACCGAGAGATAATCCTGAAACAATACTTGCCGCCTTCACATTGGCCAACGACAGCATCAAAACACACGGAATGCCTAATAATGTGCGTAATCGCATTCAACGAAGCGTTGCCAATCCCAAAAGAGGCAGGACATATCCTGCTGTCCTTATAGGCCGTTTGGGGGTCAACAAATTGTATCAGGGAACAGGGAATCATATTGGAACTCAAGTCATGGATTTCATCAAAAAATGGTTTCGTTCAGATGACAATAAGACCGGATGCCGATTTATTGTAGTGGATGCAGTAAATGAGCCATCGACAATAGGATATTACATTCGTAATAGGTTTAACCCAATTTACAATGATGAGTCTGTCGAAAAAGAGTTTTTCAATATAGATGAAACAGATTCCCTCAGAACCAGAATGATGTATTTCGACCTTAAATTGTAAAACATCCTTTAAGACCCCATCCCACAAAAAATGTTAACGCAGGGGTCGCAGATGTGCCTCATA
>CAJLTZ010000126.1 GCA_905209725.1 uncultured Muribaculaceae bacterium
GAACCGAATTTATTTAATTTTTAACCCCGTCCATTTTTTAGTGGACAGTAGTGTCTTTACATAATCTTCTGAGAATTCCTGTTTGGTGATTACATATTTTTCAGGCCAAATATTCGTAAAAATTTTGATCATACCAAAGATGTTTAAAATGGGAAAGTATAAATGTTGAAATATGTTAAGAGACAAAAAACACAATAGAAGGCTGTGAACAGAATCGGATAGACTGTCAAGGCGACAACCACGAGTTTCACCGACGGATAATCGCATAACTTCAGCATGATAGTCAGCACAAATTTTGTAACGAAAATCCACGACACGCCTCCGAGTGTAACAGAAAGAATGAGCGGAAAGTCAGTTGAATAATTCCAAGCCCAATACAAGCTGCCGAGAATAATGAGTATGCCTGCAATCTCGCTAAATAAGGGCCGTTTTACCCAACATGCCAACAGCGGAATAAACATGATTGAACGTTTCGGATACTCTTTCGCCAGTTTCGTCAGACGACAGGACTGAGAACCCGTTGGAAAAAGCTTTGCAGGACATATCGCCGCTTGCTTATAGCGATACCAGAGAATCTCAAACTGATGCTTAGCAAGAAGAGCGATACCCAAAAGAATAATAAAGATTGGAGTTAACATAATTAATAGATTTTAATGTTGTGAACCCTTTGATAGCCTGCTGTCTTATTTATTCGTTGTTCTGTTGACGGTCAGCGCATGGCAGAGGCCAATAGTCACCTGGAAGTGACTTGTATTCAGAAGCGGGACCGCTAAAGAGCTTTTTGAGTGAGATCTGAGCTTTCGCCACATAGGGCTCGGTCTGAACGTATTTGTAAATGATCTCTATAGTGGGATTGCAGTTGGCATCGGCATACGTTACTTTAAACGAGGTGTCATCGATGCGCTCTATTTTATATGGGTCCTTATCCTGGAAGAACCGCCAGTAATCATTTTCAATCTGACTAAGCCATGATGCTCCTTCGCTGCTATAATATCCATTCCCGGAGCCGAGTATGGCACCCAGGAAAGCCGCTGCATGTTTCTGACTGGCGGCTCTCCCTTTGCGGCTATTTTTCCCATATTTCATTTGATCTCTGACATATCCTTCGGCAGCATTCGCCATCTGCTTAGCGCTTTTGTCCTGCTGCTTTTGCTCGGAGGCTGTAAGATTCTCCAACCCAAGTTGATTCTTTATGTAATGAGTAGTCTTGTTGTCGGCAGACTGTATGCCATACTCATTTCCCGCATACGCTATCCTTGCAATAAGAGTGAACTCCGGATGATCGGAATTTGCATTGAAAAACTGTTTATAAAGATTAAAATCCGGGTACATCACCCTCAACAGATTGCCGTTGGCGTCATATACCTGAGGATTTTTCTTCAAATAGTCAAATACGAATCTATACTCCGGGTGCTCGGGATCATAGGAGTATCTGACGGCTATAGGGTAGCTTTCTTCCTTTTCTCGCAATTTCGATTCAGAATACCACTCCCAGCCATCAGCCATCGTCACTTTATTTATGTAATAATTAACTAACGAATAGTTCGGCATATTACTGTAACTCTCTTTGAAAATATCCTTTTTCCAGGAGAATTCGTGCCATTTATCAAGATAATAAGGATTCTCGATAGTGTCGACATAGGTAGCCGTTATTTCCTGATAACGCGGGCTATTAGTATTTCTTATCGCATTTTGCCAGTCTTTAGTCAACTCTCTATCATATTGATGACGGGCTGTGGTAAGCCGTTCGTAAATTTCCGGGATGATTTCGTTAATGTATTTACCTAATTTTTTGCTGATCTTTCCTTTTGCTGAGTCTTTAGCTATAGATTCACGGTCTTTCTCATTAGCCAGACTTGCCAGATATTCGACATATTGCAGCTGCCCGGAATTTTCGAACGGCTTGCCCAACCTCTCACCAAGACTCTTATACATATCAAGACTGTCCTGAAGGCTCTGAACATACAGTCTGTCGCGCTCAAACATCTGACCCAGCTTTATGCTGTCCAATTCAGTAGTGGGTATGACTATCCATCGTTTTTCTACTTGTAAATCGTTTTCACATGAATACAGGATTCTTTTGGTATATTCCATTTCTTCAGCCGGAATTCCTCTTCGACTGTCATATTTGATAATGCCTTTGAATGTTTCTGCTGAAATGATTGATATTGAAACAACCATCAAAATTATAGAAAATATTCTTCTCATGATATTTATGAATTTAATGCGTTCTGAAGGTACTTGTCAAATTTTTCGCGTTCGGCAAACCATGCCGATGACGAGGGATGGTACGGATTGACAACGGTGATTTCATGATCCACTCCAGGGACATTAAGATGACACACATAATAATCGGTCTCTTCCAGTTCTGAGCGACTGACCAAATAAGGATTGTTCTCTTTCACAGGAGAGTTGACTATACTACCCCATACAATGACAACGTCGGGTTTCAACTCCTGAACCACCTCTATAAAAGCCTTGAAATCGCGTTTGGAGAGATCAGAAGCCTGAGTTTCGGCATAGCCGTCTTCTGCCGGCAGGAAAAATTGGACGTAATTGGTGAACGCTACGCGGTCCCACAACTCTTCTGGAGTTATGCCGAGTACATATGCTACATTATCGCTAAACAAACGGTAGGCACGGGGCTGATCGGATACACAACTCTTCGGCTCTTCATGAAGCGCAGTCCCGGTGCCTTCATAAGCTGGACATTTCATGTCAAACTCGCTCGAGTCTTTCCGGCTGCGGTCTGTACACTTGTTGAAAAACTCACAATCGGTGTTGTCACAGTAGAACGAAGCACCGAGAACAAGGGTCCTTTTGCCCTTGATTCCTTTGCCATAGAGGGAACCTACATATGACTTAAAAAATAAATTTTTCATAAATATTATTTAATATATGTGGTCCGTTCGTTGAACCACGCTGCAAATATATGACGGCAGAAGTAATTATAAAAATAGGGACTTTGTCCCTATTTAATCTTTTTCTAACGTTCTTTATATCAGTTATATAATAAATATAAAGAAAGGAATATTAGTATTTATTAATATTTATTAATAAATTTTGCCATCTATTTTTGCTTTTGTTTTTGCCATTGCTATACATATAATCTTACTCAGCTTTTGACGTTCTTTCTCATCGCCGGATTTATGAGATTGATCATCTTTATTTCTCTGAACAACTATTTCGTTTGCCCTGTTAAACATGGTTTTCGGATTCAGGATATAACCATCATAGGGAAGTAAGATTGTGGTAAGATCATCGAAAAATCTCGAAACTTTCGCATACTCCTCCATCGGTTGGTTCTTTCCGTCTGTTAACTTTTCGAAAAACAGACGCATTATTGAAAATAATCTCCGGTTATGTCTTTTTTCTATTACAAAACCTTTTTCCAACAATGTCGATTGCTTCAGAATTATAGAGCCGCTTAATTCCGGATTAGGAATAGTAAGATCAACAAGGAGTTGCTCAAAGAATCTACGGTTGTAATCATTCTCCAATTTCTCAATAATTGAGCGATATGCCTGATTCGTAAAACGTATTGTCTGTACATATTCTTTTCGAACAGCAGGATATTCTGGCTGTTGCTCCACCAATTTCTTTTCTGCGCATCCCACCTCCCCGATACCCATTAGCATTTTCTTGCATTCTTCCGAAATCGGGCAGTCAGAATCTGTCAACTCATACAGCGACCTCCTGCTGTCAGCTCGTTCTTTGTAAATGCGTCTTATTATTGAAACCGCACGCGCTGTTTCCCAGACAATGTCTTCCTCCGGTTCCGATGCAATCCAAAATGGCCAGAATGTATGGTCCCACGCATTGTCGGTAAACATGAAGCGCTGCGAAAAATCTTTGCCGGGGAAAGTGGCGTTAAGATATTTTGCAATCAGGTCACGCACAGTTTCGACCTTATTCTTCGGACACTTATTCCTTTTTGCCTTTTGCGGACACTCATCGTTCTTATTTATCCCATGCTTTATAAGATCTTCCATTCCCATTCCCCAAAAATCCTTTACAAACGAATCAATCTGATCATAATGATCGCCCTTTAAAGTCAATCCTTTTACGCCGTAATATATACCGACGTTAGGATCGTTAATGCTGAATTCTATCACGAATTCATAAGCGCGTGTTCCGTCGAGACTTATTAGCGGATATCCCAATTTGTATTCAATCTCGTTAGCAGCAGGAATGCCCAGAAAACTATCGTCACGTCGCCATCCGTGCAACACCTCGACCTCTTCCTCAGTAGCATTGACTCCTTTAAGGATATTGTCAATACGTCGCAATTTTGCAATATGGTATTGGCGCGCATGCCCACGGATAATATTTAATATCCGACCCCATTTATCTATTTCTTTATGATTCTCCATATTTTTGATAATTATTATATTCAAGCTAAATCCACGAGAATTTATCTCAGATTGAGCCGATTTTTGCCATTCTCTTGTTTTTCAATGCGCTTTCTTTATGAAATATGACGTAGAAACAAAGCTATTGACTTTGGAAGATATGTGATGGCACGGGTTTAAGACCCCATCCCACAAAAAATGTTAACGCAGGGGCGACCGATTTTTGATGCA
>CAJLTZ010000127.1 GCA_905209725.1 uncultured Muribaculaceae bacterium
TATGAGGCACATCTGCGACCCCTGCGTTAACATTTTTTGTGGGATGGGGTCTAAAAACACTCACACCATGAATCGAGAGTTCTGCGAAAGATTTTTTGTATCAGCCGGCGACACCGACGCCGAAGGAAGGATGTCCCTCCCCTTGCTCACATCGAAGATAATCGACGTGGCCACAGCGCATGCCAACAGCCTTGGAATCGGCAACCCCAGCATGGTCCATCTCCATAGGGGCTGGGTGCTCTCCCGCCTTGCCATTGAACTGAAGGAATATCCGCGTGTAAACGGCGAATACCAACTGACCACTTGGGTCGAGACCTGGAACCGGCGTTTCAGCGAACGTTGCTTTGAACTGAGCGACGCCGAAGGCCGCCCCATGGGCTATGCCCGCTCCATATGGATGGTACTCGACACAGAGACACACGAGAGCTGCGATCTTACCCATCTCTCCCTTTCGGAGGGAATGGTGTCCGACCGCGACTGTCCCATCGCGCACCAGGGCCGTCACCGCACGATTGTGGAGCAGGATGCCGAAGAGGTGCCGAGAGGCGGATTGAAAGCCACAGCACCCGTGCAGGAATACCGCTTCCAATATTGCGACCTCGACTTCTATCGCCATGTCAACACGGTGCGCTATGTGCAGATGCTCCTCAACCGCTTCACTCTCGAGGAGTTCGACCGGATGGAGGTGGCCCGCATGGAACTAACCTTCATGCATGAATGTCATTACGGCCAGCGCATCCGCATCCTTAGAGCCGACGAAGAGGACCAGACCTCCTTTGCCCTCGTGAATCCCGAGACCAACGAAGCAGCCCTCTTCGCCTCGCTAAAATTTGTACCGATCACTTCTTCCGGAGTCCTTCCGGCTTGACGGCAGGACCAGTGGCTACGCGCTGATACACATGTTTCCCTTTCGCCGGGCTCTCAAGTGTGAGTGTATTTCCCTCGATTGTGGCTGTGTATCTCTCCACGGTAGTATCCTCGGCATCCTCGTCGGCAAGATACGTGAGTATAAGGGCGCCGGTGGTCTTGTTGTAATCATACGCACCTGAGATAATAGTGTGCGTAGGTTCGGCAAGCGTCGGATTCCAACTTTCCATCTCGAAGTCGCCCTCCTCGTCAAACACCAGTTTGGCGGCATATGCATCCTCCGAGCAGCGCCAAGCACCGATAATCGTCACCACTGCGGGCTTGTCGGGATCCCAGGGATTGTCGGGCTTCTGCGCGCCATCCTGTCCGGGAAGATTTGTTTCGGGTTCGTCGTCGCCGCAGGAGGCCATTGGCAGGCACACAAGCGCCGCCAATGCCATCACTCCGACTTTGAAAAATCTTTTTATATTCATATTCATTTATCTTTTCTCTACTGATACGCGGTCGAGGAGGAAATGATTTGTGTGGATATTCATATTCTCATCCTCAGGCAGATAGATTACGCCAAGAGTGTGGCGTCCCTTCTCCAAGGGAAGAGCTACGTGGTTGCTCTCGCCCCAGTCGTTCCAGTTGCCTACGCCGCGATGCGGGAACACGAGCGTTGCAGCCTTGTTGCCGTCGAGTGTAAGGGTGCGGATGCCTGCCTTGTTTTCCGTATTTACCGGGCCATTGCCATTGGCATAGCGGAAATAGATTGTATATACGCCGGTCTCTGGAATCTCAACTACCGTCTCGAGCGGTGCGGATGACTTGTCGAGTTCCACAAAGCCTTTTCCGGTGAAACCCTTCACGCCATCAGCCGGAAGATTGCAGGCTTCGGGCGAGAGAATTGCTGTGGCTTCATTGGCAAACTGATAATTCTCTACCGGACGGTTGCTGCGAGGTTCGGAGGCAAACGACTGCGTACCGTCGCCGGCCACGCCGATCACCTGCCATTCGCCGGGCGTGGTGGCTGCATAGGTGGTTTCGCGGGTCTCAGCCACCGGTTCGCCATCCTTGAGCACGATATATTTGGCGATATATTCAATCGGGTTCCACTGCAGCTCATTGTTGACAGGCACTCCTTCTCCATCGAGAGCGGGATTGTTGGCAAGCCAGGTGATGGGCATCAGAGGAGTCTTCAGATTCGGCACATTATTCACCTTCATGGCCGGAATAGGCTCGCAGTTCATCTTCACAAGGATATCCACATTCCCCTTGAGCATCTTGGCGGGAATCACCTTCCCCTTTTCGGGATAGAGGCTTTTGCCGTTCACAATCAATTCCTTCACACGGTCGCCATAGCCCTCCACCGTGATATTGAGGCGAGCGCCGCGATAGGGGAAATTGCTGAGAGTGCGTGTGCCGGCAAGTGCCTCGGGCACAAACGGCTGGATGCGAAGGCCATCCTTCTCGAAATGAACGCCGATGAGCACCTGCTGCGTAAGCGCGATGTTGCCGGCAAGACACCAGAGCATATTCGAGGAGTTGAGTTCCGTGTATATGTCGCCGTTGTCGAGGTTGAAATTCTCCTTGTTGGTGCAGAAAAGTGCGGCGGGACGGAACACCGACCCGATTCCTTCGAGCACACCCTTCTCATTGCCGGCCTTGGCTTGTGCCAGAGTCCAGTAGGATCCGACCCAGGGCCAGAGGGCATTGTTGTGATAGTTCGGTATGTCGGGAATCTGCGGATAGAAGATTGCCGGCCCGAAGGGGGTGTGGGGATTGTTCTCGGAGATTGATTTATGACGCTCGGCGGGTGCTATGTCATAGAGGATGGCAAGGGATTCGCCAAGAGTTTCGGCACGCGGATTGAGAATCTTGTTGTCGCGGCCATAAGTATACATTCCGTAGTATCCCTTGTCGGGCATCCAGAAAGTCTTGTCGATGTTGACAGCGAGGGCATCGGATTTTTCAAACCATTTCGCGGCCTCCTTCTTCTTGCCGAGCACCTCAGCCATCTCGCCCACAGCCTTGAGGGCGGCGGCATACATCACGTTGGTGCCCATAGCCTCGCTCTGGGAGATATCCACGGTCTGCATCCAGCGGGGATAACTCTGCTCGCGCCAGTCCATGAAGGAAGTCTCACCCTTCACGAGGCCGCGCGGGCTCATCACTGTTTTCTCATCCTTCTCCAGCGAACGGACTGCGATGGGATATACCTTTTTCACCCATTCCTTGTCGCCGGTGACCTTATAGATTTCGTAGGCGGCAAGCGCCCAAACCATGCGGTCGGTAGAGATGGGCCATGCGCCGCCCGAACCGGTGTCCTGGATAATCTGGCCGCTGGGGTTGACCTTCTTCATCAGTGAAACCATCGAGGCCTCAGGCTGAAGGGCAGCCATGGAGAGGATGATGGAGTAGCTCACGTCGCGTGTCCAGACTCCGCTCCATTCCTTGCCTGTGCGAAGGGTGGTGTCGGGTTCCACGGCATTGACCATCTCGTCGAGCGCCATATTGTAGATGGCTTCATGCAAAGTGTTGGTCGATTTGAGTTTAGGATATGAGGAGAGGTCGTTCTTACGTGTCCATTTCTGCTCGATGGGCATGAAATAGCCGGGACGCCCCTTATAGGTGGAACGCAGTTCGTAGGGATTCACGGCCCATGCCTTGAACTCATTCTGGAAGATGGTATCGCCTGCCCAGCAGTAGGCATCCGTCTGCACAATCACGGGGTCGGAGGCAAATGCCATTGAGCCGGCTGCCATGCCCATGGTTAGCATAAAATAATTAAGGTAGCGCATACTTTGTCTTATTTTGGATGAACAAAAGAAGAGGACGGAAAAGAATACAAGGACTCTTATCCGCCCACAAATTTACAAAATTTCTGTCAATCTAAGACCCCATCCCATAAAAAATGTTAATGCAGGGGCGACCGATTTTTGATGCAGCTCAGCAAGTTGAAGAGGGAGCGATGCGGGCATCGTGACCGATGAGACTTGGCTGAGATGCGCAAAAAGCGGTCGAACCTGCATTAACATTTTTTATGGGATGGGGTCTTATACCCTTAATCGTCATCATCATCGTGGTCGTGATGGTGACGACGGCTATGATGTTTGTAGTATTTCTTTTGTTCTTTCTTAAATTTCTTATAGCGTTTCTTGCGCTCCTTCTTAACTTTCTTATAGTGCTTCTTGTGGTGTTTATACTCGGCAGGATGCACGTATCGGCATCTATGGCAGCAATGGTGTCGGCCGCAATATCCATAAGAGGAAATATCGTAAAGCCGGAAGCCGTCACTGGTAAGCACGTAATGGACCTCGCCATTGGCATTCACACCAAGGAATCCATTTTCGCCCACCACATAGATTTGCGGTGATTTTGCACCGGCAGAAGGAACTGTAATGGTTACAGATGCAACCATAAGGCAGATCAGCGTCGTGATGATGAAGTGTCTTTTCATGGCTCGTACAGTTGGTTTATTAAATAACGCGAAATTCGTCCTGGCGGTTCATTTGCGCGGTAACGACAGTCTCTCATTTCAAAAAAATTGCTTAATTTTGCATCATTTTAACGTGAAAGCAAATGGGAAGTAAGGTGTTGATTTACATTCTAAGGGCATTGCTGATAGCGCTTGCAATTGCAGGGGCTGGCGAGTTTATGGCTTTAACCTACATTATTCATAGGGTGCCTTAACGTGCGGCACTGGGCTGAAACCA
>CAJLTZ010000128.1 GCA_905209725.1 uncultured Muribaculaceae bacterium
AAATGGAATCAGCCCTTATTTTTCAGAATCTAAAAAAGTTTAGCGGACAGTAATAATAAAGAATGCATCATAAGATATAGTGCAGTCGCTCCGCGACTTTGGGCTCTCTCCGTGTTGTAAGCGGTTAAGATGCTGCGCTGTCGCGGAGCGACTTGGTATTGTATTTGAGTCTTACCTGGGTGTATTTTAGGGGATATTCATAATTTATTATTAATTTTGCGGTGATAATCTTTTACGACACCTTTACGAGACATTAAGAATCATGAATAAGCTCCTGCGCCCTCTCTATTTTGTGTATCAATGGTTGATTGCCGGCCCCCTCTTTTTTGTGGCCACGATGCTTGCCGTGGTGGTTACGGCAATCGGTTGCGCCATTGGCAACCGCGATTTCTGGGGGTATTGGCCTGCGCATTACTGGTCGCGTTTCACATGCATAATTTTTCTGATGCGCGTCAAGGTGTATGGACGCGAGAATATCGACAAGAGCCAGTCGTATGTGTTCGTGGCGAATCACCAGAGTGCCTACGATATCTGGTCGGTGTATGGCTATCTCAACCACAATTTCCGCTGGCTCATGAAGAAGGAGCTCGAGAAGATTTTCGCAGTGGGATGGGCATGCAAAATAGGAGGCCACATCTTTGTTGACGATTCCAATATACGCGGCATCAAGGAGACTATCGCCGATGCCGAGAAGTCGCTCAAGGGTGGTATGTCGCTGGTGATTTTCCCGGAGGGAAGCCGCTCTTGGGATGGCAAACTGATTCCTTTCAAGCGCGGTGCGTTTATGCTTGCCTCGGAGTTTAAGTTGCCCGTGGTTCCTCTCACCATTGACGGGAGTTTCAAGGCTATGCCACGGACCACATATAATATGACACCTGCCACCATCAAGATCACTATCCACAAACCGATTTATCCTGGTGAGCGTGGCTTCAACACAAAGGTGCTGATGGCCCAGTGCCGCGAGGCGATAGAGTTCTCCCTTCCGGAAGAACTTAGGGATTGATGATTCTTTCTGATAGATGATTGATGATACTTTCTATTGCTGGTTCTGACAATTCCGGGGGCGCAGGAATCCAGGCTGATATAAAGACGTCGGCGCTCTTGCATCAATATTGCGCTACGGCTGTGACGGCTGTGACGGCGCAGAATGCCTGCGGACTGCTGATGTCGCAGTATGTGGGAGATGAGATGCTCCGCGCCCAGTTGGAAACTATTCTCGAGGAGATGCGTCCCGAAGCTGTGAAGGTAGGCATGCTTCCCTGCGAGAGTGCCATTCGGATTGTTTGTGAGTGTATAGAGCGATACAGCCTTCAGAATGTAGTGGTAGATCCTGTGGTGAAGGCCACTGCCGGTGGAACCCTGGCTGATGGACACGATATTCCGAAGGCGTATATCCGTTATCTTCTCCCCTGCACTACCCTGCTTACGCCAAATCTTGATGAGGTCGCACTGTTCTTTGAAAGTGCTATGACTGGATCTAAACCTTTAATTAATATGGATACCGCAGCTGCAGAGTCCTGTAATCTCATATTTGAATTTATGTCGCGCACCGGTTTGAAGAATATGCTTATCAAGGGAGGTCACGGCGAGGGAGATCAATGCGTGGATCAACTATATTGTAGCGATGGCAAGCAGTATGCTTTTACAGGGAAGCGCGTTGAATCGCAGCATCTGCATGGCACCGGTTGTGTGCTTTCGAGCGCCATAGCATCCTTGCTTGCAGGGGGACGTCAGATGCCGGAGGCGATATCCGAGGCGAAGAGGATGCTCACCGAAGCCATAAAAAAAGGAGCCGCCCATCCCGTCAAAAAAGACTACGGCCCCCTCTATCTCTTCGCCGACTGATGTCATGGCCTGTGATTAGTCACGTCTTGTAAAGCAGTGGTGGCTCTGGTTAGCGGCGGGGAGGGAGGATGGCGGACGGATCCAGAGGATTGTCTGGCCAGCGGTGCTTGGGGTAGCGGCGACGAAGTTCCTTGCATACCTCGAAGTAGGTGACGTTCCAGAAACCGCGAAGGTCGCAGGTGAGCTGCACCGGTTTGAAACCGGGCGAAAGTAATTCCATAAGCACAGGACGTTTTCCGCCATCAAGCATCGGAGTGTCAAGCAGCCCGAAACAGTCCTGCAACCGAGCGCTGACCACGGGATGTTCGGCTGCCGGGCGATAGTCTATCCTCACGTTGCGGCCACTTGGCAGCCTGAGATGCGACGGTGCAATGGCATCTACTTGCTGCTGAATCTCATACGGCAGCATTCCCCATATCACCTCACACAAATCAATCTTCCGCAAATCCGATATACAGTCGGCCTCTCCAATATACAATGGCAGCCAGTCGGCGGCGCTTTCAAGAAGTGTGGTGGCGTCAACTTTCGGCAACTCCAGTTCGGGATGCCAATCGGACACAGTAGCAATGCGAGTCTGGAGTCGGCGCACGCTCTCGTTGAAGTCGAACATCGTAAGCCCCTCCTTTCGTGCGGCGGCACAGATTACAGCCACTGCCTCCTGACGCACCTCGCTCCCAACCGGCTGCGTGTCGATAACAAGAGTGCCGACTGCAAGTTCACGGCGCGTCACAACCCGACCCTTACGCGAATCCCATGACACATTATGGCGCCATCTTCCCAAAGCCCGAACGTCCTCGCGTCGAAGCGGCGCCGCAAGACGAATCCGACTGTCAACTTCTGCCGCCGCAAGAAATTCATGGGCGCTCAGGTCGTCAGCCTCATCCAGGATGGCATAGTCGCCCCCAGCCAACCGGTAGCGTCCGTCGCCGGCACGCATGGCTACTCTTTCAGGAAAGGCCTCCGCAAGAAGCCTTCCGGCATAATATCCCGCCATAGGTGTATTCTCCTCGCGTGTGCCAGTAAGCCGACGGTATTGCGCAGAAGCCGTGACAAGACGCTGGCAGTGTGACACAATCCCTCGGCTACGGGCCTCGCGCAGCGACATCAGACGGTCGGTGATATCGGCCCTGTCAACTGCGCCCTTCCTTTCATTCTCCTCCAGGATTGCAGCGATATCGCAGGCGAGAGCCTTTGCCGCATTGTCGGCGGCCGACAGAAGCATCTGCGAGATGCGGGGGTGTGAAGGAAGTTCTGCAAGCCGCCTTCCATGGGGAGTAATCTTGCCGCAATCGTCAACAGCCCCGAGCAGACGCAGCATCTCCGAAGCCTGACGCACATGCCCCGCAGGCGGCGGTGTGAGCCACGGAAGTCTTGTGGCGTCATTCTCACCCCAGGCGGACACCGACAAAATCGTCGAAGCAAGATCTGCCTCCAATATCTCCGGCTTACGGCACTCCCTCATCCGCGACTCAGCGGCACGTGACCAAAAGCGGTAGCAGACACCATCGGCCAGACGCCCTGCTCGGCCGGCACGCTGCCGAGCCATGTCGAGTGTCACACGCTTCGTGGTGAGATGGGTCAGCCCGCTGGCCGGATTGAATACCGGCCCACGGTACAGGCCGGAATCCACAACCACCCGCACGCCCTCTATCGTGAGCGAAGTCTCAGCGATTGGAGTGGCGAGCACAACCTTTCTTTTTCCCTCTGTCGACGGCAGAAGTATGCGCCGCTGTTCGGCCGGAGTCAGCATTCCGTAGAGTGGCGCAATCTCTGTTTCGCCGAGATGTCCCTCCAGAATTTCCCGACAGCGCATTATCTCTCCTTGTCCGGGAAGGAATGCAAGGATATCCCCTACATGGCGAGAATGAGCCCGTGCGATGGCCCGCGCCACATCCTCGGCGCATCGTCGCACATCAGTCTCCTCGCCATAGATGATTTCCACCTTGTGCATCCTTCCGGGACACTCCACCCAGGGGGCATCGAGCGCCCTGCATATCTCCGCGGTGTCGATGGTGGCCGACATGATGACGATCCGCAGATCAGGACGTATAATCCGCTGGGCTTCCAAGGCCAGAGCAAGTGCAAGGTCGGAGGAGAGGCTTCGTTCATGAAATTCGTCGAATATGACAGCGCTCACTCCGTCGAGGGTCGGGTCGCTTACAAGCATCCTTTCCATAATACCTTCGGTCACGACCTCTATGCGTGCGGCCGCTGAGACTTTCGTATCGAAGCGCACGCGGTAGCCCACGGTCTCCCCCACCCGTTCGCCTGCATTGTGAGCCAATCGTTCGGCTACCTGCCGCGCCGCAATGCGACGGGGTTCAAGCATGATCACCTTACCATCCGGTATATCGCTGAGGATGGTGAGTGGCAACAGTGTCGACTTGCCGGCACCAGGGGGCGCTGTTACCACCAGCCTCGGGCTCTCCCGCAAGCGCCGGTTTACCTCTCCAGCCACCTCCGCCACAGGAAGCACCGAGTTATTTGCAATCAGCTCGTCGAATATCATATGCCTATTGTATGCTATACCACTTCGAATTATATATTTATGCCTTGGTCAAGTTTCATCGGACTCTCGACCAAGGCATATATTTGGAGGAAATTATGATATTGATTCTTAGACCCCATCCCACAAAAAATGTTAACGCAGGGGTCGCAGATGTGCCTCATA
>CAJLTZ010000129.1 GCA_905209725.1 uncultured Muribaculaceae bacterium
GCAGCAAAGGTAATCATTGCCGGAAAATATTCCTCGCGGAGTTTGGGACGTTTACGGTTATGTTTGTTTTTTGGCGAAACCAAAATAACCGAAATGGGTTGACTCCTGCAAATGGAATCAGCCCTAATTTTGTCTTGCCTCAAAAGTTTTTATCGGACAGCAATATTTTTTAAGTGGTTTTAAAACTCTACGGATAGATGGATATTGAACTGGCGGCGTGTCAGATAGTTGGGGACTGCGTATTGAATGTTGTTGACATCTGTAACCCAATAGTAGGAACTTACGTTGGCTATATCGAAGAGATTGAAGCAGTCGAGTCCTAACACTATGCTCTTGAAATGTCTCCAGAATCCGGAGGTGCGCGGTTTGTCGGTGGGCGCGCCGATAAACTGCCAACTCAATCCGATGTCGACACGCTTATATGCCGGCGCACGGAAATAGTCCTTCGTTCGCGATGTGTGCGGCGCGGTCATCGTGAGGCCGTCGGACACTACGCCGCGCAGACTGAATTTCAGTTTCGGAAATTTCGGGAAATAGTCGGTGAAGTAAAGGTTCACGGCATAGCGCTGGTCGCTCGGCAGCGGCACTTTCTTGCCATCGAGCGTCTGCTGCGTCTTCATCAGCGAAAAACTAAGCCATGAATCACTTCCCTCCACAAACTGGCCGAAGAGTTTCACATCCAGTCCCATCGCGTATCCCTTCGAGTCGTTGCGTCCTGAATAGTTGATTTTCAGGTTGTCGTATTCGTAGGAGATAAGATTGGAGAGCGCCTTGTAATAGATTTCGCCTGTGAGTTTGAAGGGGCGGTTCATAGCGCGGAATGTGAAGTCCGTGCCGAAAATCAACTGAAAACTGCGGGGCGACTTGATGTCACGGTTGAGCACAATCGACTGGTTGCCGAGATCGTCAACCTCCGTCATGCGGTATTCCTTATAGAATGGCGACTGGTAATAGAGGCCTGCACCGATGCGGTAATACCAGTTGCCATATTTCATCGGGTTGAAGGAGAAATTCACGCGGGGTGACACAAGGAATTCCTTATTGAACTCATTGTAGGAGAGTCGCACGCCGGCGTTGAGGGTCATATAGGCCACATTGCTGCTCAGATAGAGGGCATCCTCCACAAAAGCCGAGAAGCGGTTGTTCTTGATGTCCTGACGCGAAGCAAGATTGTAAATCAAGTGCACGCCCTCGGGCTGTGTAGGCAAGGAATAGCCTGCCGAGTCGCGCCACTCCCATTCCTTCGTGCGGTCGCGGAAATTCTCGTGGCGATACTCCACGCCATATGTGAAATTGTTGATTTTCAGTTTGCTCTGGCCGGTGAAATTGATCTGAATCACATTCGTGCGCAGACGGTTGCGCGAATGTTCCATATATTTCCCCACGCCCAGTTCGCCGCCGATGCCCCCTTCGCCACCGGTGCCGGCCTGATTCAGCCAGTATTCGCCGGAGATGTCATAGGTAACCAGCTCGTTCGACTGGAATGCCGACACTCCCAAGGCAAAACTTGTGGCCTTGTTGTGGCGGTAGACGGCATTCAGGGCGCCGAGATAAGTCTCAAACTTATCCTTCTCCTGACCATCGAAATATACCTTGAAAGTCTTGGCGTCGGTGGTGGTGCCGAAGGTGGTTTCGCGGTCCTGTGGTTTGAAATTGAAATGGTTGAGCGAGATATTTCCGAGAATGTTGATTTGCCAGTGGTCGTTGGGCTTATAGCTCATATTCGTCTGGAAATCGAAATATGTCGGGTCATACTCACCCTTGGTGTCCATTGTGGAGAGCAGGGAGTTATTTTTCTTGAAGCGTGCGCCGGAAATCTGGGAGAATTTGCCGGAGTTTGAGCCGATGGTTACGCTTCCGCCCATAAGGCTGGCGGCCACAGCACCCTCGAACGCCTCCGGGTCGCGGTAGGTGATATCAAGAGCCGACGACATCTTGTCGCCATAGCGGGCCGGAAAACCGCCGGAAGAGAACTTCAGGTTGCCGACCATATCGGGGTTGATCACGCTGAGTCCCTCCTGCTGGCCATTGCGCACAAGCTGCGGGCGGTAAAGTTCCACGCCATTGATATATACGGAATTCTCGTCGAATGTGCCGCCACGCACCGAATATTGCGAGCTCATCTCATTCGAGGAGTTTACGCCCGGCATCGTGGTGATCATCGCCTCCACGCTGCCGCCCGACACGTCGGGAGAGAGCTTGAACGCCTCCGTGTCGAAGGTCTGCATACCGTTCGAGTTCTGCCGGTAGCCGATCACCTCCAGTTCGCGGAGGTCGGTATCGGTAGGGTAGAGGCGGATATTGAGGGTAAGGTCACCCTTGGGGTTGATGAGCTTATGGTGCACTGTCTTGAAACCGATGCAGCTGTATATCATCTCCACCGTGTCTTTCTCAGCCACGGAGAGGGAATAGAATCCTTTGAGGTCGGTGTTGGTGCCTATTGCGGAATTGGCAAGGCGGACAGTGGCAAACTCCACCGGTTTGTCCTCGGCATCAACCACTTTGCCGGAAATCTTTACATTGGCGGCAAGAGCGGGGAAAGCCGTCGTGAAGGAAATCACGGCCATAAGCAGGCATATAAGGGAAAATGTGCTCTTTCTCATCAATAAAAAAACGCACCGCTCCGCCAATTATTATAACTGAACATCTTGGTAAGAAACCAAGACCTGTTTCTGCAATACTCTCCTATTGTTTCAACCTATCAAATGATTTCGGCGTCATACTTATTGTGGCAAGTGTCATCTATCTAAGTCATCACAAAATTATTCCAACCTGGCAATGATAGAAGAACTTATTGTTTGCGCAAGACTTACAGGAACTGCATTGCCAAGTTGGCGCATTGCTTCTGTCCAAGATCCAATAATCCTATATGAATCAGGAAATGTCTGGATTCGTTTTGCTTCAAAAATTGTGAAATATCGGAATGAACCATCTTGAAATTTAATCATATTTTCTCCACCAGGAACGCCATGGCCTCCTGCTTTTATGGTTTTAGCCGGTTCATCTATCGGACTTCCTGTGTGACCAGGGTATTCTCTGGCTCCATGTCGTACAATATGCTCAGAGGGGAAAAAACATACATCTCCATCTTTGGGAATGTCGACTAATGCATCTCGAATGGTTTTCCAAGGCCTTAATTCAGGAGGGAAAAGTCCATATTTTACTGAAAGCACGTTCTTAATATGTGGGAACATTGCAAACTCCTCATTTGTTGGAGATACGTTATGTCTTTCCCAATAAATATTTGTAACATATTTATCCCATAACAATGAATCTGCAGAATGGGTTATCGAAGGCATAGTCCAAGAAATCTCAAGATCTTTTCTAATGCCGACTATAATAACCCGTTCCCTCTTCTGTGGAACACCATAGTCGGCAGCATTCACTAGATTAATTTGAACATCGTATTGCTCATGCAGCGGAATTAGATGATGCCGCCTACCAATATCTTCAATATGAAAGATATAATCTCCAGAGTTATTAGGTATTGTGGGGAACTGTAGTTGTAGAAGAATGTAATCTAAATATGATTTAAAATTAGGCCGTAGTAATCCTTTGACATTTTCAAAGAAAAAGGCTCTTGGAAGCAGTTCACGAATAGAACGTATCGCTGAAGGAAACATATCCCTCGCATCAAGATTACCTTTTGCTTTGCCACCCATAGAAAATGGCTGGCAGGGTGGTCCTCCCGCTATAATATCAATTCCTTTGCAAACTGAGAAGTCATACTTGCGTATGTCCCCTTCATAAACGAGAGAACTATTATAGTTTGTTCGCAGTGTTTTACATGCATCCGCATTCCATTCAACAAATGCAGTGTGATTCGCACCGGCAAGGCCAATGCCCGTCGCTAATCCACCTGCTCCTGAAAATATTTCAAGACAATTACACATTTTTGAAGTCATTAAAATACTGTTTTACTTTGGAGATGAGGTCATCGAGTGATTGAGATGATTCTGCACAACGTGAAGCCCATATTCTTCCTGGATGCAGCGTATCCCATCCCGAGCGTTCTTGATTGTACCTGCCACTGCCTGGGTCATGATTGCCAAAACCATCTAGGATACAATTCCACAGAGGTTGATAGTTTCTAATTAATGCAGCTTCAACTGTGCCGATCAGATTGCTCGCAGCATTTTCCAATATCATGAAACGGCATAAAAAATCAGATATATCCAAATTTGTGCAAGACTCTATACTTT
The DNA here is from genome assembly GCA_905209725.1 of uncultured Muribaculaceae bacterium. GTDB lineage: Bacteria > Bacteroidota > Bacteroidia > Bacteroidales > Muribaculaceae > Lepagella. The sequence goes on from CAJLTZ010000129.1 coordinate 4,203, forward strand.
TTGTATGATCACATAATTAACGATATAGTTCTTGAGAAGAACTTGTTGGTATGCGACCTTGACGCCAACCTCTTGGAACTGCTTTGCCAATATAAATAGGCTGTCTGTATTCAAGTCTATTAATTTCATGAAAGTTTTGATATACTCCTTTTTTCCCAATGAAATATAAAGCATAAACTCCCGCTCCTTCAAAATCTTTCAAGGGAGGCATCGGCTGAATGGGTGTGCCATTGAAGAATCTTATAGTATCACTAGTGTCCCATAAAAATGGGAGCTGGTTAAAAATTAAATAAATTTGGCC
>CAJLTZ010000130.1 GCA_905209725.1 uncultured Muribaculaceae bacterium
GCTCTATGTCCTTTGGCTTGGTGGATGAACAACGATTCTTATCCCGAACTCGCGTATATAGCAATGAAATCAATCTATTGTCGTAACAAGCACTGCTGGGATTGCAGACACAATACAATGGCCGAAGTATGTGGCGAAGGACGTTGTGGCGGCAATTTCAGTCCTATGTATAATCTGAACGTTGTCAGACTTCAATATCAGGAACTCGATTACTGCAATCCTACATATTTCCGTTGGCTAAAACCCTCTGAGTTTTTCGCCAGATATAAAGAATATGTAGGCCATCGAGTAATCCTGTTGGGACACGGAGGAGATATTCGCACCGGCGAAATCATTGAACCCAACAGCGCACCCACGAACTACATCCCTTCCGGCGAGGATGTATGGTTTAGGTATAGCCGTCGGCCTACGATGGTAATATGTTACCCTATAACAGCCATCGTGGGCATCATCGACATGGACACATATTCCAAAACCACTCATCTCTATCGAATGGTAGAGGTCGATTATCACGAGTATAAAATCGCCGGTTTTGACGATTTGCCGTTCTGAGAACTCCAAATATCATGAAGCGAGATTACCGGCGTCTGAATTTCCGACGGTAATCTCGTTTTTTCTTTTTGCAGTTTCGTTCGTTTTCAACGAGCCGAAATATGGCTTAGACAAATTAGACAACGTAGCCAAATCTGACAATCAGTGTTTTAGGCTCGTTTCTCCGTAGCCAAATCCTTGACACGGTCAGACAACGAGCGGCGATTTTCGGATTTTATAGCCCAAAATAGCCAGAGATAGACAAAGGGATTGCCCCCTATATATCTATGTTTTTTGTCTGACAAAATATATCTATCTATATAATAGACTGTTGTGGCTATGTTCACTGCCTGTTTCGCGCTCCCGTCTATCTCGCTAAAATCGCTTATCCGCGGATGTCCTCACATGTACGCGAGGCAATTTCATTTCCTCTTTCCATGATTTTTTGTTTCGCTCGCCAACGGCTCGCGACGTTGCCGATTATCGACAACGCAAAACCGAAAATGCGAGGTTAATTCGCTGATATTCCATAACTTTGTATATATTTAAGAAGTAGGAATATGTGCCAGATATGCCTCTACATACCTCTCGAAGACTATCTCGCCCAGTGGTTCATCCATGAACACGGTGGCGAGGTGCCGGCGCGTCTCATTCGCGGCTCGGTCGAGAGTAAGATACTTGAAGTGTTCCTTACTCACTGGCCCGAAGACAGACTGCCCGACAGGGCGGGCGACGGCAAACTTGCCATCGTAATTCCTTCGTTCCGCAATCGACCGCCGGAAGTCTTCAACTACCTGCCGCAGCACGCTCCATCGTCCCTGCTGAATATCATCCGCAACCGCTTCGACATTCAGCTATGGAACGACCTGCACCACTTCGGAAAGATTTCCAAGCGTCAGGACGAGCTTATCTATGCGTGGATGGAGAAGCACGGCATCGAGATGACCGAGACAAACTGGAACGACATAGCCAAACGCTATCAGCGTCAGCGCAACGTCTATTCCAAGCGCGAGTGGTCGAAAAGTTCATATTCCCGCAAAAAATCTACTTGATTTCAGACCCCGTAAATTTCAATTCTGAATTTTCTGAAATTTCTCCGACAATGAGAACATCGACACAGATACTTCCCGGAATAAAGGCTATCGGCTGGATTGACTGCCGACATCTGCCGAGGCGAGTTGATCTCTCTGCCATCTGCGGCATGACGGTGGCTGTCCTCACGGACATTCACCCGATAGCCTTCTTCGACGAACCGACCTGCGAGTGCCAGACCAAGAAGGACGGTGCCGGGTACCAGGACACCGCCACCTTGAAGTTCCTTACCGACAAGAAACTTCCCCGGTCGGCCACTCTCGGTTTTGTCGTTACCGATGTCAACGACAATTCCTTCCTTGTCGGCTCGCTCGAAGCGCCACATCCCACAGTCGAGTGTGATCAGAGGACCGGCTTGCCGTCGGGTGACGCAGCCGGGTATGAATACGAAATTAAGCACGTCTCCATCAAGTCGATGGTGCCGTGCGTGATTTGACTTTTGCATCAACAACCAGTCCCAATCTTTTTGCCGCAGGGATGCGGCAAAGATCATTACAGATTTTGAAGTATCGGAACCGCTTGCCTGAGAGAGGTAGGCGGTTTTGTTTTGGAAGCAGAGCCTTCCCTTTCGGAAAAGCCTTTTTTCAGTGGTAGTCGAGAGGGAGGGGTCAGATGATGCGGAACTTGTTGGCGTTTTTCCATCGGGTAGTCATAAACAGCACGGCTCCGTGGTCGAGCGGTCAAGGTAGCCCGCTTTCGTAGCGGTTGCCGATGATGTGCGGGTAAACCGTTCCACGCTCCGCAGTAGCCCTACGGGTGTCGTGATCGTCAGGAACTCCGTCATCGGTTGACGGCTTCCTTACCGCGCAGTCGCACGACCGTTTTCAACGGCACAGTCGTTCTACGACATTTGCCCTCGTGGGTCAGAGGTTGCCGGTGGATTCCTTCGTAGTCCGTGCCTGTATCAAGGTGTGGGTCTGCCACGTCTATGTTGAACGCCTTGCAGTTTAAGGTGTCGTGGCCGTTGAGCGCACTGGTCTATCCACTTACGACACGCCGCCATTGTACTTGCCATATTCGTAAGCACCGACACAGATACTCGTTCAGGCACACCTGCATCCGCTCTTGTTCGACTTTTCCTTTCGGTCCGGCTTCGCCGCGTCCGCTTGTTCTTCTGACTCTTGGGTTGAGTCCTCCATAATCTCATTACCGATTTTTCGGGACAGTTGGCTCATTTAGTTTTCCTGTCGCAAAGGTAGGGCTGACCGCAGACTTCGCCGGTGGCTCGCCCTCCGGGATTGCAAACAACATTTCATAAATCTCCACCCTCCGGGTAGTATTTACCGCATAGGCTTGAAATAACGTCTGCAATTCCGCTTCCACAGCTCTCCCAATTATTGCAACGTAAAACTTGAAAAATGAACCAAATGTCAAACCCTCAAAATTTTACAGCAATGAGATTACAATTCGGAGAACTCAACATCACTCCAAGAGTCGAAGAACGACTCAGCGAACTGGGCTACACGGTAGCCGACCTTCAGGATGCAGTCGCAAGGCACAAGAGCAACTGCGACGGTGAACCTTCCGTCTATGTCGGTACTTACGGCAAGTACAACGACGGCTCGCTCTGCGGTCTGTGGATTGACCTCAGCAGCTTCAACAGCTACGACGACTTCATCGAATTCTGCCAGGCGATCCACGCCAACGAGGAAGACCCGGAGCTGATGGCACAGGACTATGAGGGCTTCCCCCGCCAGTGGTACAACGAGGGCTTCATGTCGGAGGACGACTTCGACCATATCCTCGAATATTCGGATATGTGCGACAAGCACGGTCAGGAGGCCGTCGATGACTACATGGAGTTCCACGACGAACTCGACAACTTCGAGGAAGCCTACTGCGGCGAGTGGGACAGCGAAGAAGACTTCGCCCGCCACATCGTCGAGGAATGCTACGACCTCGAAAGGTCGATGGGCGACCTCGCCCGCTACTACGACTACGAAGCCTTCGGACGCGAACTGTTTATGTATGACTACTCGATGGGCGCAAACAATCACGTGTTCCGCGTAATCTGACCCCGAATCTCCCTCTCTCCCCATTAAGGGCTTTTCCGAAAGGAAAGGCTCTTATTTTTAGAAGTTTTCAAAATCTACAACTATTTTAGCCCACGATCTTTTGTTCGCGTCTATATAGTTGTAATTATACTTGATTCCAAGCTCTTTATAAAGCCTTATCCATTCGGATACAGGCATTTTGTCGGCATTTTGACTAAACAAAAATTTTATATTCTCCTTTTGTATAGCCTTTGTTTCTTCACAAAATGCCTTTATGTCGGCCTCACTTAATTGTGAGCTGTCAATGTATGCTGTATAATTATAGTTAATTGTATTTCCATTTAAGACTGCGGAATACATATCGGTATAATCATCTATTTGCAAAGGCAACTGTTCATTAAGTTGCTTAATATTCTGACGCAGGCCTAAAAACACAACTTCTTTTAGCTCTTGTGCCGTAAAGGTTTCTGTTTGTCCGTTTTCAGTATAGGTAAAACGGTTTTGAGCCTCGCTTTTACACGCACTCAAATTAAAAATCAGTAGTAAAATAAAAATCAACTTCTTCATTTTCTGCAGATATTAGATTGCAAATTTAGATAAAAATTTTGGGATTTTTACACCGGCAGGATAAAAAACAAGGCTGACGCGCTGATTTCTGTCCCCTCCTGCGTGCTCTTAGTCACAATTTTAGTAATTTGGAGTTAAGTACATGACAAAAATTTGAAGACATCGAATTTTGGGGTATAAGTCGGTCGC
>CAJLTZ010000131.1 GCA_905209725.1 uncultured Muribaculaceae bacterium
CTATGCAGACTTTTTGCTTAAAAATATGCCATGCACCGGAAAAATCCGATGACCCGAAAAATCCGATGACCCTATATTTCTATGAACAATTTAACTATCAGATATGCAAAAAGGAACTTCATTGCTGAAGTTCCTTTTGTAGTCGATCCGGGACTCGAACCCGAGTCTCCACCGTGAGAGGGTGGCGTGCTAACCGCTACACTAATCGACCAGGCATTAACACTTGCATTCGGGAATTTTACCGGAATCTATTTTCCTTTTCACCACTTTAGCAGGGGTGTTTCCCTCGTTTGCGATGCAAAATTACAAACAATTTTTGGTTCCACCAAATATTCCTGCAATTTTTTTCAAAAAAAATTATTTGATCTCGATTTTCAGACCGTCGTAGGCGGGGTGAACGTTGGGGGGAAGCTCGCGCTTGAGGTCGTAATGGCGGGGCATCTCGTGGTTGAAATGGGTGAGGTAGGCTTGCTTCGGTTTTACTTCCGCTATCAGGTCCAACGCTTCCTGAAGGGTGAAGTGTGCGAAGTGATTGTCTTTCATAAGAGCATTCACTATGAGTACGTCGAGTCCTTCGAGTTTCTCTTTCTCAACCTCCGAGATATATTTGGCGTCGGTGACATATGCGAATCGGCCAATCCTGTAGCCGAAGATGGGGAGTTTGCCGTGCAATACCTCGATGGGCTCAACCTTGACGCCGCGGATGTAAAAGGGATTGTTCTCTATCACGCGCATGTCGAATCTCGGTGCGCCGGGATAGTGCGGACCATTGAAACAATAGTCGAGGCGACGATGCAATGCGTCATTCACATCTGCCCTCACATATACCGGAAGCGCTTTCTCTCCACAGAAGGGGCGCAGGTCGTCAAATCCACCCACGTGGTCGTAATGGCTATGGGTGATAAGCACAGCATCGACATCATGGATCTCCTCGCGGAGAGCCTGAGCGCGGAAGTCGGGGGAAGCATCGATGAGCAAAGACATCCCTCCGACGGAAACCATCACCGATGCCCGCGTGCGCTTATCTTTCTTATAAGGAGATGTGCAGGTATGGCAGTCACAATTGACCTCCGGCACACCCTTCGACGTTCCGCTGCCGAGCACGGTGACGCGGATTGTAGTGTCGATATAATTCACTTCCGGATGGAGGTCTACTCGGAATTGAGCCCTTACCCTGCGACGGACCTCTCTGGCGAGCGCCGCCACATCCTCAGCACTGGCATTGCCACGGTTGGCTATCACAAGAGGCTGCTTCCGATAAACTTCTGCACCACCTCGCCGACAACCTTTAAGCCCGGAATGGTCGATGAGCCATGCAGCAGAGAGTTTCACTCGCCCGTTTTCCAGCGGAAACCCGGGCATGTCGGGATGCTGGCGATGAAGTTCGTCGAAATAGCGCTGAGAAATCATCGGGTTCTTGAAGAAACTTCCCGCGCTACCAATCTCGGCCGGGTCAGGAAGTTTTTCAGCACGTATCCTCTTCACTTCATCGGCCACCTCGCGCAACGACGGCTCATGGCCAAGCCGCTGAGCGAAGGATTTCAACGGCCCATACTCAAGATTGCGAGCCCTTCCATCGGGGTCAAGACGGAATGACACACGCAACACAATATATCTTCCGCGACCGGCATTCTTGAAGAAACTATCGCGATAAGCAAACTCACATTCATCAGCGCGGAAATTGACCACATTTCGTGTCTGGCAATCGAAACACTCCACAGCGTGAATCCTGTCGCCGGCCTCCACACCATACGCACCAACATTCTGCACAGCCGATGCCCCAACCTCACCGGGAATTCCTGCAAGGTTTTCAATGCCCGACAGTCCCCGGTCGACACACCATTCCACGAAATCGGTCCACTTCTCCCCTGCCCCGGCAATCACATAAGTGGTGTCGGCATTTTTGTCGTAGCGCTTGATTCCCTTTATGGCAGAATGAATCACAAGTCCATCGTAATCCCCCATAAAGAGGAGATTGCTGCCACCTCCTATCTGAAGCACCTCATTATTAATAAATAGATCCTGACGGGAGAGATGGAGCAGTTCGCGCTGCGAGGCGTACTCCACAAACCAGCGGGCACGAACCGGCAAGCCGAAGGTGGTAAATGATGTGATGTCCTTGTTTTCCTCTATAGTATACATAATTGGATTGATTTCGAGAATTGATGATTTTCTATTGTATTAATTGTGACGGTCCACGAGAATGCCGTCCTGAAAGCGCAGGAATGTTCCGTCGGGATAAGACCAGATGTCGATTGTGGAGTTCCAGTCGTGACCCGACTGCGAATCGGCAGGGTTGCCGATGGCAAGGCGGCATTCATCCTTGGTCATACCGTTGCGCACATGGCCGTCGCAGATAGCATCCCATATTTCCGGCAGAATCGAAGGATATTTCTCCTTGGGGTCGGAAAGGGTGAAGAGGTTGCGGAACGAGCGGCTCTCCACTCCACTGCCCGATGCTTCCGGCAAATTCATCAACAGCATTGCGGGCCGCGAGGAAGCATCATGGAAATGGACAGCGAGCGGGAACACCATATCGCCGGGCATTACGCAATCCACCTTGACAGGTACATATTTGCGACCGGAGATTGGTTGGCCGATGGAGTCATACCAAATCAGGCTTCTTGTATATAATGTGCAACCGTGCAGGAGGCTGTCAGCCCTCTGCACCAGTGCGAGGTCGATGAGCATCGGCACGTTTGAACTGGCTACCTTATCAGCGGCCTTCTCGGGTGAGAGTCCGGTAGGATACAGTAGCGTATGGCCTCCGAGACGGAATCTGAGCAGGAGTTCATCGTTGCCGGAGGGGAGGCGGCGCAATTGAGTGCCGTCGAAGCTCACGCGGGCGCCACGCAGTGAGTCTACACCGGCTGCTGCAAGCGATGAGGCATCAAACAGATAGGAGGCCCTATTGTCGGCCACCAAAAACTGTTTGCCAACCGGCCACGCGGAAAGGGGCGTGCCGTGCAGGTTTTTGACGAACAATTCCTCGGGCGTGGCCTCGAGCGCACGGCGGTCGGCCGCGCTCATCTTTATCGTTTTCGTGCCTTCGATTCCGGTGCTGCACGCAGCGCAGACTACCGCCAAAACAACCATCGCCGTGAGCCATAGCACCTTATGTAAAATCCTTCTCATTACGGATACAAAATTAATGAATTTTTTGCGGAATTTTTTGGCAGATTCAAAAATTATATCTAATTTTGCACTCGCAAAAGCGAAAGAAGACGCTTGGCGGGATAGCTCAGTTGGTTAGAGCGTCGGATTCATAACCCGGAGGTCCCGAGTTCAATTCTCGGTCCCGCTACAATAAGAGCAGACAGTCACCCCGACTGCCTGCTCTTATTTTTCGTGTAATTTCGGGGATTCGTGCAACGGATGGAGGAGATGCTATAACAGAAAAGATACGAAAAAAATCCGGGGTCGAAGGGACTCCGGATTCTTTTGCTGTGTCTGCGGGGAGATTACTCTGCTGCAGCCTCCTCTGCAGGAGCCTCAGCTGCCTTCTCAGCCTCGGCAGCGGCCTTTGCGGCAGCCTCCTCGGCAGCGAGTTTCTCAGCCTTCTTCTTGGCTACTGCCTCGCCTTTCAGACGGTTTTTCTCTACCTCGGCCTCCATACGCTTCTTAGCCTCGTCGGCATTCTTGGCGTCGATCTTGGCCTTGACAGCGTTCTCCGACTTGTTGCGGGCCTCTTTCCAGGCGTTGAAGCGACGTTCTGCCTCTGCCTGATCGAAGGCGCCCTTGCGAACGCCACCGTTGAGGTGCTTCATCAGCATTACGCCCTCCTTCGAGAGGATGCTGCGAACTGTGTCGGTGGGAACTGCTCCTACTTCTACCCAATACAAAGCACGGTCGAAGTCTAAACTTATTGTAGCAGGATTAGTGTTCGGATTATAAGAACCTATCCTTTCAATAAATTTACCATCACGTGGTGCCCTGCTATCGGCGACTACAATAGGATAATAAGCGTAGCCTTTGTGGCCATGACGCTGCAATCTGATTTTTGTTGCCATAAAACTTGCCGGTTTTTGTTATTGAATTTGGTTTGAGTTTGTCGGAATCTTCTCTTCTGGTCCTTTCTGCGTCGATGCCGCAACGGCCTTCCGGGGTGATTTCCGGCTGCAAAGTTAACGCTATTTCCTCACCCAGCCAAATTTATTCATTTTATTTTGCTAATTTTGCAAATATTTTTGTAACGAATCCCGCTCCGGGGCTAATATATTATGAAGTTGTTTAAACAAATTTTTATGGTAAGATTTATTAAGACCCCATCCCACAAAAAATGTTAACGCAGGGGTCGCAGATGTGCCTCAG
>CAJLTZ010000132.1 GCA_905209725.1 uncultured Muribaculaceae bacterium
ACCGGCTCAACATCTCCTCACAGCATCCGTGCTATCAGCCCAGTGCCGCACGTTAAGGCACCCTATGAATAATGTAGGTTAGAATAATCGACGTTCATAATAGCTCCATTAGAGAATATGATGCCATTTTGTTCCAAGATACCGTGTTGTGCATGGATATGCCCGAAAAGGTGAGCTTTGAGATTGTGAAGGAATGGCAGTTTTTCAAGGATTTCCTCTGAGCCATAGTTGATGCCATCATCATAATCAAGTACGCCATAAGCCGGGGAATGGGTAATCAGAACGTCTGTGTCTTGTGGGATACTCGCGTAATTGCGGCTTTGGCGCTCGGTTATACAGTCCTCCATAAACATCGGCACGCCATAGAATTTCACTCCGTCTATCTCAATGCCGGAGTTGCATAGATAATGCACATTGTCGTCAAGACCGTCGATGTTGGCTCCATAAAGGCAGTCATCGTGGTTGCCGCAGATGAAAATCTTGTGGCGATATGGCAGATCGCAGAACCAGTTGAGAAAGTCAATCGCTTCTTGCTCGCTACCTACCATGCAGAAATCACCGGAATGTACCACTACATCAGCCTCAGGCAAATCCCGTAGCCGGTGATGGCAACCGTGAGTATCAGAAAGATGAAGTATCTTCATTGTTTGACAAGGTCTTATATGGGAAAATATAGATTCTCTGGGCAGTAGTTTCAGACGATATTTCGCCATATTCGGTTTTGATCTTCACAAGCGGTCGGACCACAACCGTGTCCCAATCCCAATCCCATAACCTGGATTTATATTCCTGAAAATCTTCCTCGCTACGAGGCCCGTACTTATTAAAATCTTTTCGCAAGAAATCCACGGTTAGAGGGCCCACGACTTCGCATGGGACGAGCACTTCATCTATGACTGCGAGAACACGCTGCCCCGGAATGTATTCACATTCATTCTGATAGTCCTCATCCTCGGGATTATGCCCACCTTCATCATATTTCGAGTGCTCCGTGAAATCCGGATTATAGACAACATAAAGGAATGGAGCCATATCTTCGTCAGACTCGATGGCATATCCAAGCAAACGCTTTGGAGCATATACCACATGACGCAGAGCAGACTCGGCATCATCCCACCACTGAAATTCGCCGAGAAATTTGTCATCAACCATCCACCATTGCAAGTTTTCAGGATTTTCGATGACCTCACAAGAATTGTCAGTCTCTTGAAATGCCATTACTTTGGCTGTGGTTGTGTCAAATCCGAGATCTCGGATAGCAGCGAACGATTCGCCGTCTTCAAGCAGAATCACAGGCCATTTTTCGCAGAACAGGACAGCGAAACGTCGCGGGTTGTCAGTGTGAATCGGGATTATTGCTTTCGGTTTCAGCATCTCCAACAGTCTGTCAAGACTGTCCATATCGCAGTGACCGCTGGTGTGCAGATATTCGTAATCCGTTCCGACTGATTTGGCAAGAGTGGGATTATATGCTGCTTTTGAGCTATCAAGATAACCGTTCCACATCGAAATGAAAGTCTTTCTTCCGGTATTAGGAAGTTTGGATATAAGTTTGTCGAATCTATCATTGGCACGGGCAATCAGGACATAGCCATGCTCTTCAAGAAAATCATTGAATTTATCAGTGACCCTAAATTCAGCTACTTCTCTTTGAAGGACGATTGGTTCTACACCTTCGACATATTTGTAAAGACGAGATTTGCCCCATATATTATCCCGACCGGCGACAATGTCCATTATCCGCTTCTGATAAACGTCGACATAGAATGGCCGATGAGCTTTTACTGCTGCATGATAAAGACTGAAAAGCCGGTCAATATTCGTTGATGAGAGATAGACAACACTATAACGCGAGTCCTGAAACGCCGTTTCAAATTCCTTTTGCAGTTCCTGTTCTGATTTCATGGTCGCCACAGGACGGTTGACATTTGTAGCCTCGCATACCACATAATCGACTTCACCTACATACTTCTCAATTACCTTGGGAAGCTTTCCGCTTCGGAAGCCATGCGTGCGGAAGTCGCCGGTGTGAAACACCGTCAGTTTCTTAGCTTCGATACGAAAGGCGTATGCGTCAAATGCCGAGTGATCGATAACTATCGGCATAATCTGAAACTCGCCAAAAGAAAATTGTTCACCCGGGACGAATGTCCTGACAGAATCAAGACGCTCGGCCATGGAGCGTTGCTCCTCGTCTACAGAACTCAGATGCTCAGACAGCTCCTGAGCAATCCTCTTTGAGACCTTCCCCATAAAGATAGGCAACTCTGCGGGCAAATCGGCAATTTTGCCGATATGGTCGCCATGATAGTGGGTTATGAGTAATGCACTTTTACGGAGGTCTCCATGGGTCAGACCTTCTATTTCAAGAGCATTATCGGACACAGACGCGCCCGGCAACTGCTCGCCATAATCGACAAACAGTTTCCAGCCGTTTGATTCATACTCGGTGACGCACCCGCCAATCTGGTCTGTTCCGCGATGAACTGTGATTTTCATAAATTTATGTATGCCGCTTTTTTAAGAGAATATACTTTGACAATCACCGAATCGGCATTCTCAAACTTGCTAATAAGACTTTCAGTCGTTCGGTCGTTTGAATTTTCTAAGACTTCAATAAAATACCGCAAAACATTCTCAGGGCCTTCTTGGGGATTATTAAGTTTAACAATATCCTTCAGATGTGATTTTTCGTCTGCGTTATTCGCTTTAAACTCAATGAGAGCTCTTCGAGTAAAACATCTATCAAAAATGACTAAGTCAAACATTGCGCTTTGTCCATTCTCACTTGAGTGCGGATATTTCTTAAAGTCATATTTATCCAGGCTCGGAGTTTCTATGGAATATAGCAGTTCAACACCATTTTCCTCGCAGTATTGGTTGAACACCTCTACAAAAATGAATCTAAGTTCTTGTTCACTAATCCTAAGTTCATCTGAAACTCTATAACGGGGGAATATTAGCCTTGATACTTCGCTTGACTTTCCCGCTACATTACATTTATAAATCTCTGCAAGTCGCTTGAACGACTCGTTGATAATCTCGCAGATGCAAGCATGTAATTTGTCCTTATCCATAATTACAAAGTTAGTGATTTTAAGCGGTAATACAAAACAATTTATCACAGTTGGCTTTGCCGAGAATCTTTTTTAATTCGTCAACTGTGATGAAGTCGCCGTTATCTCCGGAGTATGTATTCCATCGGGATGTAATCGAAGCGATTTTATTGTCAGGAGTAACTTCAACGGCAATGAGAGAGTAACCATATCGGTCATGAGGAAAGGCAGCACCGGGAACACAGGGTATATCCCACCAGTCACCGTTGCCGCAAAAGTAGAACCGGTTGCCGTTTGCTGTGTAGCTCTTGAACGATTCTTCCGATATTACGATGCACCATGAAGTCATGTCCTGATATTGACGTGCGTCTTCGTAACTGTCAATAGAGAAGACAGTATAGTCAAACTCAAGCGTTGGTTCCTCTATTAGAATTTTGGGACTCATGCCAATAATCCCGCAAACCGTTTCAGGATCGGCTTCGTTGAATACGTTGTCGAAGAAGTCAAAACCGGGCGTCTGGTCGAGTACCTTCAGAATCAAGCGGACGCAACTCACATCATCGGGATTATCAATGTCAATCAATCCTTTCATATTCCATAACAGAATGCCTACGCCGAACTTTGAGAGACGGGATTTCAATTCCGGAAATATAGTCAGATATCTTTCGACCTGTTCTTCCGGATCCATTGTCAATTCGGCAAACCACCAGTTAAGGTATTTTCTATATCTTTCTTCCATATATGTCGCAAAGATAGCATTAAGATGTCTCAAATTTCGATACACAATAGAAATTGAATGAAAATATTACCTGTACCGTAAAATGCGCCACCTTTGGTGTAGTTTTGCGCTTGTGAATGAAGTTGGAGTTTAGTTTTAGTGCGCAGAATAGTTGCGCATCATCGTCCTAACTTTGCGGCGTAAATATTAAAAGAAACATAATATGAAGACAATAGAAGAATATGACGTGAAGATTTTCACGGACAACATCGAGGAAAATGCGTTGGAGCAGATCAAGGAGCTGCTCTCGATTGATGTGTTCTCCGACAAGAAAATACGAATTTATTGCTGTCCGATAAAAATTTTTGAATTGAGAAAAAATTAGGACTGATTCCAT
>CAJLTZ010000133.1 GCA_905209725.1 uncultured Muribaculaceae bacterium
CAAAGACAAGGAAATATCACGATTGAACACCATTCTTGAAAAAGCGTTCAACTGGTTCCCTTTACTCAAAGAGATGTTGAGAATGGAAAAATTCTGCTATGCCATCGGATTTACCAAAGATATGGTAAACAATCTTTTGACAAAAAAAGAAGCAATCAGATGCAATGGGAAAATCTATTCCGAAGAGCATAGACGAAAGTTTGACATAAAGAACGATATTTTCAAGATTGAGAAAAGTTCGGTTGATAATAATAAATTGGTGCTTACAATAAACAGGCAACCGATAGGCGAATGGTTCAAAGAGCAATGGGAGAAACTCCGGCAAGGTTTACGACAATCAGCGGAAGAGCCAAGAAAAAGTAGAGGATTCAAGCTATAATTCCACTCTATATAATGCAAAACATCAATAAAATAACTAATTTTGCATTCGGATAGGGGCAACTCTTTCCAAGACATAAGAAAAAGAAGCGTTATGCTCATCTTGTAACTTGAAAACCTGAGAGCCTTTCAAATTTGATGCAAGAGATAGCATAGTGGTTCTCACGCATATAGCGTGGGCTGCTATCGTTGTATCTGCATCATAGGCTTTCTCAGGGCCGTCAAGTTAGATTGACATAGGTAGTCCACGCTTTTGTATTTAATAACCTACCCTGTTGGACTGATGGGCGAAAAGGAAAACGATATGGAACAAAAATTCTGTCAAAGCTGCGGAATGCCGCTAACAAACGAAATCCTCGGTACGAATACCGATGGCACACTCAATGAAGATTATTGCATCTACTGCTACAAAGATGGCAAGTTTGCGCAGGATATGACTATGGAGCAGATGATTGACCACTGCGCCCAATTCACTGATGAGATAAACAAACAGTCAGGACAGAACTTGACACAGGAACAGGCTAAAGACATGATGCGTCAATTCTTCCCTCACCTTAAACGCTGGAAAAATAGACTCGTTATGTTTATTGCAATTCTCACATACAAAAAGCCGTTGAGCGAGGTTGATAACTATCTGAGTGCGCACCGTGAATATCTCGCCAAACATTATGCCATCGGAGATTTCATAACATCTGGGCCACAGATCCCTCGCATTGGTGGCGTGATAATGATAAAAGCCAACAACCGTGAAGCGGTTGATGCTATTATTTCCGAAGATCCGTTCCACATCAACGACATTGCCAACTATCAGATTGTGGAATTTACCCCGACAATGTTTTGCAATGAAGAGTTGAAAACAATTCTATAATGATGCGCCTTAGTCTTAGACCATATCAGCCCACAGATGCCAATGTAATTACTACTTGGCTAAAAAACGAATATCTTATGCGCCAATGGTGCGCTGACAGATATGAGTGTTACCCGGTCACACCAGAAGATATGAATATCTATCACGAGCGGTATATTGACGGACAAAGTCAACGCGCCCTGACAATGTTGAATGGCAATAACATTGTGGGATATATCACCCTGCGCACTCCGGCAGATGATTCATCGGAACAACGCTTGGGATTCGTCATTGTCGATGATTCAAAACGTGGTCAAGGTTTTGGTAAAACTCTTGTTTCAATGGCAGTCAAATATGCTTTTGAGACGCTTGGTGCTACGAAAGTATCACTCGGTGTCTTTGAAAATAATCCGTCAGCCATCCATTGCTATAAGTCTGCCGGATTCAGGCGCGTGATTGTTCCAACAACAGAAAGCTATTCTTGCTTGGGCGAAACTTGGAATTGCATTGAAATGGAACAATACAAAGGACTATGAAAGTAATTGGAATTAACGGCAGCTCACGGAAAGATGGTAATACAGCTATCATAATCCGCACGATATTTGAGGAACTGAATAAGAGAGGTATTGAAACCGAGTTTATCCAATTGGCCGATGTCGATATAGAGCCATGCCGTGCTTGTTTTGCCTGTAAAGGTAAAGGTAATTGTGTATTCCGCAAAGACGGTTTTGCCGAGGTATTTAGCAAAATAGTTGGAGCTGACGGGATAATTCTCGGTTCGCCGGTTTATTCAGCAGATGTTTCCTCTCGAATGAAAGCATTGTTGGACAGAGGTGGCGTTGTCGCTGCTGTCAATCCGGGAATATTGAAACACAAACTGGGCGTGGCAGTTGCCGCCGTTCGTCGTGCCGGAGGTATGACGGCGGTCGATACAATGAATCATTTTTTCTTAAACAAGGAGATGATAGTTGCTGGTTCCACATACTGGAACATGGTTTATGGGCGAGAAATTGGCGATGTTCTTAAAGATAATGAAGGAATTGCCAATATGCGCAATCTCGGTCAGAACATGGCTTCAATCCTGTTCAAATTAAATTAATGGTAACGAATCCGATAGCAAGTAACCCATGATTGAAATAAAAAACCTCGAAGGCATTTCATTCGAGCAAATATATACGGCTTTCAAGTCAGCTTTCTCGGATTACGAAATCAGCGTGGATAAGACAGAATTGAAGTCAATGCTGAAACGGCGAGGCTTCAATCCGGCTTTATCATTCGGTGCATTCTATGATGACAATATCGTGGCGTTCACGTTTAATGGTATTGGTAAATACTATAATGGCAAACTTACTGCATACGATACGGGAACAGGTACAAGAAAAGAGTTCAGAGGGCAAGGACTTGCCAAAAGAATATTTACGCACTCTATGCCATTCCTGAAAAATGCCGGTATAGAGAATTATTTGCTTGAGGTGCTTCAACATAATAAAAGAGCGTTAAAAATATATGAAAGTCTCGGTTTCGAGATTTTACGAGAATTTAATTTCTTCACTCAAAAGAAGCAACTGGTTGTTAACCATCTATCTGACAAACCTGCCAAATGCTCCATCGTCGCGCTGAAGTCTGAAGATATTTTGTCAGCCCAATCATTCCATGATTTTACCCCATCCTGGCAGAATGACATTGAATCTATTAAGAGAGCAGGTGATGATTTGGTGACGTTGGGAGCTATGGTTGATTCTGTTTTGTCAGGATACTGTGTTTTCTCTCCAAAGTCCGGTGACATTACCCAGATAGCTGTTGATCCGACTTTCCGCAGAAAAGGCGTCGCATCTTCCTTGCTAAAACAAATGATTGAGATGACTGAATCTGAAATAGTAAAAGTAATCAATGTCGAATCTCCAACTCCTTCTTTGGACGCATTTCTCGCGTCCAAAGGTGTTTGCCTCGCCGGTAAACAATTTGAGATGGTTTTGACATTATAAAAATGTAACATCAAATGACACCGAAAGAAGTACTGGAGAAATGGATTGATTGTTTCAACGCGTCCGACGTGGAGGGAATCGCCGCGCTATATGCGGACGATGCCGTAAACCATCAGGTGGCGAACGCTCCCGTGGCTGGAAAAGAAGCCATACGCCGGATGTTTGCCGGGGAGTTCGCAACGGCTAAAATGGTTTGTATTGTTGAAAATATTTTTGAAGATGGAGAATGGGCTATATTGGAATGGAAAGACCCATTGGGGTTGCGTGGTTGCGGCTTCTTCCATATCAAAAACAATCTTATTGTATATCAGAGGGGCTACTGGGACAAACTTAGTTTCTTGAAGCAACACAATCTTCCAATCGAATAGACGTTTTGTAATGCCAAAACACTTTTACAATGCCATACATATCAGTTGAAAGCGGAGCATTGACCGCCGAACAAAAGAAAGAACTTATTGAGCGGCTGACAGCGACAGCCGCCGAAATAATCCATATTCCGGCGCAGTTCTTCACCGTAACCATTAAGGAATTGCCGGATGAGAACTTTGGTATCGGCGGCAAGTCGATTGACGAAATCAAGCGAAATTATAAATCTTGATTTGCAAATAGATGGATAATGAAATTCGAAAATAAGAACTATATCTATTGGCTATGCGCCACAATTATCGTCATGTTCATGCTACCTTTCGTTGAGGCTCAGCTCGCATCGGAGTGTAGCGGCATGGTGTTGTGTATGATTTTGTTTCATGACTTCATAAGGTAATTGTAAATGGAAAGAATCACTGATCAATGCATAGTCGCTCGGCAGTTTTCTTAAATAATACAAAAACACCCAATTTTACATTATTGGGTGTAAAATTGGGTGTTTGTTTTGTAATTTGCTGATTTCCAACATTTATTGCGGAGAGAGAGG
>CAJLTZ010000134.1 GCA_905209725.1 uncultured Muribaculaceae bacterium
CCGTGCTATCAGCCCAGTGCCGCACGTTAAGGCACCCTATGAATAATGTAGGTTAAGCTTGTCTGGATGACATTCGTGACGGCTTCTATTGAACGGCATCGATGACAACTTTGATGAGTCCTTTCATTGAATCTGCGATTTCATTCGGTCCGGGGATTGTCCGATATGACAAAACCGACAGTTCAGATTGATATACGGCGGCAATCTTGCTCCATGTCGAATCGAAGTCAACAATCAGAGGCGAAGACAGAACGGGAGCGTCTCGCCATTTCGGGGGACGGTCAAATTCTCTCTTGTCATGTTCGATAAGTTCAACGAGATTCTGTTTCAAATCCCCGGCAACATAATCGCTACATTCTTCATCACCGAGGAGAAAATGCAGATCGTAGAAATGCCGTATCTTAGAGATAAGGCCTGCGGTCGGGTCTTCTTCAAAGGAGAACCTCAAAAGTGATACCACTTTTTCACAGAGAGTACGCCTTTTGTCAAGCACATTCAAAACGAAGGGCTTCATGTCAAAGTCGGCAATCATATCGTTTAGGCCTCGGCGCTCCATCATTTCGGTTATAAAGGGTTTGATCTCCCTTTTTTCGTATGGGTATGGATTACCGTAGGTGTTGATTTCTACAATAACCTGATTGCTCATTACATTGGACATTCCTCTATTGATGCTATCTAAAATTGACTTGTAAACATGATATGTCTTACGGAAGCGATTGTTCTTGACAGTATCGGGCTTCTCAACTTCATCCATACCTGCGGTGGATTCATGTCCTATCCTTGCCACGAGTTTTTTCTGCTGGTTCTGGCTCAGACCCTCGCCCAATATGGCAAAGTCAACATCTGAGGAGAACCGTGCGATCAAGCCGTATGCCTTTGAAAGCGAGGTTCCGCCTTTCCACACTGTCTTTTCCGCCGCAGGATTTCTCGACAGATTCTGTAAAATCTGGCATATCCAGTAATCTTTCTCGACAAATTCAGGATATATCTCAAGGTCTTGCGCTGTCAATTCTATTGCCTCTCGAAATGACCGCTTGTTGTCATGAAGTTTCATTCAATATTCCATTTATCTTTGTTGAGTAATTCAGTGGTATTTCCCAACCCTATTTTATATTTTGTTCCGGGATTAAGCGCGGCACGAAGAACCATGGCGTGGCTGCCATACCCTAAATCATCAAGAATTGCTCCAAGAATGGCCTTTACACGGGGTTGGTATTTATCTGATAATCTGATGATTCTCTTAATTTCATTCTCCTGCAATTGTCCGATAGATGATTTCAGCGCCGCTATGGAACGGACAATCTCGGTATCCGGAATTTTCTTTATAAACCTAATCGTGTCAAGAATCTGTAAAAGATAGATATTGTCTTTGGTGATTGCATTGGGCTGATGCACGAAGCGAATCGAGTATATGCCTCTTTTGGTGGCATTATGCCTCTTATTTGTGCCTAACATTATCACACTCGCCACCTGTGTAGTCAACGCCATATCATTCCAGATGGAATATCCGGTCAGATAACCAATAGGTCTGCCGTCTTTATCATAAATGAGATCCTTGACAATCTCCTGCAAATTCGGCTTCAACGTTCCAAAAATAGACTTCTTAGGTTTATAGAACCTACCTTTTGAAAGTTTCTGAATCAGCCCTTTGCCAACCATGCGCGACAATTTGACCCGGATGTTTTCCCACCATTCGGCAGGAAGTCCGAGGTCTTCGATGGAGAAAACAGTTCCATCGCCAATTAGATTGACCTTATTCTCTATCTGTTGAGCTGCTGTCATACTTTATCGTTTTAGATTTCAACTGCAAAGATAATAAAAATGTTCGGTTTTCTGCGCACAAAACCGAACATTTTTATCGGAGAGGTATTTTCATGGGATTAGCCGCCATAGATATAGAGGCCGGCAAGAGGTAGAACGGACTACTGCGTTTGCATCGTTATGCCGTAGCAACGTGACGGTGGACAAGCCACTGACACCTTTCTGCTGTATCTCGCCTAATGGCAACGCCTCCGAGATCTGCATCGGGGACGCTGCCTCACCTCTGAGACTTCTTGCCGTTCCTCCGTGTTCTTTATCGCCGTTGCTTGATAAGGATTTTTACCGTCCGCTCAACCACTTTCCGTCTGGGAACTACGCCACTCGGCATATACTGTGACCGTCATCCTTCCTGCGTTGTCTGACAACCACAGACTACGCAGGTCGTGTCGCTCTGTACCATTTTACTGTCAATCAGTGAGAAATTTATTTTCATAGTTGATTATGTGGCGACCCGTTTTGCCGCGATTGCCTATTATTTGAGCGGCGATTTTCAATTCACCGTCCCGGAGTCGTGGCTCCTGTTCATTGTCCAATCAACCAGCGATTTCACTTGCTTGCCATTGCTTAACGTGTGGCGAAGGGGATATTCTTTTGGCTTTGGAATGAAAAATCTCCAGACACAAAATGGTATTTGCCTCCGCAGGCTCCGCGAATACTTCATTTTGCACTCGTATTTTTAATCCCAAGGCCGAACCTCCCCTATGTTCACCACACGCCTCTGAGGTGTCAAGCAAGCGAAAACCGATGGTGATATACAAATAAAAAAAAAGTCGCAACGATGAAAACAAACAGCCACATAAAAGGTCAAAGCGAAGCTCAAAGCCTCCGGTTCAACCAAATAAAAAAGGTTGCAAAGGTGGTGGCAATCATCATCGGAGCAATAATCGGAACTCTGGTGTGGGCGATAGTCAGACCTGTAATCCGAGGTGCGGGCTGGGTAATATCCCTCATAACCGCAATAATGACAATCTTTTGGTTACTCACTTTATAAAACTCAACTGATATGGCAAACTCAATGAAATCAAGTAACGCTGCAATCGCAGCTATGCAGCAGATGCTCCAAGAGCGTATTCTCGCTGAACCCGCATTGGCAATCAAACTCGCCAATCCCAAGAAATCACTCGAAAGTGCTATAAACTATCTCTGCCACGAGATACAGAAAAGCGGAATGTGTGTCGTAGATGACCAGACCGTACTCTCAATTCTTCTGCATTTCTATGACGAGGACTGCATCGAGGACGGCGGAACTCCCATCAACTGCAACATCGTGGTATCAAAGCCGGAACTCTCCGAGGAGGACAAGGCGGAACTCAAAGAGCAGGCTATGGAGCAATTCAAGGAAGAGCAACTCCGGGAACTCCGCAGACAATCACAGCCGAAGGCTCAACCCAAGCCGACCGCAACCGCTCCCAAAGCCGGAGCAGAAATCAATGTTCAACCCAATCTCTTTGACTTCTAAAACTCCAAGACTATGAAACCGAGAAACAAGAAACAACAGCATATCGTGGAACTGAGTGGGCGACTCCGCCCACTCACCACTCCCCAAATGCAGTGGGCACTCAACTCTACAATCAATCACTATGGCTACCGACTGAAATCCGGAATGTGTACCTGTATGAAATGCGGACACGAGTGGTTGGAAAGTCGTAACGGAATGTGCCTATGCCCCGAGTGTGGCACGCAGATTGAAATCAAGGAGACCAAAGAGCGTGTAATCCGTGACAAGTCCTATTTCAACATAATCACCACTATGGAAGGCTATCAGGTAATCCGTATCTTCCTGATGATAGTGGAAATGCGCAAGGGTATGAAAGCGAAACCCGCCTATCTTGAAATCGGCAGTTATTGGATTGACGGTAAGGGTAATACCACTGTAGTAGGGTTGCAGAGGACATTAGGACACTACATTGACTCCTTCGCATTTGGCTCTCCATTGGAAATTAGACGTGACAATGAAGCCTTCCAGCGCATATCCGATGAATGGGTCTATCCACGCATCAAGGTCACTGACACAATCAAGCGCAACGGGTTCAAAGGCAGTTGCCACCATATCCACCCCGTGACACTCTTTCAGCAGTTACTCTCAAATCCGAAGGCTGAAACACTGATGAAGTCCAACGACATAGAGTTGCTCCGCTATCTTTGCCACAACCCCAAAGAGGTTGATAAGTATTGGAACACAATCAAGATTGCCAAGCGCAACGGATACAAGGTCACAGACACCAAGACGTGGTTCGACTACATCAAGATGTTGGAGCGTATGGGCAGAGACCTCAATT
>CAJLTZ010000135.1 GCA_905209725.1 uncultured Muribaculaceae bacterium
ACAGGAGGACAGGAGGACAGGAGGACAGGAGGACAGGAGGACAGGAGGACAGGAGCACCTCCGCCAGCAATCATTCAAAATTCAACATTAAAAACAGCATCCCCGTCGGCCACATAAAACACTGATAAAAAAGCCTATTCCATTGGAGGGTGGCGTCCCCGCCGCCCACCGCAACGGCGCATGGCGCGCATTGGAGCGGCCGACGCCCACCTCGGCCACAGCAGTGCGCAGGGCGTGCTCTGGAGATGCGACGTCCCCGACATATAACCCTCCCCTGCATATTCATATCTCACCACATTAAACTTTCCTGCTGCTAAGGAAAGGAAAGAGCCATGTCTTATCTAATCACGACACGGCTCGTGCTCATTTATTTATGAATAAGGTTGCTTTTCTATTACGAAAATTGTTAATTTTGCATTCTCAAACTACTAAATTATGGCGGTATCTGATGACAGAAAATATACAAAGGATTTTGTTTATCACCTTCTTGAAGGAGTCAAGGGAAAAACTCTGGGAGAAGTAGATGAATCAAATCAATTTGAACGCACTCTCAAAAGTTCAAAAATTACAGGAATTGCAGGAGATGTGATCGAACAATCAATCTTCAAATATGCACGAGACAGCAAACAAGAATGTGATATTGAAATCGATGGAGTACTGACTGAATTGAAAACCACAGGAGTCAGAGTTTCTAAAGGGGATTTACATTTGGTAAAGGCTAAAGTCGGAGAAGAATATAATAAGCATCTTGGCGCAAAGGAAGGCATCAGCATAACCGGTGTCACACTAGAACCAACCATCCAAACCGACTTTTTCACATCACATTTTTGGGAGAAAGCGGAACATTTGCTGATAGTCTTCTATGAATACAAGTCATATGAGGTTGTTCCGGCATCAGAGTATGCCAATTTCCCAATTGTTGGATATTGTTATAATCAGTTCTCAGAAGATGAACAAGCCAAATTGAAAAGCGACTGGGAAATTGTCAGAGACTATCTGGAACCGTATTATAATAATTATCCAGATGCCGAACGCAGACGCGAGGCTCTAATAGGCTTCACCCATAAATTACGTCCGAATCTGTTGTTGATAGAACTGGTGCCGGGTTATAAAAAAACGAAAACGGGATCGTATCAAAAACCCCGATATCGGTTGAAACAGACATTTGTTGACTATCTAGTTCGTGGCCATTTCAACAATAGACGAGATGCGGTTGAAATCCCATTGTCTGAATCGTTCACGAGTTTTGCAGAATTGGACCGTAAATGTCATACTCTTTCTCAGAAATATGCAGGTAAAACTCTCCCCCAATTACGGGAAGAATTAGCAATGAACACAGAATTCACCACAAAAGATTTCCGGGCAAAATGTATATTGAAGATGTTTGGCGTTGAGAAAGGGCGAATAAACAATATCGCTGATTTTCAAAAAGCCGGCATCATTGCAAAGACAATAACCATAGATAATAAGGGAAGAAGGACAGAGGATATGAAACTTGCACATATCCACTTTGATGAATGGGCTGACAGAGATGTAGATTTTGAGGATTCAGAAGTTTATAGATTCTTTTGTGAGCATAGTTTCTTATTCCCTGTTTTTCAGGAAAATGAGGAAAACAATCCTGAACAGACCACATTCCTTGGATTTAAGCGATTTGGATTCAGCGATGAATTCATCGAAGAAAATGTCAGAAAAACCTGGATTGATTCGCGTCATCTCATTCATAGCAATTCATTGAAATGGGAGTATGAACTAGATAAAAACGGGAATAAACGCAGGAATAAAAGCGGTAGCTTCAAGGGATCTCCAAATTTCCCAAAGTCAAGTGAATATATTGTATTTTTTCGAGGCGGTGAAAATGACTCGAGTGATGCCCGAAGGACAGAGACTGTCAACGGAATAAAAATGCTCCCCCAGTATTTCTGGTTAAAGGGTGCATTCGTAACTGAAAAATTGAAAACCTTACCCTATCTTTAAGAATTATATGGATACAAGAAATAACAATATACGAATAGCGGAACTGTTTGCAGGTGTTGGCGGATTCAGGATTGGTCTCGAGGCGGCATCAGATGCGTTTGAGACAGTATGGAATAACCAGTGGGAACCGAGCACGGCAAAACAGGATGCTTCAATAGTGTATCAAGCAAGATTCGGCACCAAAGGTCACAGTAACAAAGATATTAACACTGTACCTACAAATGATATCCCCAACCACGACCTTCTGGTAGGAGGATTCCCTTGTCAGGACTATTCTGTGGCGGCTTCATTAAGCCGTTCCGGCGGAATTGAAGGGAAGAAAGGCGTTCTGTGGTGGCAGATTTATCGCATCCTTGACGAAAAAGGGGATAATCGGCCCGATTATGTTTTCTTTGAAAACGTTGACCGCTTATTAGGTTCTCCCGCAAAACAAAGAGGCAGGGATTTTTCAATTATACTTGCCTCACTTTCGGATTTAGGCTATTGTGTGGAATGGAGAGTGATTAACGCTGCTGAATATGGTATGCCACAAAGAAGGAAACGTACATACATTGTAGGATATCTTGAAGATTCGGCAATATGGAAACAAATCAAATCGCTTAAAGATTGGGTCAATATAGATGGCGTTTTGGCATCGGCATTTCCATTTGAACCAAAGCCTGATACAATTTCCGAGTTTGAAATTGAAGGAAGCATTAAGGATATTTCTGATAATTTCAATAAAGAAGGGAAAGAGAGCCCTTACGGAAGTGCAGGTATAATACGCAATCGTAAAGTATATACGATTGATTGCAGTCCCGTATATGATGGGACGCGTATGACGCTTGGTGGTAACATTGTTGATGAAGAATGTGTACCGGATGAATATTTTATTCCGGAAGAAGAGGTAAAAAAATGGGAATACGAAAAAGGGGCTAAGAGATTCAACCGCGTGGCAAAAAATGGACACGAGTATGTATATTCTGAGGGTGCAATGGCTTTCCCGGATTACATTAACCGACCTTCACGAACTATTATAACCGGAGAAGGAGGTTCCTCCCCATCGAGATTCAAACATGTAATTAAAACTAAGTCGGGGCGTTACAGGAGATTAATTCCCCTGGAACTGGAGAGACTGAATATGTTCCCAGACAATCACACATATCATCCGGATGTTTCTGACAGCAGACGGGCATTCTTGATGGGGAATGCCCTGGTGTGTGGTATAGTGGAGCGCATCGGCAAATCTCTATATGAGTTTATTTATGGAGAAGCTCCTTTGTCCACAAAACCCCTTACACTGCAAAGGGATGCCACTCCAAGGCTGGAACTCGCAATGTTTTCTTCTGCAACAGGACACATTGTAGCCAACACAAAGAAAAAGACATATGCACTTGACCCTAACAAGCATCTGTTCATTGGATTTGTGAAGGCTGACAATGAGGAATATTTCACTAACCTAACAGATGCCAAAATATATTATACAGGCAAAACCAAATCATTCCCTTCTACCGTGGCATTGAACAAACTCTATTATTTTATGCCATATATTAAGGGAAAGGGGGTAAGAGACCTGTATTTAATAAGAATCGCAAGAATTGGTACAAAAGCGGAAGTTCATCCGGAGTGTAATGATACCGACCCCAGACTTGTATTTGAACTGGAATATCTGGAAAGTTTACCAGAATACAAACCTGTCGATTTAAAAATATTCAATACATACAGGGATAGTCTTTTGTCTCTAATTTTTCCCAATTTATCCAGCCAATAAAGATGATAACGTCACGATCACACAGTAAGATGAGTTTGGCTTTACGAGTCCTGATTGCCATACCGTTCATCAGGTTCTGCGGCTAACGGGATGTCGTCTTCAGGGTCATGGTCATAGCCATAGAGGTACTTTTGCTGAGGGCTGACAATCTCTTCATAAATGTTCCTGAGGTTGTCTAAGACCCCATCCCATAAAAAATGTTAATGCAGGGGCGACCGATTTTTGAT
>CAJLTZ010000136.1 GCA_905209725.1 uncultured Muribaculaceae bacterium
AAGGCGAGGAGCGTCATCAGTAGTGAGAGTACTAATTTTTTCATCAAATTTGTATGTGGCAAGCGCCTGCTTGAAAGCGAAAGAATTAGTCTTGATGCGAGGTTCGGTTTCAAATCCGGTGTCAAAAAAAGGCTTTGCTTTGCTATTCAGCCTTCCCTTATACCGCTCCGTTCTGGGCTTGCGGAGTCTTCGGCCGGAGGCCGAGGCTCGGTTGAGCGGCGCTGCGCTTGCGCAGTGCAGGAAGGATTTTTCTTGCTTTTTGCTTGCGTAGTCGCTCCCTTTTTGCTTATTTTGGCCTGCGGATTTATTGTTCCTTTTATTCCCTCCCTATGAATCAATCTAACTATCAGCAAGCCTGCCAGCAGCCACAACCGGTTTCCACAGATAAATCTCCATTAACCAAGCGACCGGTGCAAAATCACCATTTTGGCAGAAGGGCTGATTTCCACGATTACACAAAAGCGGCAATCTACCATATAACACTCAGTATATTGCCTCACGTGCCCAGACTTTCCGAAATCAAACTGAAAATAAACTATCCCGTCGATCTCTCCAAGGCTTATTACAAATCTTCTAAAATGGGGATCGCTGTTGGTATGGCTTACAGGGAATGGATTCGAAGCTATTCCTTTCTTAAAAGTTATGCTTTCATCATCATGCCCGATCATATCCACTTTGTGGTCAGAGTGGTGGAGAGGATTCCGCGTAAATTTGGCTCCTATATAGGCGCATTTTTAGTGAAGGTGCGTCAACACAGTTTGAGCATGGATATTAATCTTCCTGAAAATGAAAGGATTTTCGAGCCTTATGTAGATACAATTCTTTATGGCCAGAACCAATTGGATGCGATGGTGAGATATGTGAGAAGGAATCCCATCCGCTATATGATAAAGAAGACACATTCAGATTTCTTCTATGCCCGGCCAAAAATACTGATAGATAATGTGGATTATACAGCCATAGGCAATCTAAATCTGCTATATGCAAGAGAGATTGTGCCGGTGATTTGGCATCGTAACTATTCGGAAGCAGAATGGGCTGCGATTAAATCTGAATATATGAAAGCGATTTCAGAGGGAGCAGTGATGATATCGGCATTCATTAATCCAAATGAAAAGGATATTATCAAGGCTGCCATTGAGAGCAAAGCCGGTGGCGCAATTATATTGGATTTCAATGGATTTGCGGAGCGTTATGCTCCAGGCGGTCGCTTGGAGAAACCCTGCGCGGAGGGTCGGCTTCTCCAATTGAGCAGTTACACTTTTGATATCTCCAAGAAAAAACCGACGCGCAGCGAATGCCTCAGCCTCAACGGAATCGCAGAAAGAATAGCAGCGGGCTTAGCAGATATTTCAATCTGAATCTTTTTCCTCCCCCTTCTTCGCAGAGCAGCGGAATGCCTTCCTGCGCTGCGCAAGCGCAGCGCCGCTCAACCGAGCCTCGGCCTCCGGCCGAAGGCTCCGCAAGCCCGGGCCGGAGCAATCATCCTGTCAGGAGGGGAGCAGCGGCGTGAGGAGCTTGCGCGAAATCTCGGCCTGCTCGTCGAAGGTGAGTGGGCGAAGATAATTCCGTTCAAGCACCCCTTTCGCATGGCCCACTAATTTGCGGATCTGATGATGGGGAAGGTCGAGAGCATCCACCATATTGCAATATGCATGCCGCGCGAAATAGAATGTGAGTTTCCTCCCCTCACATTCCGGTAAAAACTTTTGCAGTCTACGGTAATAATTCCCAAGTCTGTTTTGCTCTTGCGTCGAGGTCAATGACTTCTTGCGATCGAAACAGTCGAGTAGAAAATCATCCTTATTTTTCCCCTTGGCAAATGCCTCTATAATCGGTGTCACCGCCGGTTTCCACACCACTATCCTGACAGGCACGCCAGTTTTGCGTCGCGCCGTATCAATTAGATATACATCAATTCCAGCCGGTTCTTTAATATCGCATAAGCGTAACCGTGACAGGTCAACCGGTGCGAGACCCTGAAAGGCTATCATCAACGAGAAGATGGCAAGAGCCTTAGTCGCGGGCATAAGCATAGACGGGTCTATCTTGATGGCTCGGTGAGTGGCGGCAAGCAGTCCGGCAGCAGAGGAGGGAGAGAGATTGCGGTCGGTGCTTACGGAATTATATGTGGGGCAGGAGATTGATGGCATTGTTTGGAGCCAGCCTTTCCTCATAGCAAATGTACAGACACCACGGAGCGCACCGAGCAGAAGAGGAGTCATTGAGGGAGCATTCACTTTCTTTTCAGCGAGGATGCGCTGGAAATCTTCTAAGAATGCAGGGGTGAGATCAGAGAGAAGCAGATTCTTTTTGGGAAGGCAGGTGGTGATAAAAGAGCGGAGAGCGAAGTAATTGCGACTGGTGTTGAGGCAGCGACATGATTTGATTTTGGCATCGATGGCAGCGGGAAGGCTATAGGCGGGGTCGGTGCTTTGCCAGGATGCGATGATAGCGGGAGTTTGAGAGGCAACTTGCAGGTAGGCTGACTCTATGGTCAGATTCTTTTCCTTATAGCGGGGATCGAGGGAGGAGATGCGGCAGGTGCGCGGATTCCAGCGGGAGGGGCGGGTGGAGACGTGGGTTGCGAAGCGCTTGATGCGGGTGTTATGGTAGAGGCGGATCATCACGGGGTGCTCGCCGTTGGCGAGGCATTTGCCTTTGAAAAGCTCAATTTTGAAAGTCATTTTTTGCGGGCAAATTTAGCAGAAAATGCGGTGTCAAAACCGGTGTCAAAAATCCTCGACAGGAGAACTTAATCTTTTTTGGACAGGAGAACAGGAGGAACGGGAGGTCGCTTCCTTTTTTTGACAGGAGAGATGCTCCGTTCTGGGCTTGCGGAGCCTTCGGCCGGAGGCCGAGGCTCGGTTGGGCGGAGCAACGCTTGCGTTGCTCGAATAGTCCGGGCGGCAAGGGGATAAAGCCCAAATCTGGCATCAGCGATAGAGCGGGCCCTGCTGCTAGAGGACTTTTACAAATTCGTTAAGTTTCATCTTTGATATAGTTTAATCTACTTATATAATAGTTTAATCTACTTATATATAGGAACTGGTTCTGAAAAATTCAAGCTAATGCTCAAATATTTCTTGGCTCCGCCAAAATAAGAAAAAAATTTCGGCCAGGCAAATAAAAATTAGCTTGACCGCCTCTTCGAGCATCGCAAGCGTTGCTCCGCTCAACCGAGCCTCGGCCTCCGGCCGAAGGCTCCGCAAGCCCTCACACCTTGCCGCCTACTCCTGTTCCTCCTGTTCTCCTGTCGAAAAGAAGCAACCTCCTGTTCCTCCTGTTCTCCTGTCCAAAAAGATTAAGCTCTCCTGTCAAAAAGAAACAACCTCCTGTTCCTCCTGTTCTCCTGTCCAAAAAGATTAAGCTCTCCTGTCAAAAAGAAACAACCTCCTGTTCCTCCTGTTCTCCTGTCCAAAAAGATTAAGCTCTCCTGTCGGAAAATGATTACGGAAATGTTAAATATTCAAGGAAATATAAATCTGTAGGCATAATGCTTGGCTGTTAAGAATGAAAGTATTAATTTTGCAACAAATGAAGCCTGCGCGCGTGTGCGTGCACGACACAAGGACTAACCTTCGACTAACAAGCCTCCTCATGCAGCCATAACGATGGTTAACATGAAGACACACAGCAAGCAGACATCGCCGGCCACAAGCCAGCCATAAATAGAAAAACAACATAAAACAACCAAAAAATACAAATTTGATGAAAAAATTAGTACTCTCACTACTGATGACGCTCCTCGCCTT
>CAJLTZ010000137.1 GCA_905209725.1 uncultured Muribaculaceae bacterium
TGAGGCACATCTGCGACCCCTGCGTTAACATTTTTTGTGGGATGGGGTCTAAGTTGGCACAATAATTTTTTTGGCTTGGGCGTTATATAGGCAAAAAGATACTGTTTACCTGCATTCAATCTTAAGCAGACCGAGTAAATTATGCACATCGTCATTATCACAAGCTCCGCCAAAGCATTGTTTAATCTCCGCAAGGAGTTGGTAGAATCCTGGGTGAATGCAGGTTTCAAGGTGACTGCTATTGGCGACCTCCCCGAGGAGGACTTCCGCCCGGTCTGCCGCAAACATGGTTTCGACTATAGATATGTCACCCTACAGCGCAACGGCCTCAATCCCTTCAAGGACCTCAAGACCCTCCGCGAACTCACCGCTCTCCTCCGCGAACTGAAACCTGACAAGGTGTTCCTGACTTTTGCCAAGTCCATCGCTTATGGCGCATGGGCGGCCAAAAGAGCCGGCATCACCAATGTCTATTCCCTGATGAGCGGCCTCGGTTCCATCTATAGAAGTGACTCGCTGAAGACGAAGATTGTACGCTTTGTGCTCAACCCCCTTTACAAGAACGCATTCCGCTGCAGCAGCAAAGTGATTTTCCAGAACAAGGATGATCTGTCGCTGCTAGTGAAGCGCGGCCTGGTGGATATCGACAAGACCATAATAGTAAACGGATCGGGCGTGGACCTGAAACGTTTCGAGATATCCTCGCTGCCCAACAATGCTACATTCCTCTTCGTAGGGCGTTTGCTGAAGGAAAAAGGAATACGGGAATATATCAACGCGGCACGAATAATCAAGGCCAAATATCCCAACACGCGTTTCCTGGCCGTGGGCGACCTTGACACCAACCCCTCCTCACTGCAGAAAGAGGAACTGATGAAATATCAGGAAGAGGGACTCATCACCTTCGTGGGTTTCCAGGAGGATGTGCGCCCTTACATAAGAGAATGCGACTATTTTGTGCTGCCGTCGTATCATGAAGGAACGCCGAGGAGCGTGCTGGAAGCGATGGCCATGGGACGACCGATACTCACCACCGATGCCCCCGGCTGCCGCGAGACAGTGAACAACGGCATCAACGGCTTCCTTGTGCCCGTGGCCGACACCACGGCATTGGCATATAAGATGGAATTCTTCCTCAAGCACGAGAACGACGCCATAAAGATGGGCATCAACTCCCGCAAGATTGCCGAGAAGAAATACGACGTAGAGAAAGTTAACCAGGACTACTTCCACATAATGGACCTCCAGCCCCGCTAACCCAAGGCGATAATACCGGCGGCGCGGGAAATGTTGGCGCGGGCTACGGCGGGGAGCATGTATTGCTTCGGACTCTGGCCTGCGCTTACGGGATAGATGGCGCGGAAGCCTGCTGCTTGCAGGCGGTCTATGGCCTCGGCCTCTACTTTGCCGCATATGCCTACCGTCGGGATGCCTGCCCGCTGTGCACGCTTCATTATTCCATATGGCGTCTTGCCCATCAACGTCTGCATGTCCATCCTCCCTTCGCCGGTAATGACCAGTTGTGCATCGGCTATTATCTTCTCAAAACCTATCAGGTCGAGCACCGTTTCAACTCCCGACTGTATCGTGCTACCAAGTGCAAGGAATGCAGCACCGAGTCCCCCGGCCGCTCCCGCACCTGCCAAATGGGCAATATCGCGCCTAATTGCTATATTCAGTACTCCGGCATATTTGCGCAATCCACTGTCGAGCTTTTCAATTTCATTGGCCGACGCCCCTTTCTGCGCGGCAAAGACATAAGCTGCACCTTCGGGCCCAAAGAGAGGATTCTCCACATCCGAAAGCGCCCTAAACTCCACCTCGCGCAACCGCGGATCAATGTCCGAGAAATCAACCGAGTCGATTTCCATCAGTGATTCGCCCGAGGGGTGCAGCGAATAGCCTTTCTTATTTTTGAAAATGACTCCCAAGGCTGAGAGCATTCCCATGCCGCCGTCGGTGGTGGCGCTTCCTCCCAGCCCCATGTAGATTTTCCGGCAGCCTTCATCGAGGGCGTCAAGAATCATCTCGCCGCAACCGAATGTGTTGGCAAGCATCGGCTTGCGTCTCCCCTTGGGAACAAGCGTCAACCCTGCCGCCTGAGCCATCTCCATGATAGCCCACGACCCGTTGGCCGAGATACCATAGGAGGCTGTGACAGGTTCGCCCAATGGTCCTGCCGCGCGGCAACTTTTTATTCTGCCCGAAACGGACTGCATCACCGCCGCCACCGTGCCTTCGCCGCCGTCGGCAACTGCCACAACCCTCACCTCCGCATCCGGCATTACAGACAGGATTCCCTCACGACAGGCATTGCCCACCGTGAGGGAATCGAGACATCCTTTGAAGCTGTCAACAGCAGCTACTATCATCATTCGATTGTGATGAGCACATATTTCTGGGTGCCCATTCCGAGTTGCTCGGCGTAGTCGAGCACATGGATGGCGTCGCGCGAAGCCATTCTTTCCTCGAGATGAATCTTGCCATGGTCGGGAGACTTGTGGACAGCATCCACGCAGGCGCGGTCCACAGCCACGGGGTCGAGCGAAGCGAAGATGCCGATGTCGGCCATCTTTACAGGAGCGGGTTTGGCCACGCAGTCGCAGTCTACGGAGAGATTGTTGGCAACGTTGATATAGAGGATATGGTCGCCGGCATGGTCGGTGACAGCCTTGGCGGCCTCGGCCATGGTCTCGAGGAAATCATCCTGCGCAGGCATACCCTCGCCCCAGAGTTTGTTGGGGTCGTCATGTTTGCCGGCGGAATGCACCCAGGCCTTACCCTCTCTCGACTGCAGACCGATACCCATATTCTTCAATGCACCGCCGAAACCGGCCATAGGGTGACCCTTGAAGTGGGAGAGCACGATGGTGTAATTGTAGTTGAGCCAGTCCTTGCCGATGAGTGCGTAATTGATATGCTTGCCGTTGACCACGGGGAGTGCGGTGGAAGCCACGCTGTCGAGCAGGTGGAAAGGAGCGATGGCCGTGAAACCATGTTCGCGGGCAAGCTCCATATGGTCCTTGTCGTTGGTGCGGGCACCGGGGTAGGCAGTGTTGCACTCCACGATGTCGGCGTGAAGGCCTTTGACGAGCGGTGCGATGAGGGCAGGGGAGAGGTGGTTGGGATTACCTTTCTCTCCCGTGGAGAGTTTGACGCACACCTTGCCGGAGGCGCGGCGGTCGAGGGCGTCATAGATTTTGACGAGGTTGTCGGGGGTGATGTCTTTGATAAAATATACGGTGGCCACGGAATCGGAAGTGGTGGAAGCCACCTGTTGGGCCGAAGCCATGGCGGAGCCGAAGAGCGACACAGCCGCCATCAGCAATATTGCATAGATTTTTCCTTTCATAGTCCTTAGAATGTAAGTCACTGCAAAGATAACAAATTCCGGTAGAAAAATAGGGAAAGGGAATGTTGAATTTTCGATTTTTTGACAGGAGAACGGTAGAACATATTTTTTGGACAGGAGAACCCAATTCTAAATTCTAAATTCTAAATTGCACACGGGCTTCGGGTGCTTAGACCCCATCCCACAAAAAATGTTAACGCAGGGGGCGCAGATGTGCCTCATATTCGGTCTTGCAGGCGAAGGAGCATAGCGGGCTATGCG
>CAJLTZ010000138.1 GCA_905209725.1 uncultured Muribaculaceae bacterium
GACCTTTGTCCGGTTCAGCTTCTCGCCGCATCACCGACATCTGGAGGCGCTGACGTTGGCTTTGGAGAGACTCTCGGCTTAATCGACATATTATCAATAATACGTAGTCCGGTTTGCAATCGGACCGGAACGTTGCGTGCCGTTATGGAAAATCGCACCATTCTGGTTGAAAACACGATGCCGTACAGTTCTCTATTGCGACATATTTGCGCAGAAATCATAGATTGTTTCCATACCGGCTCAACATCTCATCACAGCATCCGTGGTATCAGCCCAGTGCCGCACGTTAAGGCACCCTATGACCCTATGAATAATGTAGGTTAACGCAGGAATTCTCCTTGAGGGAAACGGACACAGGATAGCCTTCGCGCTTGACCACAGCTTCCTCAGCAAATCCGGCAAGAAGACTCCAGGGCTTGGCCGATACTGGTCGGGGTGTGCCGGGACTGCCGACATCCATAATCTCCGGGACGATGTATTCGTCACCTCCTTACCGTTGAAATCGACGGTGAGGAGGTGATCCTTTTCAGTCTGGCTCAAAAAAACTCACGAAAATAGTCGTAGTTTGAACTATTATTGCTATATTTGCGACCTAATAGACGCAAGTACGACTATGGAAGAGAATATATACATGTTACCTGACAGTGAAATCCGCCGTCGGCTGGGACAAAAAATAAGGCATCTGCGACTCCGACAAGACTTCACTCAGGTGTCGCTCGCGGAACAGGCGCAAGTCTCATTGACGACATTAAAGAGAATCGAGAAAGGCGATATAAGTTATTTCGATTCCTTGATGCGCGTGCTTCGCATACTTGGCGAACTGGATGTATTCTCGCCACTCATCAAGGAAGATGAGATGAGTCCCAACGAATATTTCGAGTTTGTCGAAGCAAGCAAGAAGAAACAGCGCAAACGCGCAAGCGCGCAAGCGGTAACAACAAGACCCACACACAATCTAATACCGAGGAATCAGAATGGTAGATATAGCAAGAGTTAACCTGTATGGTCAACCCGTCGGGACATTCCGATGGGACAACAACCGGCGGGTGGCACATTTCGAGTATGCCGAAAGTTTCATCGGCAAAGGTCTTGAACCCTCGCCGATCCTGATGCCTGTGCGTCAGGGAAGGATATATTCATTCTCCGACATAGGTCGTGAGACGTTCAAGGGACTTCCCGGTATGCTTGCAGATTCATTGCCCGATACCTACGGCCGGGCAATGTTCGATCGTTGGCTTGCGCTGACCGGGCGTAGCAGCGGGAACGCTGTGGAGACGCTATGTTTTCTTGGGAAACGCTGTATGGGAGCGTTGGAGTTTGAACCGGCCATGGATGCGCCCTATGGTCCCGATGTCAGAATAGAACTTGATTCCCTTGTTGAAGTGGCAAGCGAGGCACTGTCGGAAAAGGAAGAATTCGGAGCCAATCTTGAAGAGGACAAGAAGGCGGCGATAGCCGAAATAGTGCGACTTGGCACCTCTGCCGGAGGGCAGAGGGCCAAAGCCATCATAGCCTACAATCCATTTACCGGAGAAGTCCGTTCAGGACAGATTGAAGTTCCTGAAGGCTTTGACTACTATCTAATCAAACTTGATGGCGTAACCGCCGAAGCCGGATTCAGGGAAACGCAGAATTTCGGTCGGCTGGAATACTCTTTCTATCGGCTTGTAAAGGAATGTGGCATAGAAATGTCGGATTGCAGTCTGATAGAAGAGAATGGACGCGCCCACTTTCTCACCAAGCGTTTTGACCGTCATAAAGGAGAGAAAATCCACATGCAGACACTCTGCGGCATAGCGCACTATGATTACCGCAATCCCCGTTCATACTCTTACGAGCAGGCGTTCAACGTGATGAGGGCATTGAGACTGCCATACTCACAGGCGCAGGAAATGTATCGTCGCATGGTATTCAACGTTGTAATCCGCAATCAGGATGACCACACAAAAAACATATCCTTCCTTATGGACAGACAAGGTAAATGGACTCTTTCGCCGGCATACGACATGGGATTTGCCTATAATCCGAAAGGTGGATGGACAGCACAGCACCAGATGTCAATCAACGGAAAGTTTGATGACATCACCCGCCAAGACCTTTTGGAATTTGCGAGACGAAACAATATAAAGGGGGCCGCTGAAATAATCGACCGTATCACCGAAGTGTCTTCACGCTGGCCTCTTTTGGCAAGGGAATGTGAAGTTCCCCAACCCATGATAGATGCCATTATGCCGAATTTGAAGCTCTCTCTATAATACATCCTTCTTCGCAAAGATTTCTATAATCATGAAAATATATCCTGACAAAGACAAAGCATTTCCAAATCCTGCGATTCCAAGTCTTTGCTACATAAAGAATGTGGTGAAGAATCCGAGAATAATCATTGGCGACTATACTTATTACGATGATACGGACGGAGCCGACAGGTTTGAGGAGCATGTCACGCATTTCTATGAATTCATCGGTGACTGGCTGATAATCGGGAACTTCTGCGCTATTGCCAAGGGGGTTACCTTCGTTATGAACGGCGCCAATCATCGGATGGACTGCGCCACCACCTATCCTTTCTACATAATGGGAGGAGATTGGGGAGGTGCGATTGCTCCGGTAATGGATGAATTGCCAATCAAAGGTGACACCGTCATCGGCAACGATGTGTGGATCGGGCAGAATGTGACAATCATGCCGGGCGTACATATTGGCGACGGAGCCATAATCGGAACAAATGCCACGGTTGCCTCCGACATTCCTCCGTTTTCGATAGCCGTGGGCAATCCGGCAAAAGTCATGCGTCGCAGGTTTGACGATGAAATGATCGACTTGCTGGAACGCCTACAATGGTGGAACCGCCCCATTGAGGAGATTGGTAAATTGATTCCTATACTCTCAAATCCTGATATAGCCCAGGCAAAAAATGATATAGCGGAATATCTCCGCATTCAACACGATTAATTGCGGCCTTACCAGAGCAAACAATTTAGTGGGTTAAATGGCTAATTATAAGTCATAAATTTGTTATATCCTTGAATATGAAATCAAAAGCAAACATCGGCATTGCATTGGTCTTTACCTTTGCAGCCACACTGATTATCGGCATTATGCTGCATCTAAAAAGCCACGGATTAATTATCCAGCCTCGTGGCGTATTAAAAGCTGTTCACTGGATATTCGGATATGCCATGACGGTACTTCTGTTTATCCACTGGGCGCAGTTCCAGAAAATGCTGAACGCCCTGAAGAAGAAATTCAGATGGTTCTACGCCGACACCTGGCTCCTGATTATCCTGTTCATAGCCACGCTGCTTACAGGTACGGTCAAGCTGCTTACGCCCGTCAAAATTCCTCATCTCGGATTGTGGCATTACTGGTTTGGCATGGCAATGGGCATCACCGCAATCATACACCTTGTACGCGGACTTCCGACATGGAATAGAATGAGGAAGATCAGTAGAAAATAGAAAATATTCAGCGAACAATTCAGTGGGTTAAATTGTCTATAAAGACGTGAATATTTAACCCACTGTTTTATATGA
>CAJLTZ010000139.1 GCA_905209725.1 uncultured Muribaculaceae bacterium
TGATGCCATTCTCCGAGTAGTTGTCACCTACGGCATATTTGCTCTGCGACACATATACCTTGGCATCTACGCCTGCCACTGAGATTACGGCTGTACGATTCTGTGTGGTAGGTGTTACGCTGACGGTGAGGGTTGTCCCCTTGGCTACAGCAGTACACCAGTCGGCCGTAGATGAAATCTGACAGTTTTCCGGCACAGGATAAAGCATTGATATGCTGGAGGCATTCTTATCAAAGCAGGCATACTGGTCCTCAAATTTCTTATGAGCCTTCTGTGTGATGTTCAGCTTCGTGAACTCATAACCTCGGTACAATACTTTGCATATCATCGATCGAGGAATGGGATACGGATTAGGTTCGGCAGTAATATCAATAGCCTGATAATTGCTCATTACATAGCACCAATCCAAATTGCCTTTCCCCTCTTTTTCAATATCAAGATAGCCTCCATGAAAGTTACTATGAATATATATGCTTGTGGTCAGATTGGAATCCGCTTCAAATACAACATCTGTCTTCTCTATCTGAAACTTCATGCCATACTGAATCACTTTCAACTTATATTCAACGCTGTCATAACTTAGCACCACATTACCCGAACGCTCACTGTTTTGCTCAAACGCATAGGAGTGAACTTCTATTTCTAACTTTTTATAAACAAGATTGTCAAGCAATGCGCGGGTCAATGGTTTCCCTTCGATAAAGCGAACCTTTCTCGGCATATTATAATATCCGTAAATAGAGGCTTCCAACCAATCGCTGTCTGTTCTGACCTGAATATCCTTGGGATCGATATTGGTAAATATATCTACATATTCTGTATAAGACGGGTAATTGAACCTCAATTCCGGAATGGAAAATTTAATAAATGGGCCACGCGCCTGACGTGTAACTGCAATCTGAGTTTTCTTCCCATAAAGGGTGGTGATAGTCACTGTTGCCTCGGCGATTGCATCGGAAATTGTTTCGTCGCATGAAATCACAAGTGCATCGTAAAGGAAACCGAAATCATGTGTGGATGCTTTCTGAACCTTGCACCAGTCGGCCGACGATTCCACTGTGAAGGGAATCATATTCTTGTTGCTGAACGTAACCTGCTGCATGGCGCCCTCTGCCGGAAGCACCACAGTGGTCATATCCACGTCTATCTTTTGGTCAAGACCCTTGAATGGTTTTTGATATTTCACTTCGGCACCCGACGTACCGCCGCCGGCAACCGGGTCAGAAATATTTTCCATCACAAAGATTCTTATGTATTCATCCGAGATGTCATTATGGGCGACATACCCATTTCCCGCTGTGACAGGCACACTTGCAGCCCAACCATCAAATGGAATATCGCGGACATTGCCGAGTCCGCGCATTATTCCGAGCGGGGCAATCATCCATCCGTCGCCATGGAAATTATTCGAGGCGTCAATATAGAGGCCGTCAAGCGAGGTCTTGTCGTTATTTAGCATTGAAATCTGCACCGTGCCGTCGGGATCGGGAACATTCGCGTCGGGACTTACAATCTCCCCGTCGCCGGAAATAGGATCATCCTTCGAACAACTCCCCAAAACCAGCAAAGTTGCCAATAGTGCATACAATACGTATTTCGTTTTCATAATACACTGGATTATATTTTCTTTGTTCCTCTTATTTTCCTTCCGTCGCTATGGGAGTCAGCTTAAGATTACTGATGTATGACACCACTGCTCCATAACCGGAAGAGTATTGATAAGCAAGTTTGTTTAGATTAACACCGTAAGGACATGTATAATAATAATTTATATATGATTCACATTTAGTTTTCTGCTCACCGAACATGTCCACTGAACAAAGGCTCATGTCATCATTTATTATGAATTTTATATAACTCTCCATTTGCTGCTCTTCATCCGGGTCTCTATATCTAACTGCACCATATACAAGGGATTGATCGTAACTTTTTACAACTCTATTAAGTGTTAAATTCGAAGTATATTTGTCATCATCCTCCTTCCGTTCCATATAATCAACTGTAACAAAAGGTTCAAGGATAAAGATATCATGCACCTCAATCTTGCTTGTTTGTGGATTTGTGAACTTCGCATCTTTTATAAATTTTCCCTCAAGCCATAAATGATAATCTTTTTCATTTTGAATAGGAAAGAGATTCTCCATCCATATTGAGCCATTCTCCTGAAGCACAATTTTACACTCCGTAGGAAGTTCCGGAACTTCCGCATACATGTAATGAAGCACTCCATCGGTTGCGAATTTTAGCATTCTGCCCTTGATACTGTCACCGATTTCCACCTGCTCTCCTCTTTGGAAAAGATCTTTGATACCTGCTGATGCAGTCAATGGGCATAAAATTAATGAAGCGCAGACTGCTATTTTTATAATGTATGATTTCATATTCATTATCTCCTATTATTTCACCAATATTTTCCTGCCATTGCAAATATAAATGCCGGGAGTCAGATTTTGCCTGTCGACACGCTTGCCAACAATGTCATAAATCGGGACTTCATGCTCCGAAGAGTCCTTGATAATATCATCCACAGAATCCTGGTAAGGATATATAGGAGTTAGACTAAATTCAAGAAACATTTGCCATCCTGGCCCATATTTATATTTTTTTATATAATAATAGTTATATAAGATATCAGGATCCGTTTCTTCCCATTCTGAATATTCAGTGTCAACAGGTCCGAAACCGACTTTCGCCTGCGATGGAATGTTGGCTTTATCACATTCCATTAGAATTGTATTATCCGATGAAACTCTGAATATTATATTCTCACAATCTGTAAGCAATACATTCATTCCATCATATTGCATCATAGGATATATACTTATCATATTAGAGGATCCATTGGCACCGGTCCCATGCCAACTGTCTAATCCAATATAAGATCCGGCTTTCACTGCGAAGGATCCTGTTTCTTCAATTCTTGTTCCTATAACTTTCGTTCCTCCATCAATAATATCTCCCCAATACCATGTTACTGTACCATCGGAACAATATATTAAATCTATAATTGGCGGGAAATCAGGCCCTGTAGACCACACAGGGCAACTCTTTGTATAAAGTTGAACTTTCAGATATTCCTTTCCATCTGAGGTATAAGCGATACCATATTTTTCCGGCATTCCGGCAAATGAGGAATTCGAGTGAAACATGGCAATGATTGAAAGTGCAATCATTGTCAGGATCTTCACTGAAACTATCTTTTGTAGTTTATGCATCATCTTCTTATGCAGGATATATTGTTATGTTAGACCCCATCCCACAAAAAATGTAACGCAGGGACGACCGATTTTTATGCAGGTCAGCAAGTTGAAGATTTGGAATATGATAAATATTTGACTTAAGTACATGACAAAAATTTGAAGACATCGAATTTTGGGGTATAAGTCGGTCGC
>CAJLTZ010000140.1 GCA_905209725.1 uncultured Muribaculaceae bacterium
TTTCTGGGCTATGGGAGGGAGTGAGATAAAATGTTGTTACTTTTTCAGTGCCCTCCCCCTGCATTAACATTTTTTATGGGATGGGGTCTAAGTCAAGACAGCAACCTTATCACAATGGTGCCTGCAATATCCCTGCGGGCACCATTGCTTTTTATATGGCTTCTCCCCCTTTCCGGGGAAACATCAATCATTATGGCATAAAAAAATACGAACACAATAATATAATTCGGTAAGAGTGCGTTATATAGATGTAACTTATCAAAACCGATGCCTATGGCAAATGATTCCTCATCCATGTCATCAGAATCAAACACAAGAGTAAAAGAGATGAAAAAACCAAAGTCGAGCACTCTGAGTTTTATCCGCCAATTCGCCAACAGCTACGTATCCGTTAACGGTTGCAGATTCGGCAACATGGTTTTAAACTAACCATAATCACCGGGCGAAAAGGCCCACCTTAGAATCTGATGAAGAAATCAAGGGACTCCGACAATTTCGGGGTCCTCTTTTTTTAATGTTGAATTTTGAATTCAGTCGCGGAGCGACTGCACTGCATATTTCAAAGATATTCACTTTCAGATTTTAAGGAAAATGATTAATTTTGCATTTTAGACCCTATCTCGCAAAAAATAAAGGAAATTCATCCTATATGAACGATATCAAGAACACTGAGATTGAGAGTCCCGAGGAGAAAGAGGGACTCAATTTTGTGGAGCAGGAGATTGCCAACGACCTGGCAGCCGGCAAGAACGGCGGACGCCTGAACACTCGTTTTCCACCGGAACCTAACGGCTACCTCCACATTGGTCACGCCAAGGCCTTCATCATGGACTTCGGCGCTGCCGAGAAATTCGGAGGCACGTGCAACCTTCGCTTCGACGATACCAATCCCCAGAAGGAGGATATGGAATATGTCAACGCCATCAAGGAGGATATCCACTGGCTTGGCTACGACTGGGGCGACCGCCTCTATTATGCCAGCGACTATTTCCCACAGTTATACGACCTTGCACTGCGCCTGATCCGCGAAGGGAAAGCCTATGTGGATGAGCAGACCAGCGAGGAGATCGCACAGCAGAAGGGCACACCCACACAACCTGGCACTAACAGCCCCTACCGCGACCGTCCCATCGAGGAGAATCTCGATCTCTTCCAGCGCATGAACAAAGGTGAATTCGAGGAAGGATCGATGGTGCTTCGTGCCAAAATCGACATGGCAAGCGACAACATGCATTTCCGCGACCCCATAATGTATCGCATCATCAAGACTCCCCACTGGCGCACAGGCGACACATGGAAGGTATATCCAATGTACGACTTCGCCCATGGTCAGAGCGACTATTTCGAGGGTGTGACCCATTCAATCTGCACGCTCGAGTTTGTGCCTCACCGCCCGCTCTATGAATATTTCGTAAAAGAACTTGCCGATGAAAGCTACTGCCCGCGACAGATTGAATTCAACCGCCTGAACCTGACCTACACCGTGATGAGCAAGCGCAAACTGCTGCAGCTCGTTAAAGAGGGTCTTGTGAACGGCTGGGACGATCCGCGCATGCCTACCCTCCGCGGCCTCCGTCGCCGTGGCTACACCCCCTCATCCATCAAGGATTTCGTGCGTCGCATCGGTTACACCAAGTTTGAGGCCCTCAATCATATCGAACTTCTCGAACACAGCGTGAGAGAGGATCTCAACAAGACTGCCACCCGCGTGAGCGTGGTGCAGAATCCGGTGAAACTCGTGATAGACAATTATCCCGAAGGAAAGACAGAGATCTTCACACTCGACAATAATCCCGAGAATCCCGCAGAAGGAAAGCACGAGATGCCCTTCACCCGCGAGCTCTTGATTGAGCGCGAGGACTTCATGGAGAATCCTCCTAAAAAATTCTTCCGCATGAGCCCGGGCAAGGAGGTGCGTCTAAAGGGTGCATATATCGTGAACTGCACTGGCGTCGACAAAGATGCAGAGGGAAATGTCACCACAATCCATTGCACATATGATCCAGAGACGCGCAGCGGCCTTCCCGGCGCCGACCGCAGGGTAAAAGGCACGCTTCATTGGGTGTCGGTGCCCACGGCCACTCCTGCCGAAATTCGCGACTACGACCGTCTCTTTTCCGTGGAGAACCCAAGTGCTGAGGATGGTGATTTCCGTGACCTGTTGAATCCCGACTCCCTCAAGGTGCGCGAAAACGCAATGATCGAACCATGGCTTGCCGAACGCATCAAGGTCGGAGACCATTATCAGTTCCAACGCCTGGGATACT
This sequence comes from uncultured Muribaculaceae bacterium, assembly GCA_905209725.1. Taxonomy (GTDB): domain Bacteria; phylum Bacteroidota; class Bacteroidia; order Bacteroidales; family Muribaculaceae; genus Lepagella. Next base: position 2,268 of record CAJLTZ010000140.1, read on the forward strand.
ATGTAGTGGACCAGGACTCCACCAAGGAACATCCCGTATTCAATAAGACAATCGGACTGAAAGACTCCTGGGCAAAGGAGATGAAGAAGATGTGAGATAAGCATCTATCCCGATAAAATAACTCCTCCCGCGCTTTCTAAAGGCACGGGAGGGTTATTATTCCACGGGGTTATGCCTTCAAAGGCTGTCTATTCCTGCGGCGGCTCGATAGAATAATTCAGAAAATCGTTGAGAGGTTTGAGAGCCTGCATGCGTTCCACCACCCGGTCCACAAACCCGTCAGGACGTATATCGTCATCGCTCAAATGTGAATAGGCAGTGTAGGCGCGAGGCTTGAGGAGGTCGATATATTCCCAGTCTTTCGGAAAACCTTTCGGGGCTGTTTTCAGAAGGTCGTCACCCGGACTCGGATAGAATCTGGTAAACGATGGATTCTGAATAATCTCCCGATACTCCTCCACATTGTCGTAAATATCCTGACGAATTCTCTTGAGCACCGGCGTTTCCGGACACCATGCTCCTCCGGCCACAAAACAACTGTCCGGTTCGAGATGGAGATAATATCCGCAGCGCGGGCTCTTCTTTCCACCCGGAGGATTGAGATAGATGCCTATATGAGTCTTATAGGGCGTCTTGTCGAGTGAAAAGCGGGTGTCACGATAGATTCTGTAGAGACAATCGGATGGGGAGAGACGAGTGGCCTCAGGTTCGAATTCCGCAATGCGTTGCAGAAGAAGCCCTGTGAGATGCTCCGTCTCAGCCTTGACACCGAGATATTTCTCCTTGTTCTCATTAAACCATATTCTGTCGTTGTGCCGGCGCAATGAGCGCAGGAAACGTATTATTCCCTTGATATCGAAATCTGTCATTTATAGCAATTTTGATTATTGAGCTCTCCCGGCAAGAGGGATGAATCTACTTAAAGATGACTGCATTGGAGAGAGGCGGCTGTGAATATAACGTAAAAAACTTGAAAAATTGGCGAAATCGGGATGATTTTTCAGCAATGAATCCATCCCAATTAAGACCCCATCCCACAAAAAATGTTAACGCAGGGGTCGCAGATGTGCCTC
>CAJLTZ010000141.1 GCA_905209725.1 uncultured Muribaculaceae bacterium
AACCGAATTTATTTAATTTTTAACCCCGTCCATTTTTTAGTGGACAGTAGTGATAAAATTATGAAAACTAAAGTATTATCCCTCCTGGCGATGATGGCGCTCATAGCCGCCTCATTTGCCTCCTGCTCCAAAGAGACAGCCGACGCCGAGCAACTGCTCGCCACAGTGCCCAGCGACGCCTCCGTGGTGATGGTCGCCAACCTCAACTCCCTCCTCCAGGAGGCAGGCTGCAAGGTGGACGGTGAGAAAATCACCCCCTCCGAGGCTATCACAAAGGCTATCTCCGGCGCCAACGGCGACCAACTCTCCCGCACCCTCCTCAACGGCGAGTCGGGCATCGACCCCGAAGTGGCAGTGGTATTCGCCGAGGGTGGCTATTCCTATCTGGCAGGCACTCTCGCTTCGGCCGACAAGTTCAAGAGCATGATCGAGAAGGAGACAGGCGCCAAGTTTGCCAAGGCCGGCGACGTGGAGTATTCCGGCATCGCGGCCGTGAAGGGCAACCGCTTCTGGGTGAAACTCGGCAACGGCAACATCGACCCCGAGCGCGTGGCCAACTTCGCCGCCCTCTCGAAAAACCAGAGCATCCTCTCAGTGGAGGGGGGCAAGAACCTCGTCACTGTGGAGCATGACATGGAGGGCTGGGCCGACATCGCCGGCCTGATGAACATGTCGGGCATCGATTTCCAGACACGTGCCATGGTGCAGGTGGCTCTTCAGTCGGTGTTCCAGGATCCGAATTATATCGAGTTTTACGCCGATTTCGAGAAGAACAAGGGCGTGCTTTCAGCCACCGTGCTCAACGGCAAAGGTAAGGCAGCCAAACTCCTCTTCCCCGGCGACAAGATCGACGTGAAGGCCGTGGCCGGCATCGGCGGCAATGCCGACATCCTGATGGCCGGCGCAGTGTCGCAGAAACTCATCAAGGACCTCAGCAAGAAGGTTGCCGACCAGGGCGCCTCCATGGTGGGCATCTACCTGCAGGCGCTCTCCAGCCTCGACGGCACATTCGCTGTGGCCACCACAAAAGACAACGGCTACCTCAGCGGTTTCCTCACCACCACCGGCGAGAACACCGCCTCTCTCTCCGACATGCTTGCATCGGCCATGGGCATCACTCCCGTGAAAGAGGGCAAGACACTCAGATTCAAGAAGGGAACGATGAGCGGTACGCTCGACGTGGCCCAGGGCGCCGAGATGATGAAGGGCGCCATGTTTGGCACGGTGGTCAACCAGCCTTTCGGCAATGGCGCCGCCAAGTTCGACCTCACAGGCGGCTTCATGCTTGTGCCCGGCGACGGGACTCTCAGCATCCAGGTGCGCCTGCAGGCTCCCGAGGGCAACAAAACCCTCCTCGAGCGATTAATAGAAGCTAACTGAGATTATCTGAATGGATAAAATTGAAACAATCTCGCTGCGCGGGATGCTCCCCCGGGTGTTCGTCTCGGAGAGCATCCCGCCGAGCGATGTGTGGCGCTGCGACGCCGACTTCCGCCGCGGCGAATATTATCTTGTGGAGGCTGCCTCGGGAGGGGGAAAGTCGTCAATGTGCGCCTACATCTTCGGCGCCCGCACCGACTATGAGGGCAACCTGCTCTTCAACGGCCGTGACGTGTCGGCGCTCTCCATCAACGACTGGCAGGAGATCCGCCGCCGCCATCTCGCCTACCTTCCCCAGGAACTCTCCCTCTTCCCCGAGCTCACCGCCTGGGAAAACATCCAGCTCAAGAACAGCCTCGTGAACTATGCATCCGACCGGCAGGTGGAGGCCTGGATGGAGCGGCTCGGCATCGCCGAGCGACGCGACTATCCGGCCGGCCGCATGTCGATAGGCCAGCAGCAGCGCGTGGCCATCGTCAGGGCCATCTGCCAGCCTTTCGACTTCATACTTGTCGACGAACCGGTATCGCACCTCGACGGAGATAACAACCGTATAGCCGCCACCCTCATCGCCGAAGAGGCTGCCCGCCAGGGCGCCGGCATCATCTCCACCTCAGTGGGCAACCCCCTCCTCCTCGACTACACCCGCAAAATGAAACTCTGATGATCCGCAAACTTCTGCGCAAGAATACGTCGCCCTCGCGTGTGGCGGCCTTTCTGCTCTCCAATTTCATCGGCCTGGCAATCGTGCTGGGCGCGCTCCAGTTTTATCTCGACGCCCGATCCATATGGACCGGCAGCGACTCCTTTATCAGTTCCGACTTCTTAGTGGTCAATAAGAAGGTGACCTCGGCCAATACTTTCGGCACCACCTCCACGGCCTTCTCGGAAGAGGAGATCGCCGACATAGAGTCGCAGCCGTGGGTGCGCAGCCTGGGCCGCTTCCGCTCTTCCGATTTCAGAGTGTCGGCCGCTGTGCGCCAGGGTGGCCGCTCGATGAGCACCTCGATGTTTTTCGAGTCGATCCCCGACAGTTTCGTAGATGTGCCGGCATCGCAATGGAGCTGGCAGGAGGGGGGCGACGCAGTGCCTATCATCATATCCAAGGATTATCTCACGCTCTATAATTTCGGATTCGCCACATCGGCCGGCCTCCCGCAGATGTCGGAGGGGCTGATGAGCGGCATCCCGCTGGAACTCACGCTCGAAAGCGAGAACGGCGACCGCCGCGAACAACTGTATGGCCGAGTGGCCGGCTACAGCAACCGCCTCAACACCATCCTTGTGCCGGATGAGTTTCTCAAGTCGCGCAACGACAACCTGGGGGGCGGCCGCAAGCAGGCACCCTCCCGGCTTATCATCGACGTGAACAGTCCGGGCGACACTGCCATCAAGGCTTATCTCGACGAGCACTCCCTCGAGGTGGCCGGCGACAAGAGCGGCGCCTCGGCCGCCTTCCTGCTGAAGGTGGTGATGGGGGTGGTGGGCGCCATCGGTGTGGTGATCACGCTGCTGTCGGTGATGATCCTCGCCCTCTCTCTCTCGCTGCTTATGGAGAAGAACCGCGACACTCTCCACCGCCTGCTGATGCTCGGCTATGATCCGGCCGTAGTGGGCCGTCCATATGTGGGGATGGTGATATGGAGCTCGATTGGCGCTCTCGTCCTGGCTCTGATCGGCGTCTTCCTGCTGCGCCTCTATTACATCGCGCCGCTGCGCGGCCTCGGCGGTGGCGCAGGTGCCCTCTGGATGGCTCCACTTGTGGGCTGCGCGCTCACTTCAATCAGCATCCTTGCCAATACCATCGCCATCCGGCGCCGCGTGCTCGCCTCCTTCAGATAATTTTGAATTTTTCAGTAAAATTGGATACATTCGCCATAAAATGGAATGTTACTGTTCAGCAGACGCGTTGAGGTAGTCTTTCCGAGATAAAAAGCCTTCTG
>CAJLTZ010000142.1 GCA_905209725.1 uncultured Muribaculaceae bacterium
GCAGATATGCAAGAGGGGCGTTCTTTTTTTGCGGGTCTATGAATTATTCAGGTTAGAATCGAGCTCTCCTGTAGCATCCGCAACTCCAATGCCTAACGCAACTTCATCCTTGTTCATCTCGGTTCATGACAATCAGACTTATGTGGTAGAGTGCAGTGACTCCCTTACCAATCATCCTCGTCGTCGTCCCAGTCATCATCCCAGTCATCATCATCGTCGTCCAAATCGTCTTCGTCTGAATCTTCGCTGTCTATATCATCATCCTCGTCGTCATCCTCGTCATCGGGATCGTCAGGTTCATCGCCGAAATAATCATCGTATAAAATGGCATCGTCGTATAGGTCTAAGAGTTCCTCATATATATCATGAAGAGACTCTTCTGCCTCTTCGAGGTCGGCAGAATCCAATTCTTCGGAATCTTCGGAATCATCTAAATCGTCGGAATCTTGGAAATCTTCGGTTTCGTTGATATATTCTTTCAATTCCTTTATGCGGCCATAGACATATTCATATCCGCTGTCAAAGTCTTCGGGTTCTAATGACGTGAAAAAGTCTATATCAGCTTCTATATCGTCAAGTTGCTGAGCCAGATTATCGAGCTTTTCAAAATATTCGTCACTTGCCTTCTGCGGGCCAGTGCGCGCGTCAAACCATGGCAGGCTCCGCTTTCCTCTTATTCTTGAATCGAAATACATTGCTTTAACAACTTAGTTATGGCTTTGACTTGCCTACGGGGGGCTCTGTGAGTGTGATGCGGACTACAGTGGTGATTGCGAGGCTCCGGGCGATGGCGTCGTTGAAATGATCCATGTATTTGGGCAGGAAGCGCTCGCACAGCAACCGGAGCGCCTCGATCTTTTCCGCATCATCCACCACAGTTTCTGCCCGGCCTATGGCTATTGCAGAGTGGTAATGCTCAGTGAAATTGTTCTTTCCCTCCTCGAATTTAGGCGTGCATTTGCTAACGGCCGAGAGGCTCACGGTCGGATTCCGGCGCAGGCAATCGAGTTTCTCTCCCTCGCCGGCGCAGTGGAAATAGAAGGTTTCTGCTCCTTTTCGCACGAGCGACAGTGGCAGGCCGTAAGGGGTGCCGTCGGGTCGAGTCATGCTTACGGAGATATAGGGGGCTCTATCGAATACATCCAGAGCCCATTCCGCATCTTTACGGGAGGTGGCTTTTCTCATTGGTCTCATGGTGCAAAAATAATAAGAAAATTTATTTCAGTGCAAAAAAAAATAGCCATCCGGGAGTGCGGATGGCTATCTTTGTCTGGGACGCGCTGGGCGCGGGATTCGTTTGTCTGTTCCTTTCCTGACGATGGTTACTGCTTCACTACCTGGAGGGTGAAGGGAGCCTCGTTGATGGGCTGCCACTTGTATCCCTTGTAAGCAGGAATCTCTGCTTTGGTTCTTTGGCTATAGGTGGCTTTGTTGTATTTGCCACCCTTGATGCGGATGTAGTCGGCGAAGGGTTCGCCAGTGTCGTTGTCGCCGTCGAACACTGTGTAGGGACCGTCGGAGATGAACTCACCGTCAAGAATCTCTACCTGGCCTTTGTTGTGGACATAGACAGGATAGAATGCTGTGCCGTTCTGGCCTTTGAAGTTGGTGGTCTTGTAGGTGCCGCTCTTGATGATCAAGTGGGTGTTCACGCCGCCTACGGAGATACCGCCCTGGGCGCCATTCACTTTGACGTTGTCAAATTCTGCCTGGCAGCCTGCTGCCACATCGATGGTGTAGGACCATGCTCCCACCTTGTTGTTGGAGTCAGAGTTGATCTCACTGTTAGTGATCTTCAGCGTTCCGCCGTTGGCGCCTACAGCGAAGTTATGGTTGTCGAGCGACTTCATGTTGTCGAGCACGAGGTGACCATTCATGCTGTAGATGGTGGAGCCGCCGTTGTTCTGGGTGGAGTTCACAGTCACACCGGAGATGGTGAGGGTAGCGCCGTCATATACATTGAGGGGACGGTTGCCGTTCGCGCCGATAGCCACGATTGTGCCGGTGCCGGTCACGGTGGCGGAATTGCCTGCGCCGGTGATGCTGATCTGCTGGCGGGTGGTCTGGAGCACACCGTTCACGGTCAGTTTCTGGTTGTTCTGAAGCTTGATCTCACCCTCGCTGGCGATGTTGATTACGGTTCCCTCATCTACTGTTACGTCATGGTCGTTGGTGATACCCTCCACAAACTGCTTTGTTGTGGATACCACGATGTTGTGGTCAGGCTTGGGGTCTTCAAACTTGTTGTCAACCACGATGTTGAACGAACCGGGGGCTGTGAGCAGCGAACCGTATATGTTCGTGCGGTAGTTGGTGTTCACCGGAGCATTGGGCACGCTTACTGGATGCCGTTGTCGAAATCAAGAGTCACGTCAAGAGTCTGCTGGTTGGTGAGCAGATAGTTCATGGCGATGAGGTCGTAGGTCTTGAAGTCATGCACGTTGGGGAATGTCTCCGATGGAAGATTGTTCATCGCAATCTGTGGGAAGCTTACATTGCCGCTGTTCTGGCCGTCGTATTCCCCGCTGAGGATGGTGTAGATTGTGTAGAGGGGATCTGCAACAGTCACGTTAGCCTTGAGATTGTTGATGATAGCCTTCACGCTCTCTGCGTCGAGGTCGTCGGTACCCCCGTTGAGCTGGGCGAAGGGACGCTTGAGGGTGACGGTCTCTGCATATCCGTCGTTGTCAACCACGAACACCTCGGATTTACCTACGAAAGCATCCTCATTGGCGGTGTTCGACTGAGCCTTGGAATAATCCACTGCGAGCACGCCGTCGGTGCAGGTCACGAACTTGTTCTCCTCGTTGTCGGCGAAGAAAGCCACCTGGTAGGATTTGCCCTTCACAGCTGCAGGTTGACTGTCTCATACTTTTGGCTCGACTGGAAAGCCGACTTGTTGGCGCCGTTGAACACGAGCGCGGGGTTGGCTACATCAGTCATGTCATAGACTGCCCACTGGAGGTTGTTGAGGCTCACCATCGACTCGTCACCGAAGGTGGCGCGAGAAGCCAGGGAGGCGGGAATCTCCACGCGGAAGCTCACTGCGTCGTTGCCGGCGCCATTGGCCATGGGCTCGTCGCTGGGGCACGATGAAAATGCGAATACGCCGCTGAGGGCTGCTGCTGAGAAAAGAAGTTTCTTCATTTTCTGATTGTTGGTTATAGATTAAGACCCCATCCCATAAAAAATGTTAATGCAGGGGCGACCGATTTTTGATG
>CAJLTZ010000143.1 GCA_905209725.1 uncultured Muribaculaceae bacterium
TCTATGTCCTTTGGCTTGGTGGATGAACAACGATTCTTATCCCGAACTCGCGTTATTAATGAAATTTTAAAAATTCCAGGAGGTAATTTTCCTTTAAATTTCATTGAATAGTAGTGACTTTTGCCTTTCTTTAGGTCATCCCATCCCCATGTGCCATCAAATGGAGCAGAACTATAAAAACTCGAACCATCTATACCATTTATTTTAAAACCGACAATAGATAATTCAGAATTGCCAACTTTAAGTACTGTATTTTTGCTTGACCAGAAATTTAAGCGTTCAAAGTCCTGTTTCGGAACAATTTTGATAGTTACAATAGCGCAATCCTCAAATATTTTAAGAGAGTGTAATGACACTGTTCTATTTGGCCTTTCAATTTTGTTATTTGCTGAAAAAATTGTATTAATTGAAGCCGAAGAAAATAAGTTAAAACACAATATGACAATAGTAAATAGAATTTGCCTCATGATGGTTTTTAGATATGAATTGACACTTTTTGATTTATCAGTAGACAAAGATATATATATTTCACCGATTGCACAAATCATCTGTTGAAACAACAGCCCACATAAAACAAAGAAGCGACTGCTTTTTAAGAGTAGTCGCTCCGATGATTATATTGATTCGTAATCAGATTGAATCGAATCGGATATTAGTGCTGTCTGATTTCTAATCAGATCAGGGGCTGGTGGGCGTCGCGGAGGAGGTCGTTGACGGTCTTCACGGGGTTGAAGGTCTCGGCGGGTACCTCGATGAAGATTGTGTTCCAGTCGCTCATCGCACCGTTCCAGAGGCCGGGCAATTCGAGTGCCTTGATCTCCACACCCTCACGGCTCTTCTGTGAAATGAAGCCGGTGTTACGGTCCACATAGGCGGGTAGGTCGAAGCGGTTTCCCTTCCAGTCGCGAGTGGCCACTGCCAGATCCACAGGATTGAAGTGTGTGGCCTCCTTCAGCATCTTCTGTGCCTCCTTGTTGGCCGGGTCGATCTGCGTGGACTCCAGAATCTGCGGGCTCACTGTGCCATCCTGATTGTAGGCAAGGAAGGGGCCGCCGCCGGGTTCTCCCTCGTTGCGAACCATGCCGCAGACACGCACCGGACGGTTCAACTTCGAATAGATATATTCCTTTTTCTGCTGAGCGTCCATCTCGTCGGCCTTGTCGTGGGTGATGCAGAGCACATCGCGCAGGAAAGCAAGCATCGCATCGATATCGGCATCCGAAGGATTGCCATCTTTCAGCAAGCGGCAATACTCGTCGATGCGCTGCTTCACAGCCACCAATGTGCCGCCAAGCACCTGTTTATAGAGGATTGTGGCCTCACGGCGAGAGTCGGGCATCACATTGTCGATGTTCTTGATGAAAATCACATCGGCATCCAGGTCGTTGAGGTTCTCAATCAACGCGCCGTGGCCGCCGGGACGGAAGAAGAGATGACCCTTATCGCGATAGGGTGTGCCGTCGAGATTCGAGGCAACTGTATCGGTAGATGGTTTCTGAACGCTATAGGTCACATTGAACTCCGTGTCGTACAGAGTGCCGAGATGGCGGGCCGTTTCCTCTACCTTGACCTGAGCAAGAGGCATATGGTCCTCGGAAACAGTGAAATGCACATCAACCTTGCCATTCTTGCCGGCGGCATACTGAGCGCCCTCGGCAAGATGCTCCTCAAGAGCAGTGCGTGTGTCGCCCATCACCATATGGAATTCAAGAAGCGCTTTCGGCAGATAGCCGTAGCCGAGACCTGTGCGTTCAATCAGAGCGCTGACCACATCCTTATAGCGCTTTTCGGCGATGAGAGTGAGGACGCTCTTGCCGTAAAGCTGGATGCAGACGAAATTGAGACGGGGGAAGAATGCGAAACTCTCGATATTCTCGAAGAAGCGGCGCATGAAGTCATTTTCGGGCCGCTCGGCCTTCCCGTTGAGGAAGGAGAAGAGGTCCTTGAACATCCTGGAAGCGGCACCGCTGGCCGGCACCATCTTCATCACCTTGCCGCCGTGGGCAAGGAAATCCTTCCAGCAGCGCACGGCGCCCTCCGCCATCTCCGGCGACAGTTTAGATATGCCGTGGCCGATGGTGGCCGGCGCCTCGATTTTCAAATACGGAAAACCCTCGCGCAGCATGCTTAACTGCTCGAGTAATTTCTCACGACTGATGCCTTTATCTTCCAGCACATTAAGATCCTGTTCGTTAAATTCCATTATGGGTTGATGTTTAGGTTTCGCGTCGGCTTATTGGTGGCCGCTTGCGCGAAAATGTTTATGGTTGAATCAGTATTTTGTCTTGTTCGGGTCGGCTGCCCACTTCTCGAAAGCACGGATGGTGTCGCGGTTGTCCACATGGATACCGGGCATCTTGCGGTCGGCCGGTTTCTTTTCAATCTCCTCGTAGATAAACTTATCGGAGAAATCGATAGCCTCGGCATCCTCCTTGGTGTTGCCATAAAACACTTTACGCACACCGGCCCAATAAAGGGCGGAGAGACACATCGGGCAGGGTTCGCAACTTGAATAGATTGTGCAACCGGAAAGCTGGAAAGTTTTCAGATGGTGGCACGCCTTTCGGATTGCGTTTACCTCGGCGTGGGCAGTGGGGTCATTGTCAAGAGTCACGGTGTTGACACCAGTGGACACCACCTCTCCATCGCGGACTATTACGGCACCGAAAGGCCCACCGCCGCGGTCGATATTGTCATATGACAACTTCGCAGCCATTTCCATGAAACGGGGCTCGAAGTCGCTGAGTTGATTTTCTTTTGCCATAGCCATAGTGTTAGACCCCATCCCATAAAAAATGTTAATGCAGGGGCGACCGATTTTTGATGCAG
>CAJLTZ010000144.1 GCA_905209725.1 uncultured Muribaculaceae bacterium
TTAAAAATATGCCATGCACCGGAAAAATCCGATGACCCGAAAAATCCGATGACCCCTTTTTTGTGGTTTAGGCAAAAATAAAAATCACTGAAAATCAAGCATTTTCAGTGATTTTTCACTTTTGGTGATTTTTATTAGTGACCCCGGTGGGGCTCGAACCCACGACCCAATGATTAAGAGTCATTTGCTCTACCAACTGAGCCACGGAGTCATTTCTTTGTTTGCAGGGGTTGTTCCCCGTTTGCGGATGCAAAGTTACTACATTTTTTTCATTCCGCCAAATTTTCTTAAAACATTTTTATAATTTTTATTCTTAAATTTCGTAAATAACTGTAGACAAAGATGTTAAACCGATATAAAACATCGTAAAAATTTTCAAGACGAAGAGAGGAGATATAGGAATAAGTGTAAGTACAGACGAAGAAATAAAAACCGGCAGTAAAAAGCGGAAGAAAAATTTGGAGGGAAAGAAAAAAAGCATTAACTTTGCGCTTGAAAAAGAAGGAGAGGTGGGTGAGTGGCTGAAACCACCAGTTTGCTAAACTGACGTAGGAGATTATCCTACCACGAGTTCGAATCTCGTCCTCTCCGCCAAACCATCAAAAAAAACCGCTGTAAGTCAACACCTTGCAGCGGTTTTGATTTTATATACATACAAAAATCCATACAAATTGACGGGCAATCCAAGCCCCATACAAATGGGTCAGTATCATAGGAAATCAAAAGGAGGGAAGATAATATTGTGAGCTATCATAAAGAATAGAGTTTAAATAACTTATATGTTACGCACGAGTATTGAACCTCCAATTGTGAAGTCCGGCGGCAAGGTGAAAAATCCTGCCGACGAAGTCATTCTTGCGAAGTCTGCACTCGTCTTTCACGACTCGAAGGATTTTGGCTTCTCCGATTGCGTGCTCGACCTTGATGCGTGTCCGGGATATTTCAGTGTTGGCCGACTTCTGCTTTTGGGTAAGTTCCTTTCCATTCGGTTTCTTCGTCGGCTGTACCACGGTGACGTTATCGGCACTGTACCCCTTCCGGTATCCTGCTGAAGGATGCATTCATAAGGGAAGGAATACATTTCATCGGCGATACGCTTGTCGTGCATCTTTCCCTCCACAGTGAGGCTTGCAAAAAGGATAAATCCTGCCATACAGGTGATTACCGCGTTCTTGACGGTATGTTTCTTCTTTTTGCCGCTATAGTGCTCCTTCTGAAGATCAGGGTCGTAAGGTCTCGGAATTTCGCGCCCTGTCCCGTCATGAATGAGTTCATGTACGACAGCGTCGCCGCCACGCTCGTCAAGAAGTTTCATGAAAGCCACGACATCGGAAGCCGGAAGCATCCCTGCATCCCCGGTTGCATTGCGGAGTATCTCCGTCAAGGTGTGGATTCATTGCCCGCACTGCTGCTGGCTCATGCCAAAACAAGCCGCATGAGGGCCGGCGACACACAATCTTCGACCTCGCACAATGCCGACATCTCTAATCATCAATCATCAATCTTTCAGGATATCGCGGTATTCGGACATGAAGAGGCGAAACTGGCGCGTGCCTATCAATATGCCTACCACTGCCCCCGCAGCCATGCCATATATATACCACATGTCGCCCGATAATACCCAGCCAAAACCGGCTAAAAACAATAGGGCTAAAGGAATCAGTATGCCTACAAACTGATAGTGCTTCTTGCGGTAATAGAATGTCAAACGGCAGACTTCCGACACCGGCATCTCCGCCACATCTATACCCTCTATTCCGCGACAAAGCCATCTGTCCATCACTGACGCTATAAGACAGTAAATCGCTCCATATGTCACTAATGCCAGTTTGAATCCCATATGCACTCCCTCTATATCCCGCATTGCTTCCCATGTGCATATCGGTATGCAAAGCGCCAAGATCAGTCCTATCGTCGAGAATCTGCGATAGTGAGAAGCCAAAGTTTCGAGTGCCGTGCTACGGTTGCTGTCAGGCGTCATGTTTGAACCGTTCTTTCCATTCGCTTCGGAACGGAATCGCGCTCCGCTCCAACATTCTTTTAATTCTTCCATATCTTTATCCTTTATTTTTCCATTATTGTTTTCAGTTTATCTTTCACCCGGTGGATGCGGGTGGCCACATTAGCTTTCGTCACACCGGTGATTTCAGCGATACCCTCATATCTCTCCTCCTCAATCCAGAGTATCATTATCGCCTTGTCCAAGGGATTAAGCAGTCCGATGGCCTCATGCAGTTCCATGAAGATCTCCTTCTTGTCGGGCTGATAGTCCACTATGTCGGCCATCTCCGTGAGTTGCACGGTGGTTACCTTGCGATAGTTCTTGCGCAATGAGGATACGCACACATTGAGAGTGAGACAATAGACCCATGTCTTCATCGAGCATTTCTCCTTGAAGCGCGGCATCGATTCCCATAGACTGAGAAGCACATCCTGCTTGAGATCGTCGAAGTCGGCTGTGGTATTCGCATATCCGAAACATAGACGGTCGATCAGTGCGCCATAAGCATCCACTGCCTCGGCATAGCGTTGTTTTATGATTGTCGGAGAGGGAGACGCTCCGGTCAGCGCGCTCACAGCATTGGCTAAAAATGCGATGCATCTCCTTATCATTCCCCGGGGAATGAAAGAGAATCCTGCCCCTGAATAATCCAAAGTTATATCCATTTCTTAGACCCCATCCCACAAAAAATGTTAATGCAGCTGCGAGACAGGCGTAATTTCAAATGGGGCATAAATTAAAAGTTTTAACA
>CAJLTZ010000145.1 GCA_905209725.1 uncultured Muribaculaceae bacterium
ATGAGGCACATCTGCGACCCCTGCATTAACATTTTTTGTGGGATGGGGTCTTAGTTAAATTTTCGCATTGTTTGATTTTTTGATATAATATCGCTAATTTTGTACGTTTATAGGATAGGAGAAACTATACACTCCCCCTATCTATAAGAATTAGACTTCGCATACTCTCCTCCTTAATCATCCGATATAAGAAAGATCTATGTGTGGAATCGTAGGCTATATAGGCAACGGCAATGTATATGATATATTGATCAAAGGTCTTCACCGTCTGGAGTATCGCGGATACGACAGCGCCGGTGTGGCACTCGTAGGAAACGATGGCAAGCTCAACGTCTACAAGACGATGGGCAAGGTGAGCAACCTTGAGGCATATTGCGCCGACAAGGTGACCGACTGCCGCGCCGGCATCGCCCATACACGCTGGGCCACCCACGGCGAGCCCTCCGACTTCAATGCCCATCCCCATTTCAGCGAGGACGGCAACATCGCTCTCGTGCACAACGGCACAATCGAAAACTATAAGGTGCTCAAGGACGCCCTCGTGCAGCATGGCCGCAAGTTTAAGTCGGAAACAGACACAGAGGTGCTCGCACAGCTTATAGAATATGTGCGCGTCACCAACAAATGCTCCCTGCTCGAGGCTGTGCGCCATGCTCTTAAGCAAGTGGTAGGCGCTTACGCCATCGCTGTGGTGCAGAAAGACAATCCCGACACCATAATCGCCGCCCGTCAGAGCAGCCCGCTCGTGATCGGCATCGGCGACGGCGAGACCTTCCTCGCATCCGACGCCACTCCATTCGTGGAATACACCAAGAAATGCGTTTACCTCAAGGATGGCGAGATCGCCGAAATCAAGCGCAACGAACCGCTCAATATCACCGACCTCAACAATGTGAAGGCCGAAATTGACGTCACCAAACTCGAGATGTCGATTTCTCAACTTGAGAAGGGCGGCTACGCGCATTTCATGCTGAAGGAGATTTTCGAACAGCCTTCCACACTTCGCGACTGCATCCGCGGACGCGTGGTGGCCGGCGGTTCCAAGATCAACATCAGCGGCGTCAACGACAACAAGGAGATCTTCCGAAATGCCAAGCGCATAATCATTGTGGCCTGCGGCACAAGCTGGCACGCCGGCCTTCTTGGAAAATATCTATTCCAGGATATGTGCAAGATCAAGGTGGATGTGGAATACGCCAGCGAATTCCGCTATTCAAATCCTGTGATCGACAAGGATGACGTGGTGATAGCCATATCGCAGAGCGGCGAAACGGCCGACACGCTCGCAGCCATCAAGATTGCAAAGGAGAAGGGCGCTTTCGTGTTCGGCATCAGCAATGTGGTGGGGAGTTCCATCCCGCGTGAAACCTACAGCGGCTGCTACATCCATGTAGGTCCGGAAATCGGCGTGGCCTCCACAAAGGCTTTCACCGGTCAGGTGATGGTGCTCACGCTCCTGGCGCTCTCCATGGCTCAACTGCGCGGCACACTCTCCGCCGAACAGATTGAACGCCTTGGCAAGCAGGTGCTCGAAATTCCCGGATATGTGGAGAAGGTGCTCAAGCTCAACGACAAGATCGAGCGTCTGTCGCTGATCTTCACATATGCGCGCAACTTCCTTTACCTTGGCCGAGGATATAACTACCCCGTAGCGCTTGAGGGAGCACTGAAGCTCAAGGAGATATCATATATCCATGCCGAGGGTTATCCCGCAGCTGAGATGAAGCACGGTCCCATCGCACTGATCGACGCCGAGATGCCATCGGTGATCATCGCACCGCGCGACCATCTCTACGACAAGATTGTGAGCAACGTGCAGCAGGTGAAGGCCCGCGGCGGCAACATTGTGGCCGTAGTGACCGAAGGTGACACGGTGATAAAGAACATCGCCGACCATGTGCTGGAGGTTCCCGAGGTGCCTGAATGCCTCTCCCCCATCATCACCTCAATCCCGCTGCAGCTCCTCTCCTACTACATCGCCATCAACAAGGGCAAAAACGTGGACATGCCGCGCAACCTCGCGAAATCCGTAACTGTAGAATAATCGCGGAGCGACTGCACTATTCCCCAAAATACAACATTCAAAATTCAAAATTCAACATTAAGCGAAGCATATTTGTTATAAATACGAAAGTTAATTATTAAAGACTGGACTATGAAGACAAATATACTTCGGGCATTGGTTGCCGCGACCAGCATTCTCTCGGGTGTGGCCATTATGGTGGCGCAGAACAGTCTGCCCGCTCCCGGCTCCGGGGGCAGCTATCAACCCAACATTCCGTCCGGCGGCTGGGGCGGCGGGTTCAACCCCGGACCTCCCCCACCCTCTTATTGGGGCAGCCCATGGTATTCAGGCTGGGACTATTCACCCACAATTGTGGTTAGCCCAAGCATCACAACTAATAATTTCCAGAATCAGGGAGTCACCAAAGTGGTAGCCTGCGGCTATGACGCCCAGAGCGTGTGGAGAGTGCTGCCATTGGTGGTAAGCTATCAGTATAACGGCATCCAGTATGATGTCAACGTGCTCAACGCCTGGAATCCCTGGACCGACCATTGGAACAGGAATCTTGACGTTCCTGCATATAACACCGACTATACCCTGCGCGGAAACAACTATGATTTCTACACAGTGCTCCCCTTCGGCACTTTCTATTTCAATCTGTAAAAAAACAAGATAACGGGTCTAAGACCCCATCCCACAAAAAATGTTAATGCAGGGGTCGCAGATGTGCCTCATA
>CAJLTZ010000146.1 GCA_905209725.1 uncultured Muribaculaceae bacterium
CAGATATGCAAGAGGGGCGTTCTTTTTTTGCGGGTCTATGAATTATTCAGGTTAGTTCATCAGACATTGTTTCATTCATAAGAATATACTCTGACCGTCAGGGCTATATTCCCTCAGATTACTTTGAATTCAGTATAAGTTACATAATATCAGAGGGCTATATTTTGCCAATTAACCATTGTTAACAAAGGTGTAAGTCGTTCCTCTACCAATCCCGGATTTAGAAAGCACTGTTCCGATCAACTTTTCTATTTTAGTGCGAACCTGCTTGAGGGTCAATTCACCGTCCCATTCGCTAATAAAAGACGACATGGATTTAGGACCATCCGCTAGAATATAATGCAGGCGACGTAGAGTATCAGAGTCAATCTGCCCTTTGAGAACAAAAGGACTATGCTCGAAGTATGAATTGCCCATTTCGTATTCGTACTTTGGATGCCGTATTATTATCCCTTCATCAAGCAATCTCTTAATAGATCGTGGATGAATGCCGTTACCATCATTATGAATAATGGAATATATCGTTATCAAATCGAACACATTGAGTTGCTCCTCTGGCTTGCGAGTGTTTCTAAGATTCATTAAAAATCTTCTCAACTGTGGATTTTCGATTCTGGATTCTATCCTTAATTTTACCTGAAAGTCATCGGACTCCCCGTAATCCGGCATGGGCCGTCCTTCTGTGATGCAATTTGCAAACATAATGTCTACTCCCTGGCCCGATCGTTCTATCAAACCGGCTTTTTCGATAACTTCAGCCAATCTGCGACTGCGCGGTGAGCTATTAACAGTCAAGATATTCCCTTGGTTGACGCCATAAGGAAAGCCGCCAGCGTTAGATACCTCTAATGCCTCAGGGGACACCTTTATCATTATGTCTCCTCCCATCTGAAAACTACGGTGCTGGATACTATTGAGTATCGCCTCTCGAATTGTCTCTTCAGTGTAGGAGGGAATATCCAGAATCTGAGGAAAGGCATCAATGTGCATGAGGGGATTAATCGCATCCTGGTTGATATAGCACCATACCTTGTCAATACTAAGAAACAATGGTTCACAAAATTCCTGTCGGGCAGAATAACGAGTTTGATTTTCTGTCACACGATATTCGACAATAAGGTTGTTTTGAGGAAGATGCTTCTTGATTGCCTCACTATTGCCAAGCAATATCAAAGCTGCATATGTAATTCCGTCATCCGTAATCAATGCTAAATCGGATAGCAACTGATTTGCCGGTATAGTCAGAACTTCTGGGTTATTGCGCTTTTGATGGATGAGCCTACGCATTTGGATCATAGCCTCCTCCGACAGGTCTTCCATGGAAAGGCCTTTGCAAATACGGGCAGAGAAATCCGGGTCTTGTTCTTGTAGTATGGAGAAATATTCCTGGTCATCCATCTCGCGTAGACTCTCACCTACTCGCATTAGCGGGACTCCCTCAAATCGCATTGCTTTCCCAATCGGTCGAGATGGAATATTGATAACCAATACGCGATTTTTCATTTCATCGTAGAGTTCCTCGCAGTGAACCCTGATATATAGGCGTCTATATATTTCATCTTCCAGTTCACCGACTTTGTCTTTAGCGAAATCGGTTCCTACTGCTTCATGTGGCATTTTATCTGCCATCCCCAGGACTAATCTGCCACCTCTTTCATTGGCAAACGCAACAACGTACCCAAGAACACACTTGCGTCGTTCTTTAACATCATTATGACTTCCTCCGGCAAAGGGATAGTTATGTTTTGCTTCTTTGAATTCTATGTGGTCTTCGCGTTCTCTAAGAACTGCAAGCTGAGATATCTCTGTCATGTCGATATTTTTTTGCAAATATAATCGAAATTTCTCAAAGGGCGAAATCTGCAGGCTAAAACTGCTACCAATTCATTAAAACAATCTTTTTAAGCTATTACTCAGAGGGCTATAAATATATTATTTGTTGATTGCCGAAATCACAGCCATGATTTGTGCCGGTGTCATACCTTTGAGCAATTCGACCGCCTGTTGCACTCGTTCTTCATCGGTCAGGCCATCGGCACCGACCTTTTTCTTCTTGAACAACGAGCGAAGGGTGTTGTCGGTCTTCGTTGTATCAAAGCTGCCCATATAACGCTCTGTAGTCGCGAGGTTGCTATGTCCCAGAATATTCTTGATAGCGGAACTCTCGGCGCCGGATTCCTGAGCAATGTGAGCAAAAGCATGGCGACTGATGTGCATAGTGAGATTGGTAGTAATCTCGGCCTTCTCTGCAATCTTCTTGAGATACTTGTTTATTAAGGCATTTTTAGCCGAGATCTGCTGATAGAGTTGATGACGCAATTCCGGCTTCATACGGTCTTTGTCGGCTTGTGAAACGAATTTAGCATAATGTGCCTCGTTGTCAAGCAAAGGGAAAATATAATCATCCGGCTTGACATCCTCGCGGTGATAGTGACCGAGGATTTCAAGGGCCTGCTCGACAAGAACGAGGTCTCGGTCTTTATGGTTTTTGCCCATCTGATAGTGCAGTCGTCCATTCTCTGTGACGTTTCGCCAACGAAGCTGAATCAGGTCAGCTGCACGAATACCGGCGCAATAGTAGCTGAACAGGAAATAATTCTTACAGTGCCATATTAGCGATCCTTCCTCCAGTTCAAGAGCAATGATGCGCTCCATTTCGGTATCGCTCAGTTTTTCCTTAGTTACGCGAGTTCGGGATAAGAACAGCCTTAAAAATTGAATCGGCAGCTTGAAAAAGT
>CAJLTZ010000147.1 GCA_905209725.1 uncultured Muribaculaceae bacterium
GCATCAAAAATCGGTCGCCCCTGCATTAACATTTTTTATGGGATGGGGTCTAAGACCATATCATGAAAATGAACTATATAAACTAATGGCAGTGGCAGGTCTGACGGCTGTCGCCGCATTCGCGGCCAGTGCCCAGGACACATTTACAGGCTATTTCCTCGACAATTATACCTATCGCTACCAGATGAACCCGGCGATGGGAAACAATAGCAATTTCGTGTCAATGCCCGTAGCCGGCAACATTAATGTGGGCATGCACGGCAATTTCGGCATCTCTTCAGTGTTCTACAACCGTGGAGGCCGCACCGTGCTCTTCACCAATCCGCAGGTGTCTGTGTCGGAGGCCATGGACGGATTCAAGGATGTCAACCGCATCGGCGGCCGACTTAAGCTCAATCTCCTGAGCGGCGGATTCAAGGCATGGGGCGGCTATAACACCGTCTCCATCAATGCCCGCGCCGACATCGAGGCCCATCTGCCTAAGGCGCTCTTCTCGCTGGTGAAGGAGGGCGTGAGCAACCGCTCCTATTCCATCAAGGATGTGCGCGCACAGGCGCTCGGTTACGCGGAGATCCAGTTTGGCCATTCGCGCGACATTATCCAGGTGCCCGGCCTGCGCGTGGGCGCTAACCTGAAATTCCTCATCGGCGTGGCAAGCGCCCAGCTCGACCTTCAGGAGGCCGAACTCCAGCTCGGCCAGGATGCATGGCGTGCCCGTACCAATGGCGACATAAAGGTCAATCTCGGCGGCTTCCGCTATAAAACCGACGTCACCGACGACGGACGCCCCTATGTGTCGGGCATGGATATGAAGGGTGACGGCAGCGTTGGCCCCAACGGTTTCGGACTCGCCTTCGACCTCGGCGCAACCTACGAATGGCGCGACTTCACATTCTCCCTTGCATTCAACGACCTCGGTTTCATCAACTTCAGCAAGACCCAACTTGCTTCCACCGATGGCATCCGCGAATTCAACTCCGATTCCTTCATCTTCAGCCCTGACGACGATGCCGAAAATAGTTTCGATAATGAATGGGACAATATGCGCGATGGCCTTGAAAACCTCTATCAACTCTCCGACAAAGGGGAGGATGGCGGCAACACGCGTGGACTTGGCGCTATCATGAATGTGGGCGTTGACTATAAGCTTCCTTACTATCGCCGTCTTCATTTCGGCTTGCTTAACACCACCATAATCAATGGCCCATATACCTCGACTGAATTCCGCATCAGCGCCACTGTGGCTCCCGTGGACATCTTGTCGGCCAGTGTAAACATGGTGGCAGGCACATATGGTGTAGGATTCGGTTGGATGGCCAACCTGAGCCTGAAGAAGGGCTTCAACTTCTTCATCGGCATGGACCGCACACCCGGCAAACTTGCCAAGCAGGGAATTCCTCTGAATTCGAACATGGATGTGAATTTAGGCATCAATTTCCCGTTCTGAGAGCGATGCCATAGCATGTAAAAAGCGCACTGTAAAAAATGTTAAATTTGGTTAAAAGTGCACCTTTGCACATTTATGGCTTTTATGGTCTAAATCATTTTTATTAATTTTGCAGTGTGTTTTTCATAGTATTAAATTAAGATTAAGGTTTCGGTCTATCTCTTTGTGAAAAGGGGTAGACTTTTTTGATGCAATATCTTGTACAAAGCGTGCAATAAAATACACCTTTATTTTGAATAATTACAAGCTGCTGCACATATGACTGTATAAATTTACAATCCTCAGAATCCGCCAAAACAGAGAGTATGCTCCCGGTAGAATAGGGAAGTCGCTCCGCGACTGAATAGGTGCAATCGATATGGCAGTGCATAGGAGAAGCAATAATCAAGCAAATAGTCGCGGAGCGACTACCCTATTTATATCGGAGGCGAAAACATTTCGCGGAGCGCCATTGTTATATTTTAGAAACAAGTAATAACATTATCTAAACACATATACTATGTCAACACAAGCTAATCAGAAAAGCCTCATAGGCACCAGAACCGCTGTCTGCCTTGCTAATGCCTACGTGGCCGAATCATGCGCAGTGACACGCTATACTTTCTTCGCCGACCAGGCCCAGAAGGAATCTTACTTCCAATATGCCAACATCTTCAGGGAGACCGCTGCCAACGAGCTCCATCACGCCAAGATATTCCTGAAATATCTCTCCGAGGGAGGCCTCAACACAACTCCCATCGGCGTCGACGCAGGCGTTCTCGCACCTACAGTCGACAACCTGAAAGTTGCCGCCGCTGAAGAGAAAGCCGAAGGTGTGGAGCAATACACCGAGTCTGCAAAGATTGCCGATTCCGAGGGCTTCACCGAGATTGCCGAACGCTTCCGTGCCATCGCCACCATCGAGTCTCATCACGAGGCCCGCTTCAACAAGATGCGCGAACGCATTGAGAACGGCACAGTCTGGAAGAGCGACAAGCCCATCAAATGGCAGTGCCAGGTGTGCGGATACATTTATGAAGGCACCGAACCTCCTGCAAAATGTCCCGCTTGCTACCATCCTTACCAGCACTTCATGCGTGAGGAAGACAATTATTGATAATTGATTGTGATATATATTGCCAAGGCGCACTTGCTATCGCATAGTAGGTGCGCCTGTTTCTTGTGGAATTTGGTCTTAGACCCCATCCCACAAAAAATGTTAACGCAGGGGAGGGCACTGAAAAAGTAACAACATTTTATCTCACTCCCTCCCATAGCCCAG
>CAJLTZ010000148.1 GCA_905209725.1 uncultured Muribaculaceae bacterium
GAACCGAATTTATTTAATTTTTAACCCCGTCCATTTTTTAGTGGACAGTAGTGATCCTATTTCTGTTTTCGCTCACGCTCAAGTTCCTCGAATATGTCGCGGGCTGATATTCCCTTTGACGATTCATCATTCATCTCGAACACATCCGCCACCTCTGCGCTCCTCTTGGCCTCGTCGATGGTCTTCTGCGCTTCAGGACCCACTATGGGATGACCTTTGGAACGAATGTAAATCATCTCCTTCATCACCTTCTGATGCGTGACGGAATCCTCTACCCTCCTCAGAATGCGGCTGCCACTATTGCACAATTCATCCGGATTCATGCAATCGATGTAATCGCAGGTGTAACAGAAGCCCCGTAAGGATTTGGAGAAGCGCTGCATCGTGATTTTCTGCACGCCGGAGAAGCGCTTGTAATCGTTGAAGGCGGTTTCGCGAACCACCTCGCAGTCGAGATTATCTCCATCCTGAGCAAAATATTGCTCGGCCCATTCCCGGAAATTGTCCGACATATCGCGCAGATACTTGCGGAATATGATATTCTCCATCTTAGGCTCTATCTTTACCGGCAACTTAGACACCGAGAGATAGAACTTCAAGCACTGAAGCAGGAAATTGATATCAGCCTCCCATTCGCTCTCGGTGTAGGAACTTGACATAAGATTCTTCCCGAAGTCATCATTGATGCCACGGGTCTCCATATAGTCATTCTCCTCGGTGCGCTGGTGATAATAGTCGGAGAATACCACGAAGAGCATTCGTCCGACAGTACTGGCATTAAACTCTCGCGGCACATAATTGGTGGTGAATGCGAATTTCGGTGCGTCGTCGAAATTGAGTAGGAAGGAGGATTTCTTCTTAGGATTAATCACCATATCCGCGGATATTGAATCATAGAAATCCTTGAACGGAAGGTATTCGTCGCAGTCATCAACAATCACGATGCCCACATGCTTGTTGATGCGCTCGAAGGCAAACTGATTTTTGAGCACATCCTTGTTTCGGCCACTGATAGCCTCAAACCTCACCATGGTGTTAAGCCCTCGAACCATAAAGCTCTTTCCGGAACGGCCATTACATTGGTCATTCTCGCCGATAATGTTATCCATGAGGAATGGCGCCCACGGGCGTGAGAGGGACTTATATCTATGTAGCATATATCCGATGGTGAAGATCTTGCTGATGAGGCACTGCTTCTGCTCCTGGATCTCCGCCGCATCGAGCAGCGGCCCGGCTATGTCGAATTTATGCTCCTTCAGATATTGCGAGCGCTCAGCCTCATCCATATCCTTCACTCCCTCCTCAAGTTCCTTGCGCCAGAATAGGCGCGATGAGTTGATGAGATAAGCGAAAAACTTGGAGGCGTGAGGCATTATCTCGATATCGAAATCCTCGCTCTCATATTTGCCGGCTCCGCTTGAAATCGTGAACATATCCGGGATGATGCGGATATCGTGCTGGATTATATCAGTATCCCAGACATAGCGGCCTTTCGACACATCCTTTATATCGTATTTCTGAATCTCCTTGCCTGTGACCACCACGAAATTCCTTGGAAAGAAGAAGGTCTGTGAATCCTCGGTATAGTTCTTGAAATCGAGTTCTACAGATTCGAGCGACTCGATATAGGCGGATGTGAGCAGTGGTGTGGATAGTACCAGATTTCGCAATTCACGCGGCTGAGAGGTGTCGATGCACCATTGATGCACAAATGCGCGAATCCTGCGAGGATTCACATATTGAACCACACTGCCCTTAATCTGGATGAACTCGGCGGTGCCGTCATTCCCGGCCGATTCCATGGTATAAAAACCATTCAGTTTGAGGAATGTCAGAAGGCAGCTGATGTCGATGCTATACTTATACTGTCCGCCGCCTCCTTTGCTCGGCACCCATCGGCAAGTCCAGAATTTTGCCGGACTCGCAATCTCGAGGAGATTCCGGAAATCGCTGTTCTTTTCCCATATCTCCATCCAGTCGCGGAAGTCCTTCCTCGGATTGCCTCGATGGTCCCGGTATGAGAGTAGTTTCTTCGGCAACCAGACAGTATAAATGTCGATGAAACGAAGAGCCAACTCCGTGCCCTTCTTCCTGCCGGTGTCGTCGATATCCGGAATATTGTAGACTCTATCCACATAACGGGTGATATTTCTCCAATCCTCCTCTGTGACCTTATATGTCTCGGAGTTAAACCATATGGGATTATAACCCAATGAGCGCACGCATATCGCATCACGCTCACCGCTGCATATCACCGCCTCAGGCAATTTCTGCTCCACATAGTTCTTGTCCTGATTCTCCGGATCATTGTGGAAAATCCGCTCCTCCTCCTGATTGAATGCAGTGTATGCAGCCGACAGCTCGTAGAGGCCGTTGATGTAATCCTTAGGCTTCTTGTCTTTTGGCTGATACTGGAAGCGGTAACGCTTTTCAGCGTTCAGTGGCTCATAGATCTTATAGAAACAGTCCTTCTTGCCTTTTCCGTCAGTAAACCAGCATTCCCGCATGAAAATCGGATAATTCTCATTAGCCTACATTATTCATAGGGTGCCTTAACGTGCGGCACTGGGCTGAAACCACG
>CAJLTZ010000149.1 GCA_905209725.1 uncultured Muribaculaceae bacterium
TGTTTTTTTATGTTGCCGGTGTAGAAATCTCAAAATTTTTATCTAAATTTGCAATTGTAAAATCATTCAACACCATTAACGATGAAAAAAATAGTATTTTCTATATTTTGCCTCATTGTAGCAATCATAGCTAATGCAGGTACAAATTTCCCATTATATAAAGGCGTTTGGGCTAACGACAATGCAGAAGCCGTCATTACTGACTCAATTTGCATTTTCTACTCAAAAGTGGATTCTACAATGCAGGCCGTTCTCGAAATTCCAAATGCAGGGATATTACACAGCACAGTTTTTTCTCCAGATGGTTCTGTGTCTTTCCCTGAAAATGTAAAGCCTCTTGAAATGAGTAAGTCTGATGATTTGCTTGTTGTTTGCGGTCAGCGTCTGAAAAAAGTCGAAGATATCGAAACTGTAAAGCCGCATGAAATGAAGAAATGTGAATCGGCTTTCAGTGTCGGCGAATGTTTGCAAGAGTGGCAGATGGGTGTGGCATACGGCAACAATGACGGAATGCCATATTGCGAGGTTAATACCAACCGCCATATGTTCGTATATCTTATCAATGCCAATATGGTATATATCCGTGCTGCGGCTGCAAGAAGTAATAATAAAGGCACATTATTCTTTCAGAACATACGAATGATGAAAAATAAGAATACTGGCGAGTTTACGAGTGAAATCTGTCCGAATAACTTGTCGATCGTTCAAAATGACCTTGAAATTGACAATTCAAAGTTCCAGCCCAATACCTGCACATTCAATCCTGACGGCGGCATTTACTGGTCTTTAATTTCATTTTCTCCTGACGTAATTGAACTCAACGGATGCGGAGATAAATATACATTTACAAGGCAAACCATTGACAGTAATATGAAAGAGTGGATTAAATATGTGCCTTATTCCAATGATTTACATTTTCCACATCTATGACATAAAATAAGCGTCTTTTCGGACAACTTATAAGGTCCATATCTTTGCTGAAAAATCAGCATCGATATGGACTTTTTATTTTCTGAACTCAACTTTAACTCCGTTGAGACGCTGCCGGGCTATCAGGCCCGCGCCGCGTTTACCGTCAATTCCGCGTCAGTATTCCGCGAGGACGTGGATATTGTGCCGACCATCGTAGACGATACTCTCTCTTATATTCCGTGGGGCGGCGATAATCAGATGCCGTTCGACCTGCTCACGCTTGTTGAGAAAGACGAAACTCTGGCAACCTGCCAATGCTTCAACGCCGAGGTATGCTACGGCTCCGGCTTGCAATACTGTTTAGCCGAGTGTCAAGAGTCGAGAGTCAAGAGCGAAGTCGAGGACTTCCTACTTGACAACGACCTCGCCGCCTACTTCCTCGGCATCTGTCAGGACTTCAAGCACTTCGGCTTCGCCGTGTCGGTGCTTATTCTCAACGAGGACGGCTCGCGCATCGTCCGTCTGTTGAGAAAGGAAGCCTGTTATTGCCGCTTCACTCCGGCTGACAAGCACGGTCGTATTTCCAAAATCCTTTACGCCAACTGGCGCAAAGCGGTCAGTGACCGCTCACAGATAGAGGAAATCGACCTGCTCGACCCGACTTCGCCCTGGCGCGATCTGCAAGACAGACTCGCCAAGTCATCGCCCTTGGGCGCTTCGTCCACGAAGAACTCGAAGTGCCGGAAATTTGCGATTGTATCGCGCATCCCGACCGTGGATAGCACATATTATCCCATTCCTTATTATGGCGCCCTGTTCCGGGGTAAGTGGTACAACATAAAGCAGCTTATCGGCATCGCAAAGGAAGCGAAGCTAAAAAACTCCGCTCCCATAAAGTACCACATCGAGGTCGGCGCAAAATACTGGGAGAGCATTTTCCGCGCCGAGGGCATCACCGACCGTCGCAAGCAACAAGCGCGTATCGTCGCCGAGAAACAGCAGATTCTCGACTTCCTTACCGGCGCCGAGAACAGCGGCAAAGCCTGGTTCTCGACGTTCTATGTTACGCCCGACGGCAAGGAACAGCACGACGTTGTTATCAACAAGATTGATGACAGCAAGGAGGGCGGTGACTGGGAAACCGACATTCAGGAGGCTATCAATATGATATGCTTCACTATGCGGGTGCATAGTAACCTTGTCGGCTCAGTCCCCGGCAAAGCGCAAAGCAACAACTCCGGCTCGGACAAGCGCGAGCTTTACACCATAGCCCAAGCATTGCAGAAGCCGTATCACGACCTGCTCTTTACCGTTCATCGCATCATTATCCGATTCAACGGCTGGCAGGGCGTTCACCCCGAAATACCTTTTATTCAATTAACCACGCTCGACGAGCATACGGACGCAAAGCAAGTGCAACTCCCCAACGCAAACCACTACTGTCCACTAAAAATGGACAGTGTTAAAAATTAAATAAATTCGGTTCACT
>CAJLTZ010000150.1 GCA_905209725.1 uncultured Muribaculaceae bacterium
TCCTCGAAAATACGCCGCCCCTGCGTTAACATTTTTTGTGGGATGGGGTCTAAATGATGATTGGACTGTGGGAATTCGTTCAATTCCGGGTCTTTTTAATAGAGGATTTGGAGAACCGTAATAGATGCTCAAGAACGTTTCTTATAAGCCATAATGAAAGACTTGAAAAATTCTATGAGATATTCCGACTGCACCTTGTCGATTGAGTTTCTGATTTTCCTTCTTTGATTATATATGGCAGTCTTGTCCCTTTCCATAATGTCAACTATGCGATTTGTATCGAGCCCCATTGCGCACAACATATAGAAATCATAATCCATATCTTTTAACATGTGATAGCACCTTTATTCAGCCACTTGTGGCTTTGCCTTGATTTCGGATGGTGGCAAAAAAATGGCTGCGCAAGAATTACGCAGCCATCAATATATATGAAACTTTATCAGAATGAATTCAATCTAAAATTTTCAACATTCGAAATCCAACATTCTCCAATGTTCTACTGTTCTCCTGTCAAAAATTCAAAATTACACAGGATTATTCTTCGCTGGCGAGGTTTACTGCATAGTAGTATTTCTTGCCGGTGGGGTAGATGCCGGTCAGGAACATTACCTTGTCGTCGTTGCTGTCTTTCATGATGCTGTTGTAGATATATTCCACATCATCAGTTGAATTGACAGGCGTGCCGTTGATGTCGGTAATCACAAATCCGTCTTTTACTCCTGCATCCTTGAAGGCTCCGGCCTTGAGTCCCTGCACTTGTACACCTGTGCTGATGTTCAGATGCTGCTTAGTCTCTGCAGAAAGTTTCATGAACGCACATCCGAGTTGCGAGAAGTCACCCTTCTTGGTGATAGAAGTGGTGCCCTGCTGGTTGCGCAGAGTGGCGGTGCGTGTGATATCCTTGTTGTTTCTTACATATGTCACTGTGATCTTCTCGCCGGGACGGAACTTATTTAGTTGCTCCACAAGTTGCGCGTGGTTGTGCACTTCTGTTCCATTGATAGCAGTGATCACATCATCCTCTTTCAGTCCAAGTTCCTTGGCTGTGCTGAGGTCGTTCACATCTCTTACGAGCAAGCCAAATTTAGTGGCTGTGATCTCTTTCTCTTTAGCGAGTTTGGCATCGAGTTCTGTTACCGAGCAACCGAGCACAGCGCGCTGCACGGAGCCATATTGGCGGATGTCGGCCATTACCTTCTTCACGATGGTGGTAGGGATGGCGAAGGAAAATCCGGAGTAACTGCCCGTGTTGGAATAGATTGCGGAGTTGATACCGATGAGTTCGCCGCGGAGGTTCACGAGAGCACCGCCGGAATTACCGGGGTTAAGGGCGGCGTCGGTCTGGATGAACGACTCGATGCTCAGGTTTCCGCTGCGGTTCTGGCCGAGGCTGCGTGCCTTGGCGCTCACGATGCCGGCGGTAACAGTAGAATTAAATCCGAAAGGATTGCCCACTGCAAGCACCCATTCTCCAATCTTCACATTCTCGGAATCGCCGAATGTGATGGGTGAGAGTCCCTTTGCGTCAATCTTGATGAGGGCAAGGTCGGAAGCCTCGTCGGTGCCGATGATGCGTGCCTCGTAGGTGGAATTGTCATTGAGGAGAACCTCAAGTTTGTCGGCACCATCTATCACATGGTTGTTGGTAACCACATATCCGTCGTCAGAGATGATTACGCCTGAGCCAAGGCCGCTCTGCACGGGCTCCGACTTTTTCTTCTGCTGCTGTCGGGGCTGCTGGCGCTGCTGGCCGCCGGGGTTGCCGAAGAAGAAATCAAACATGCCGAAAGGATCATAACCGCCCTGACCATATGGATTCTGTTGGCGGGTGGTGTAACTCTTTATGCACACCACAGCATTGACCGTTTTCTCAGCCGCTGTGGTGAAATCTGTCTCTAAGGCAGGGGCGTTTCCTGATGCTGTGCGTATAAATGTGGGTTCTGCTGCGAAGGCGGCGCCTGTAATCACAGCTGAAAGTGCGAGTGTCGCAAGTGTTTTTTTCATATAGGTTGGTTTTAATTTCTTTGTATGTTAGACCCCATCCCATAAAAAATGTTAATGCAGGGGCGACCGATTTTTGATGC
>CAJLTZ010000151.1 GCA_905209725.1 uncultured Muribaculaceae bacterium
ACCGGATAGACTTTGGCTTTTGCCACAAGAGCGATTATCGTATTCCAATAATCAGCCGGTGAAATTTCGCTATCCGCCAAATATCGTTCTAATATATCGTCGTCATGGTTGCATACAAATTCTTTGTATTCTTCCTTTATATATGTTTGGGAGCAAACCGGATAAACCGATCCATCGACAACAGTTTGCATAAACAGGACATCTTGCGACAGATTTGTTTTTATATCCATATACAAACGCTCCAAATTCACACCGGCACGGTCAATCTTATTGATAAATATAATTGTCGGGATTTGCAGCTTTTGTAAAGTACTGAACAGCAACTTGTCGAGCTTGACGGAACACCGTTCTCCCCATTGGGTATCTGTAATAATCTGTTGTTCATTCATTGTTACTTTGTTCTTTTTGATTCAACTTTCAGAGCCGTCGCCCCGTGTCTTGAAAGCTTTCGGCTGCAAAGTAACAATGAGACAGGGCATTGAAAGCAATATTTTGAGTGACACTTGCAAAGTATCACTCAAAATAGCACTGTCACTCAGGATTTTGGCCGTCTATCGGACATATTTCTCGCGTATATGCTTCATCAGAATGTCTATGTCATTCTTGTTGCTGAAGATGCCGTTGCTCCTTGCACGGTTGAGCGCGGACGAGAAATTGGAACGTGTCTGCGGCTTATTCTTCCCTTGCAACAGGATGGAACCGCTACGCTCAAGGACAGTCTGCCAGCAGCGGCTGACAAGGTTCATGGCACTCAGACAGTCAAAAAAATAGGCGATGCCCATAAGATTTAGTGCCACCAATGGAGTAGTGAGTGTTCCGTACATCAGACCGTTCATTTCCTGGACTGTGACTTTCTTTTGGAAGAAGCTGGAGTCATTAGCGCAGTCAGCAAGCAGTGGCATGTCCTCGGCTCGGATTGCACACGAGAGTCTTTGTTCCTGCACCCGATTCGCAGAGGCGGTTCCGGATGTTCCCGGATTTTGCTTTCCGTCATCACGACGTTCCGTATAGACAAGGAATATCACCTTATCTATATCTGGGGCTTCCAGTGAAGACCGGGTGAAGAATTGTTTGACAAGGTCGGTTCTTTCCAACAGGAGGATGCCGATTGCACCCAACGCCTTGCGGTGGATGTTCTTGTCTGCAGCGTTGTCATTTTCGGCATAATGATGACCGTCGAGGAACTGCAAGGCAAACACCCGCAGCGTCATTACGCCTGTGGCTACATAGTCCTGATACTCTCTGTGCGCTTCCAGCAACAGTTGGCGCAGGTGGTTCAGTCCTGCATCACCATTTACGGGCCGGGTAGAAAACTTCCCTGTAAAAAAAAGGAATAAGTTTTCGGATGAATGGATTTATCTCCATACTTCGGATGTTGTTAATGAATAATTTATATGAAAATAGCGCAATGCTCCCTGTAAAAGGAAGTCATCACGCCATAGATATTCTCAAAAAGCACACTTATGTACAAATAACTATATCACTATAATCTAATGAGAGATATTTGATAATTTCTCAAATGTTACAGGTATGCACTATGTTTGAGGGCTATATCAATATTTATAAAATCCATTTACACTTTAGGTCTTAACTCCTACCGCCTCCCAATGCATGATAAAGTTTGATAATGCTCTGTATGCGCTCAAAAGAGGTTTGCAGTTGCAATTGTTCTGCTTCAAGAAGTGACTGTTGGGCAGTTAATATCTCCAAATAGGTGGTACCGGAATGGCTCATCAGCAGTTCCGTCTTGCGCACCGCTTCACGCAAGGTCTCAACCTGCCGAGTGTTTATTTCATATTGCGACTTAGCCGTTTGCCATGCGGTTAAGGCATCATTCACCTCTTTCCCCGCGTTCAGCAATGATTGTTGGAATAATAATTTGGCTTCTTCCTGTTTGGTTTGGGCAATCTTCAAGTTGGCGATATTCGCGCCCCGGTTAAACAATGGCTGCGTCAGGGAACCGATGGCATTGAGTAGCCATTGCCCGGGATTGGTAATCGCCCCACCTCCATTGTTAGTCCAACCCAATGTGCCCGAAAGAGTGATATTGGGGTAGA
>CAJLTZ010000152.1 GCA_905209725.1 uncultured Muribaculaceae bacterium
TAATGCGCCGCGTGGAGGACAGGATTGGAAGCCATATATGGCTTACGCTTCCGGCATTGGCGATTCTCTGCGCCGGTGCGTGGTTTCACACCTGCGGCATGAACAATAACGGTCAGATGCGCGACCTTATCACATTGCCTCTCACTGGAGTGTCAGGCTGGATTGTGACCCGTCATCTCGCTTCGCTTATCGACATGGTGGAGTCGCCGATGAAACGTCTGCTTGTCTATATCGGCAACAATACGCTATATGTGTTTGTGTTCCATATAATCAGCTACAAACCGATCAGCGCTTTGAAGATATTATGGTACGGACTTGACCCGGCCCAGATAGGCTGCCATATGGTGATACACTACAACAACCACGCCGACCTTTTCTGGATTCTGTATACGATAGCAGGCGTAGGGATACCCATCGGAGTGTTAGCCCTCTACCGCGCCCTGAAACCCCGCCTCGTTCTCCAGCGCCGGTAAGTCACCAGTCTTTTATAGTTTAATGTTTATTGTTTATTGTTTATAGGGGCCTCAGTCGCCGCATCAGCCATAAATATTCTGTCCGGACTGTCCGGTGAATGGCCAATAAACTATAAACAATAAACTATAAACCTCAAGTTTCCTGTCGCGAAGCGACTTGCGAAACTTGAATATCTTATATTTAACCAATTATCTGATTACAAACTTTCTCCCGTTCTGAATCACAATTGATCCCCTTATAGGATTATTTACAACTCTGCCGTTAATATCATATGCTGTCTGTGAAGGATTGTATTCATATTGGTTTTCAGACGAGGAATTGCCAAAGATTTCCTCAATAGAGGCCGGGTCTTTGAAATCCTCACCGGTACAGATCAGCGTTTCACCTTCATAGCAAGCAATCAAACGCCAATATGAATTATCTATAGGGCGTGGTGACGGATCTTGCCAAGTGTTATAAAAACCAACCCCCTCTATCATCGTATCGGGAATTTCTGCATCAGGTTTAGATATAAATATTCTTTTTAAAGGTCCTATCGGGGATTGGAAAACATCTACTTTACGAACAGTTATCTGCATAATGGAATCACCCTCATTCAGATTCATGTTTACAAGATTACCATATTCATTTGAGACAATTCCATTTTCCTCCCAATAAATACGATAATCCGCATTATATTCGTAGGCATTATTATCCAAATCAGCAGCAGATGATTCAGAATCTGGTTTGGCATATCTAAGTTTAACAATTTTAGCACTCTTATCACAGTAAACTGTATCCCCCACAACTTCAGCAATCCGCCAAGTCACATAAGGAGGAGTTATAAATAGGTCATCGAACTGGAACACCCATTTTTTTCCTTCTGTCAAGATTGGTTTATACTGTGTCTCTTGTGCTTCCATACCAATGCAGGCAATAAATGCAATAAGTCCAAAAATCAAATTTTTCGTCTTCATATCTTCCTCTTTTTAATGTTATTTTATAATGTTTACGCTATCATGAATCTCCCCATTGACAAGCAACGATGCAACACGCACAACCGGTTTGCTCGCCTGCTCAATCTCCATTCTAATCTTGACATTGTCTGCATCCGAAACATTCTCAATTTTAGACACCTGCTGTGCGCCCGATTCAGTATCACTCAAGACAATATAACTATCATTGGCATACACAGGCTGTCGGGAAAATCCGAAAGATATGGACCGGAATATTGCTCATTGGGATCCCGAAAAGGAATATCAGTGGAAGCCATTGGCTGACTTTTAGCCAAAGCAACTCCTCTATTGACCAATCTCTTGTATGCTGTTACATTATACGAAACGAATTTCTGATTTTTCTTCAGCAAGACATTCTGAGAAATCAGGGGCAATACGGGATATCCCGGAGCTGTTTGGGTGGCATTAATTTTAGAGCATGACACTGCAAGATAGCGATTCGCATCAAACGAATAGGTGAAATCATTTTCGTTAAAGTTGATTTGCATCTTAACAGTGGCGGCCGTTGCAACACTGCTTGACACAATGGCCATGATTGCCAATATAATCATTGGCATCATTTGATTCATCCGATGAATCAGTTTTG
>CAJLTZ010000153.1 GCA_905209725.1 uncultured Muribaculaceae bacterium
AATTGATTTTCAATAATTTCAAAGTACTCTTATGATTTTTTAGTGGACACTAATGTAATGAGTATTCAAATTATATAACAATCTTCGCCGTATTTCTATCACATTCTCTCGGGCATCTCTATGCCGAGAAGGCCCATTGCCTCGCGGAGCGTGCGGGCCACGGTGTAGGAAAGCAGCAGGCGAAGGTCGCGTTTCTGCTTGTCCTCCTCGCGCAGGATGGAATAGTCGTGATAGAACTGATTGTATTCCTTGGCGAGGTCGTAGGCGTAATTTGCCACGAGCGCCGGGGAGCAGTTCTTGCCGGCATCGGCCACTACATTGCGGAAATCATCCACCTTGCGGATAAGGGTCGACTCCTTCTCGTTGGGGGCGCAGGAGGGTGTGGCGGCGGGATCGAAATCCTCGGCCTTCCTTATCACAGAACGTATGCGGGCATATGTATATTGGATGAAGGGGCCAGTATTGCCGTTGAAATCAATCGATTCCTTGGGATTGAAGAGCATATTTTTCTTCGGGTCCACTTTGAGGAGGAAATATTTCAGGGCACCAAGTCCGACCATACGGGCCACATCAGCGGCCTCATCGGCGGGCATATCGGCGAAACGATCCTCGCTCATTTCGGCGGCTCCGCTTACCATGGTGTCGATCAGGTCGTCGGCATCCACCACAGTGCCTTCGCGCGACTTCATCTTGCCGTCGGGAAGTTCCACCATACCATATGAGAAATGCAGCAGCGACTTGCCCCATTTGAATCCGAGTCTGTCGAGCAGCAGAGAGAGCACCTGGAAGTGATAGTTCTGCTCGTTGCCCACCACATAGATCATCCTGTCGATGGGGAAGTCCTGATAGCGTAGTTTGGCTGTGCCTATATCCTGGGTCATGTATACGGAAGTGCCGTCGGCGCGGAGCAGAAGTTTGTGGTCGAGGCCGTCGCCTGTGAGGTCGGCCCATACGGAGCCATCCTCCTTGCGATACATCTGACCCTTCTCCAGGCCTCCGAGCACAAGGCCCTTCCCCTCGAGATATGTCTCGCTTTCGTAATAAATCTTATCGAAAGATACGCCGAGACGGTGATAGGTCTCGTCGAAACCGGCATATACCCAGTCGTTCATCTTCTTCCAGAGGGCGCGCACCTCGGGGTCGCCCTGCTCCCATTTGCGGAGCATCTCGCGGGCTTCGGCCATCAGCGGAGACTTCTCCTTGGCCTCATCCTCGCTGAGATGGTCGCGCTCCATGAGCTGCTTCACCTCCTCCTTGAAATGTTTGTCGAAGGCTACATAGAAGTCGCCGATAAGGTGGTCGCCCTTCTTGCCCGTCGACTCGGGAGTGGCACCGTTGCCCCATTTCTGCCATGCCAGCATCGACTTGCAGATGTGGATGCCGCGGTCGTTGACGATGTTGGTCTTCACCACGCGGTTGCCGTTGGCCTCGAGAATCTTGGAGAGCGAATACCCGAGCAGATTGTTGCGCACATGTCCGAGATGGAGGGGCTTGTTGGTATTGGGAGAGGAATATTCCACCATCACCAGGGGCGACTCAGGCGTGGGTGCCTTGATGCCGAAATTGTCGTCGGCGGCAATGCGGTGTAGCAGGTCGAGCCAATAGTCGGGGCTGATGGAGATGTTGAGGAAACCCTTCACAGCGTTGAAACCGCTCACTTCCTTGAGGTTGCGGCTCATCCAATCGCCGATTTCGAGCGCAGTGGCCTCGGGGGCCTTGCGCGACATCTTCAACACGGGGAAAACCACAATTGTCAGGTCGCCCTCAAACTCCTTCTTGGTGGGAGCGGGGGTGAACAAAGAGGAATCCACGTCAGCGCCATAAAGTTGCTTTACGGCCTGCGCGGCGCCATTGGCTATAATGCTTTCTATTGACATTGAGTAAATTTTTGCTTTAAATATGCAAATTTAGATAAAAATTTTGAGATTTCTACACCGGCAACATAAAAAAA
>CAJLTZ010000154.1 GCA_905209725.1 uncultured Muribaculaceae bacterium
CTCGCCAAATCCGACAAATCGGACTTGGCGAGTTCAATTTCTGGGCTATGGGAGGAAGTGAGATAAAATGTTGTTACTTTTTCAGTGCCCTCCCGATTAGGAGCGGCTTTCTCTTTATCTGAAGAAATGATTATTTCTTTGTGATCTTCTTGTAGCCGTAAACTGCGCGGTCGCCGAGCTCTTCCTCGATGCGGAGGAGCTGGTTGTACTTGGCCATACGGTCGGAGCGGCTTGCAGAACCCGTCTTGATCTGACCTGCGTTGGTAGCCACAGCGATGTCGGCGATAGTAGCGTCCTCAGTCTCACCGGAACGGTGGGAGATAACGGCGGTATAGTTGTTGCGCTGAGCCATCTCTACTGCACGGAGAGTCTCTGTGAGCGAACCAATCTGATTAACCTTTACGAGGATAGAGTTGGCGCAGCCATTCTCGATACCCTTCTCAAGATACTTCACGTTTGTAACGAAGAGGTCGTCGCCTACGAGCTGGCAACGGTCGCCGATAAGTTTTGTAAGGATCTTCCAGCCTTCCCAGTCGTTCTCATCCATACCATCCTCGATAGAATCGATAGGATATTTTGTGATGAGTTCTTCGAGATATTTGGCCTGCTCCTCGCTTGTGAGCTTCTTGCCGTTAGCCTCTTTCTTGGCGCCGTTCTTGAGGTGTGTGTAGTCGTAGACACCATCCTGATAGAACTCGGAGGAAGCGCAGTCAAGACCGATTGTCACATCCTTTCCGGGCTCGTAGCCGGCCTTCTTGATAGCCTCAACAATTACGTTGAGGGCATCCTCAGTGCCGTCGAGCGCGGGAGCGAAACCACCCTCGTCGCCTACCGCTGTGCTGAGGCCGCGTGCCTTAAGCACCTTCTTGAGGTTGTGGAACACCTCTGTTCCCCAACGGATACCCTCTTTGAAACTGGGAGCGCCGATGGGACGGATCATGAACTCCTGGAAGCAGATGGGGGCGTCGCTGTGGGCACCACCATTGATGATGTTCATCATCGGCACGGGGAGCACATATGTGTTGGTGCCGCCGATGTAACGGTAAAGGGGAAGGTCAAGATAGTTGGCTGCTGCCTTTGCCACTGCGAGCGATACGCCCAGGATAGCGTTGGCGCCGAGATTCGACTTCGTGGGGGTGCCGTCGAGGTCGAGCATAATCTGGTCTACGCCGATCTGGTCAAGAGCGCTGTGTCCGATAAGTGCCTCTGCGATAGGACCGTTTACATTGGCTACTGCCTTGAGCACGCCTTTGCCCATATAGCGGTTCTTGTCGCCATCGCGAAGCTCGAGTGCCTCGTTTTCTCCTGTAGATGCGCCTGAGGGAACTGCTGCGCGTCCCATTACGCCGCTTTCAAGAATTACGTCTACCTCAACAGTCGGATTGCCGCGCGAATCAAGGATCTCGCGACCGATTACTTTTTCAATTCTCATCTTGATTGTTATTTATTTGGGTTTTTTATCTTTTTTTATTACCTTTACAATATGTTTCTGTGCTCTTCATTG
The DNA here is from genome assembly GCA_905209725.1 of uncultured Muribaculaceae bacterium. GTDB lineage: Bacteria > Bacteroidota > Bacteroidia > Bacteroidales > Muribaculaceae > Lepagella. The sequence goes on from CAJLTZ010000154.1 coordinate 1,505, forward strand.
AGCACGCGAAGCTGCTTAAATACCTGTCAACCACCTATAAATCTTTATTTACCGTACCAGAGAACTCGGGATAAACAACTTCTTTTTGTGTTTCCGTTGCAAAATTACAAAAAATTCCTCAATTTTGCCCTCTGATTGTGCCTCTATTTATGTTTTTTTAATTTCATTTAAGAGAGATTTAAATGAGGCATGAATCAATTTTACCTTAGACCCCATCCCACAAAAAATGTTAACGCAGGGGTCGCAGATGTGCCTCAT
>CAJLTZ010000155.1 GCA_905209725.1 uncultured Muribaculaceae bacterium
ATGAGGCACATCTGCGACCCCTGCATTAACATTTTTTGTGGGATGGGGTCTAAATCGATAAAAATCCCGATTAATCAAGAAAAACAAAGAAGTTTGAGAACAATTTTCCTTACCGGCGCCACCGGCGTGATGGGTGGCGAGGGTCTCCGGCGCATAGCCGAGGTGCCCGGCCGATATAAGATACGCCTGCTCGTGCGCCCGAGCAAAACCAATCATAAGAAACTCGCCCCCTATCTCGACCGGGAGGATGTCACTGTGGTATGGGGCGACCTGCTGAACGCCGACGATGTGAAGCGCGCCATGGGTGATTCCGACACGGTGCTTCATGTAGGGGGCATGGTGTCGCCGAAAGCCGACCATTACCCCGAGCGCACCATGCACGTCAATGTCACTGCGGCGCGCAATGTGGTCGATGCCGTGAAGGCCCGCAAGGACGCCGATGAGGTGAGGGTGGTATATATCGGCAGCGTGGCGCAAATATCCTGCCACGATGAGCCTTACCACTGGGGACGCTCCGGCGACCCGCTGGTGGCCAGCGAGTTCGACTATTACGCCGTGTCGAAGATTCTGGCAGAGCGCGTATTTGCCGAATCGGGACTGAAGCACTGGGTGTCGCTGCGCCAGTCGGGCATCCTCCATCCCGGCCTCCTTTTCAAGGGAAACGACCCGATCACTTTCCATGTGCCCCTGCGCGGTGTGCTCGAATGGGCCACTATGGAGGACTCCGGCCGCCTTCTCGAGGCGCTCTGCAACGATGACATCCCGGAGGAGTTCTGGCGCAATTTCTACAACATCAGCAGCGGCGCAGACTATCGCCTCTCCAATTATCGTTTCGAGCAGTTGCTTCTGAAGGCTATCGGTTGCCCGTCCCCTGAGAAGGTTTTTGACACCAATTGGTTTGCCACCCGCAATTTCCACGGCTGCTGGTATACCGACGCCGACCGTCTGGAGGAGATGGTGCCTTTCCGCGAAAATATGCCTGTGGAGAAATATTTCGACAAACTTGCCGCTGGTATGCCCGCATATTTCAAGTTGGCCAAGATAGTGCCGGCCGCGCTTATAAAGATGGTGATGAAGCGGGTGGCGCTCACCGAGGGGTTAGGCACTCTTTCGTGGCTCCGGTCGGACCGCTATGAGGACAAGGTGCGCGCCTTCTTCGGAGGTCGTGAGGCACAGGCCGAGATTCCAGACTGGGAGCATTTTCCATTGGAAGAGCCCTCTCACGAGCCATTGCTTCTCAATCACGGATACGATGAGTTGAAGCCCGATGAAGCACTGGATATCAACGATATGCGCAGTGTAGCCGAATATCGTGGCGGCAAATGTCTGTCGGAGTCGATGACTCCCGGCGATTTGGACACGCCGCTGGAATGGGAGTGCGCGTTTGGCCACCGTTTCCGGCTCACACCCCGCTCGGTGCTCAAGGGGGGTCACTGGTGTGAGCAATGCCAGCCTGCCTATATGGAGAAGGATGGCATCCCCGGCCGCGGCGCCTGGCATTACGACGAGGAGTCTCGCCGCAATCCCTTCCTCGCCCAGATCTGGAAGCAGGTGGACTGATTGATGATTCGGCTTCCGCCTCATCGCAGTAAGACCCCATCCCACAAAAAATGTTAATGCAGGGGTCGCAGATGTGCCTCATAT
>CAJLTZ010000156.1 GCA_905209725.1 uncultured Muribaculaceae bacterium
CTGTCTCGCAGCTGCACCTCATATTCGGTCTTGCAGGCACATCTGCGACCCCTGCATTAACATTTTTTGTGGGATGGGGTCTTAATCTCGGTCAAGCAAATCAACGGTTATGGTCAATTTGTCATACACCGATTTCGGTTACAAAATTATATCTATTTCTGACTTCCAAAGCAAGTAATAAAAAATTTTCAAAAATGAAATAAGCGCCGGACAGAAATCCGACGCTTATTATATTGAGCCATATCGGCAATAGTCGTTGTTTATCCGGGAAGGGTGCCGGGGTAGGCTTCGAGGGCTTTGGAGAGGACTTCGATTGAAAGTTTAAGGTCTTCCTGCTTCAATACATACGCCACTCGGACCTCATTTTTGCCGTATCCGGGCATGGTGTAGAAACCGGCGGCCGGAGCCATGAACACGGTATGTCCTTTGTATTCGAATTCGTTAAGACACCACTTGCAGAAGTCTTCTGCATCCTCTACCGGCAGACGGGCCACCGTATAGAATGCTCCCATCGGCATCGGCGAATATACCCCGGGGATGGAGTTGAGGCCCTCAAGCAGATAGTCGCGACGACGGCGATATTCGGCAAACGACTTCTCCATATATGATTTGGGGACATCCATCGAGGCCTCTGCCACAATCTGACCCAGCAACGGAGGGCTCAGACGGGCCTGGCAAAATTTCATCACGGTGTCGTGAAGTTCCTTATTACGTGTTACAAGAGCACCGATGCGGATTCCGCATTCGTTATAACGTTTCGACACGGAGTCAATCACCACCACCTTGTCGTCGATGCCCTCAAGCTGAAGGGCCGACTTGATGGGCCTGCCGGTATAGCAGAACTCACGATACACCTCATCGGAGAAGAGGAAAAGGTCGTGTCTCTTCACTACGTCGCGGAGCTGCTCAAGTTCCTCGTCGGAGTAAACAGTACCGGTTGGATTATTAGGGTTACAGATGAGTATTGCCTTGGTGGAAGGGGTGATACGCTTTTCGAATTCCTCGATGGGAGGGAGTTTGAAGCCGTTGTCAATGCTGCAGGGGAGGCCGATTATTCTCGCTCCACCCATTTTCGAGAAAGCCACATAATTGGCATAGGCAGGTTCGGGAAGAATCACCTCATCGCCAGGGTCGAGAGCAGCGAGGAAAGAGAAAAGCACAGCCTCGCTACCGCCGGAGGTGACAATCACCTGTTCGGGGGTGAGCTCTATGCCATGCTTGTGATAATACTGGGTAAATTTCTCGCGGATAGAGGAATATCCGTCGCTGGGAGAATATTCGAGCACGTCGCGCTCAAGATGGCGAAGCACGTCGAATGCTTCATCGGGTGTTGGGAGGTCAGGCTGTCCTATGTTGAGCGACAGCACTCTTACGCCGCGAGACTCCGCCGCACGGGCGAGTGGCGCAAGTTTTCTGATAGGTGACGAGGGCATCACAGCGCCCCGCCGTGAAATGGTTGGCATATGTGTTATCTGGTTTAGACCTGACTTAATTTTTCTGCGAATCCATTAGACCCCATCCCATAAAAAATGTTAATGCAGGGGCGACCGATTTTTGATGC
>CAJLTZ010000157.1 GCA_905209725.1 uncultured Muribaculaceae bacterium
TATGAGGCACATCTGCGACCCCTGCGTTAACATTTTTTGTGGGATGGGGTCTTAGATTTCGATGTCGATGTCTTCGCCGAAGAGGTCCTCGTCGCCTGTCTGAACGGGGATGTCATCGTCGGATGCCGGCTGCTCCTCCTCGAATTCCTCTCCTGCGTTCACACGCTTTGCATCCTGTCCGGGCAGGAATGCAGCCGCGGGTGAACTTTTCTCTTTCTTATTCTTCTTCTCTTTGAGTTTCTCGAAGATGAACTTTGTGAGCTCGTCGGCGAGTTCGGGGTTGTCGGCAATGACTTTCTTCACTGAGTCGCGGCCCTGGCCGAGTTTGGTGCCGTTATAGCTGAACCATGCTCCGGATTTCTTCACGATGCCGAGGTCCACAGCCTTGTCGATAATCTCGCCAGAACGGGAGATTCCTTCGCCAAACATGATGTCGAACTGCGCCGTCATGAAGGGGGGCGCCACTTTGTTTTTCACCACCTTCACCTTTGTGGTGCGGCCGATGAATGTGTCGCCATCCTTGATCGAAGTGCTGGGGCGGATGTCCAGACGCACTGAAGCGTAGAATTTCAGGGCGTTACCGCCGGTGGTGGTCTCCGGATTACCAAACATCACGCCAATTTTTTCGCGAATCTGGTTGATGAAGATGCACACTGTGCGTGTGCGCGAAATGGAACCTGTCAGTTTGCGCATGGCCTGGCTCATGAGGCGGGCATGGAGGCCTACATTCTTCTCTCCCATCTCGCCGTCGATTTCTGCCTTGGGGGTTAGGGCTGCCACCGAGTCAATCACAAGCACGTCGATCGCTCCGGAATTTATAAGTTGCTCGGCGATGTCGAGGGCTTGCTCTCCATTCTCCGGTTGCGCAATCCACAGATTGTTGACGTCAACTCCCAATTTCTCGGCATAGAAGCGGTCGAAGGCATGCTCGGCGTCGATGATGGCGCAGATGCCGCCCTGCTTCTGCGCTTCCGCAATCACATGGATGGCAAGGGTGGTCTTACCGGAGGATTCCGGACCATATATCTCGGTGATACGGCCTCGCGGAAGTCCGCCGACGCCAAGTGCGTAATCGAGTCCGATGGAGCCCGTGGATATCGTCTCTACCTCTGCCACCCGCTCATCGCCGAGACGCATCACGGTGCCTGCGCCGAAGTCCTTCTCGAGATGTTCCATCGTCATGCCGAGGGCCTTCAGCTTTTCGCTCTTGTCGCTGATGCGACTCGACGCCGATGCCGACGTTTTCTTCTTCTTTTCTGCCATATCGTATAATATTTTTAATTGTTATTCCTGCTAAACGACGGATACGTCACACGATAATATTGCTTCTCATATCCAATTACAAAATTACAATATTTAAACGCAGAATCATAATTTTGTGTACTCTAAATAATTTAAATAAACTTAACACACTGCAACTTCTTTGCAGTAACACTTTAGACCCCATCCCACAAAAAATGTTAACGCAGGGGGAGGGCACTGAAAAAGTAACAACATTTTATCTCACTCCCTCCCATAGC
>CAJLTZ010000158.1 GCA_905209725.1 uncultured Muribaculaceae bacterium
GTCTTCAGAGTCTTCAGAGTCTTCAGAGTCTTCAGAGTCTTCAGAGTCTTCAGAGCCTTCGGAGTCCTCGGAACCTTCTGAGTTCTCTGAGTTCTCTGAGTTCTCTGAGTTCTCTGAGTTCTCAGAGTTCTCAGAGTTCTCAGAGGAATTCTCGGCTTCTTCCTTTATTGGATCTTCCTGTTTCTCCTGTTCCTCCTGTCGATTAAAATTCTCCTGTCCCTCTGGATTGTCCGTGCGCATCATCGGCTGCTTCTCTTCAGGAAGATCATCGATTTCATAGAGGGGCACATCGTTCTCGCCGAAGTTGAGGGTCTGGTCTTCGGGATCCTCATCGTTGACCACAATGTCGTGAGTTTCCCCGGCCTGGATATCGTCGGCCTGTTCCTGGGCGTGCATGCGGCGAATCTCCTCCTCCTTTTTGCGCTGGAGGGCAAGAGCCTCAGCCTCGGCACGGCGGCGTGCATCGCGTGCCCGCTTTTTCTTCACAATCCAAAGGATAAGGTCGCGAAGACATATCGACACGAAGAGCGCCACCATAAAGAAACTCAGCAGAATAGCGCCTGTCCAGCCTATGAATTTTATGATGAAGGCGTTGACATAGGTGCCATGGTAGCCGCCCCAGTTTACCACCGAATGCGTGCCCACTGTCACGAGTCCGATAAGGATAGAAACAGTGATAAGTGCCACAAAACATTTGATTGTGAAATCAAGGGTCTTGAAGCGCGGTTTGCCAACAAGAAGTTTGAGGCATATGGCTGCAAGCCAGAATATTATCACGAACGAACCCAGCCCGAAGCATTCGTTAATAAGGAATTCGGAGAGGCGTGCCCCACCCTCCCCGCCGGAGTTGTGCACTGTGCCGGCATATCCCACGGGATTGGCGTTGATGAGGCTCTGGTCCTGAATGCAACTGGTGAAATATGAAAGGAACGACACTCCCAGATATACGGCCAAGCATCCGATAAAGATGCCCGACATTATGCGGAATGTGGTGCTTGTGAATGCTGTCTTCAGCCTCTTGGTAAGGCTCGGGCCCTTCGGTTTGGCCGGCTTCTCTTCTACCACCTTCCGTTTCTGCTCGGTGGCATCCGACTTTTTGCGGCCGCTTCTTCTTCCCACAGGCCGGGGAGTCGGTTTTTCCTTGACCTGGGTCGTGGCCTCCTCCTCACCATATTGAATTTCAGGAGTATATGTATCGTAATTTTTCATTGAGTGCTGTGTGTAAAACCGATTTAAATGCCATTAACTGTTCGCATAGCATTATTAATCGTGAAATAGAGTACAAAAGTACAAAAAAGTTCGCAAAATTGCACCATCCGAAATCACGATTTCATCGATTTTTTCACCCATTCATCAATTTTTTTCTCACGCCCTCGCAATTGCAATGATTGCGTGTTATTTTAGACCCCATCCCACAAAAAATGTTAACGCAGGGGCGGCGTATTTTCGAGG
>CAJLTZ010000159.1 GCA_905209725.1 uncultured Muribaculaceae bacterium
GCCCGACTTTTTTATTCTGTTGGGAATTTCCGGCCGGTTGCAAGGAAATTTCTCTTCGCAGTCTGTGTTTCATGGTGAATGTTGCTTAAATGGAAGATATTGATTATATTTGTAAGGAATACTATTTTATTTGTTTTGTGGTATAAATGGCATTTATGAATAACATGATAGCGTTTGATGTCTTAAATCCAGGTGAGGTGGCCATGCGGATTGCAGCGAGAGTCAAAGCTCGGAGATTGGAGTTGGATTTGACGCAGGAGGGTTTGGCTGTGAGAGCAGGAATCAAGTTCGCAACCTATCGCAGATTTGAGCAGACGGGGGAGATCTCGTTGAAGGGGCTGCTTCAGATAGGCTTTGCCTTGAATGCTCTTTCGGAGTTCGATGCTCTTTTTGCGCAGAGGCAATATCAATCGCTCGATGATGTCTTGAATGAGCAAAGTGTCACGCGTAAACGGGGGCGGAAAAATGAATAGCATCAAACAAATCGAAGTTCTTCTTGCGGATCGGTTGGTGGGACGTCTGGCTCTGACCAAGGAGGGGTTGTGTGCATTTGAATATGCTCCCGATTGGCTCGGTTCGGGTTTCTCCATTTCTCCCTTTGAGCTGCCTTTGCGAAGCGGCGTCTTTATTGCCAAACCGCGTCCGTTTGAGGGGGGATTCGGTGTCTTCGATGATTGCCTGCCCGATGGATGGGGCCTTCTTATTGTGGATCGATACCTGCAACAAAAGGGGATCAATCCTCGCGCGCTTACTTTGCTGGATCGCCTTGCATTGGTCGGGTCGTCGGGACGTGGGGCCCTGGAGTTTCGTCCGGATCATAGTGTCGTGACTCGACAGGATTATGCCGATTTCGAAAAGTTGGCATTGGAAGCAGAGCGGATATTGGGCAGCGACGAATATAGGGGGAAAGGCATCGAGGAATTTCAAGATCGTGGTGGCTCTCCGGGTGGCGCACGTCCCAAGATCTTCGCCCGTTATGAAGGCAAAGAGTGGCTGGTCAAGTTTCGAGCCAAGAGAGATCCGCAGAGTATCGGTGTGGATGAATACCGCTATTCGCTGCTTGCTAAAGAGTGCGGAATCGAAATGCCTGATAC